>JALZBO010000068.1 GCA_030863545.1 Actinomycetota bacterium
TTGCGGTGCCAACGTCGAGGTGCCGAAAGTGAAAGGGGAGGAAAGATGCGGATGCTGCTCAAGTGGGAGCTCGGCCTGGACGAGACCAACGAGGCGATTCAGACGGGAAAGATTGCGGAGTTCAACGAGCTGCTAAACAGGCTTACGCAGCCTGAAGCAGCTTACTTCTGTACTGAGAACGGCCGTCGAACCGGGTACACGATCTTCGACATGGCTGATACGTCTCAAATCCCGGTGATAGCCGAGCCGCTGTTTCAACAGCTGAGCGCCAAGGTCGAGTTCATTCCGGTAATGAACTACGACGAGCTTCAGAGGGGCCTTACCGAAGCCCTCCAATCCTGACCGGCGACCCATCGATCCCCCCGCGCGTGGGCGTGGCGTCGGAATTGGGTCGCCGGTCAGCATCGCCGATGAGGTACACGGCAGGCCAACATCGCTCAGAAGCCAAAACAGAAAGGGATACAGGATGGCAGTGTTGATGGTGCACGAAAGCCCGGGTGCGACCCAAGAGCTGTACGAGGAGGTTTCAGCCCGGCTCACAAATGGGCGGGGATTAAACTCGCTCAGCGATTGGCCCGTCGACGGGATTCTTTCGCACGTTGCCGGTCCGACCGACACCGGATGGCGTGTGGTCGACGTCTGGGAGTCGGAGGAGGCTTTCCACCGTTTCGGCGAGGTGATCGGCCCCGTCCTCCAGGAACTGAACTACCCGGGACGGCCCCACTCTTCTCGGTGCACAGCTTCGTAAAGTAGCGCTCCCGATAAGCCAGCGGCTTGGAGAGAACGTCATGGAGTCAGGTCTTATGCTCCAGGCTTACTCCAACTGGCCCGTGTTCGTATGGTTGACGTTCGCGGAGGCGGTCGGGAATCGAACCCGCCCACCGATTCATCATCGGCGCACTGGTTTTGAAGACCAGGAGGGCCACCAGGCCCCATTCGCCTCCGAGGGTAATTTACACGTGAGCGGGGGTTAATCAGGCACGGAGGTCACCACCGCAAGCGGCCGCACCGCCAACCCGGGAGCTAGAGGCGAAACTGCGAGCCTACTACGGCGCTCGCGAGACCCATTCGCCCTCTAAGGGATATCCCGCGTCCTCCCAACCGACGACGCCTCCCTCAAACCGGCGGACGTTCTTAAAGCCTCGCTTCCTCAGCTCCCTATACATGAGCAGGCTCGCCAGACAGGAGGGATTCGAGCAGTAGACGACTATGTCGTCATCTGGCTTCAAAGCCGCCAGTGCGTCCTCGATTTTGGCGAAATGCAGCGACCCCGGAATGTGCTTGGCTCTGAATTCCCACTCACCTAACGCATTTACCAGCTTGAAGTCGTCGCCGCGGTCCAGCCTCTCCTTTAGTTCGTGTGCGTCGATTACCCGCACGGGCTCGGCCATGCTCCCCCCCAGTACGGACCCGCTCGCCCTTCAATAACCGTCTCACCTTATTACCCTCGCCGGATCACCGTCGCCGCTACGCGGAGAGTCGTCTGTGACAGGGGGTGTTCAACTCCCACTCTTTGCGTTAAAATCGCCCCCGCAATCACCCCCCCGCTAGGTGATCACCTAGTTCGGTCCGTCACTTCCCCTTGGAACGTTGAGGGGGTGTCATGCCGAATCATCCTTCCCCGACCGCGTTGGTCGCGTGCGACGATCCCGCCCTTCTTGACCAGGTTCTTCGGTATCTAGACCAAACTCCCAACTTGAGAATCCTCCCGCCGGCTCACTCGCGGCGCGAGGTCCTCGGAGCACTGAGCTCCCAGCGCCCTGACTGCGTGCTGATCTCCGAATCGTTGGTGCTGGAGCTCGCCTCTGCGGTTAACGGGAGCCGCTCGATATCAGCGAACCTAATCGTCTTCGGGCCCGATGGCAGCCTGGAGGGCCTCAAGGCGGCGATGAGGATCGGGTGCCGGGATTACATCGAGTGGCCGGCCGAGCAGCTCCGGATCAGGACGCTCCTCGAAGCTGATTCTTCGTTGAGACGTACGCCGAACCGGCCGCTCGCATCGCTCAACGCCGTCTGGGCTCCGAAAGGGGGCTCCGGCGCCAGCGTCATCTCGGCCCACTTAGCGGCTGCGCTTGCGCAGGCAGGAGCTGA
Organism: Actinomycetota bacterium; assembly: GCA_030863545.1. Lineage (GTDB taxonomy): Bacteria > Actinomycetota > CADDZG01 > JAHWKV01 > JAHWKV01 > JALZBO01. The sequence goes on from JALZBO010000068.1 coordinate 2,092, forward strand.
GTGCGTGCTGGCGGATCTCGACGTTAACCACGGCGATCAAACGGTGATCTTGTCGGCAGAGCAGGAGAAGAAGACGTTGGGGGACCTGTTGAGGGTTGCGGAAGACGTCACTCCCTCGATGGTTGAGAGTGTGCTCTGGGCACACCCCGACGGCTTCCGCGTCATTCTTGCACCCGGCGCCGCTGCCGAGCTCGCCGACTCCGGCACCCGGGACATCTTGCGACTCCTCGAGATCGCTCGACGAGGACCGGACCATATAGTCGTCGATCTCCCTTCCGGCGTTGGAGAGCTAGTGACGGGCGTGCTTCAGGCCGCGACGACGGTCTTCGCCGTGCTCACCCCCGACCTGCTCTCACTGCGCCGGGCTAGGGACTCGTTCCAGCGGCTAAGACGAGAGGGCTTGGACACGAGCCGCTGGGTCGGTCTTCTCAACCAAGCAGGCGGGACGGACGTCACCGAGCGAGACGTTGAGTCCGTGCTCGGCGTAACAAGCACAGTTCGAATCAAGGCCGACCTGCAGATCTACCGGGCCGCAAATCGGGGGCACCTGTCGGCGACGGGGAGGAGGCTGCTGGCACCGATCGCGCGTGAGCTGGTGGGCTCGGTTGCCTCTTGGCAACAGGAGGAGGCGCTTCCCCGGACTCGGCTCCGACCCGCTCCCGCTCCCACGCTCGCCCTTGAGACCCGGGGTGGAACAGCAGCCCGCCCCGCCGTAGACGCCCGGCCTCCTTTGAAGTGGTGACGGGCTTGATGGCCAGGCCCGGCAAGGTGGAGAAAGGCCGGTGGAGACGACTGTAACGGAAGGATCGGGTCCTTCCCTGAAGGAGCAGGTCAGAAGGCGCCTGTTGGAGGAGCGCGATCCCGAGTTCGTGGGGTCGAGCACCGCCGAGAAGCGAGTCAAGCTTCGAGAGGCGATCATGCGCGTCATCGACGAGGAGCGTTTCATCGTCTCCGGCGTCGCGGTTGCCTCGCTGGTGCGGGAGATCACCGACGAGGTGCTAGGCCTCGGACCCCTCGAGGAGCTCCTTCGAGACTCGAGGGTGACCGAGGTCATGATCAACAACCCCGACAACATCTACGTAGAGGTCGACGGCCGAATAGAGCGGTCGGCGATCCGCCTCAACTCGGAGGAGCAGATCCACCACCTCATCGAACGGGTGATCGGCCCCTTGGGACTTCGGGTCGATGAGTCCCAGCCTTACGTCGAGGCGAGACTCCCGGACGGGAGTCGCCTGCACGCAATCATCCCTCCGCTTTCGATTCACGGTCCGGCAGTGACGATCAGAAAGTTCTCCGCTACTCCATTCACCTACGAGACTTTGCTCGCGCAGGAGACGCTGACAGAGCAGATGGCAGCGTTTCTCGATTCGGCCGTCCGCGCCAAGATGAACATCATCATCTCGGGGGGCACGGGCAGCGGGAAGACGACTCTTCTAAACGTCCTCTCAGCTTCGATTCCCGAGTCGGAACGGCTGATCACGATCGAAGAAGCCGCCGAGCTTCGCCTGGCCCGTGAACACGTCCTCGCGTTGGAGTCCCGGCCTGCGAACATCGAGGGCAGCGGCGAGGTGACCGTCCGGCAGCTCGTTCGAAACGCACTGCGGATGCGCCCGGACAGGATCATCGTCGGGGAGTGCCGCTCGGGCGAGGCGCTCGACATGCTTCAGGCGATGAACACCGGCCACGAGGGGTCGCTATCAACTTGCCACGCCAACTCGCCGGAGGACCTCCTCGTACGGCTGGAGACCATGGTGATGATGGCCGAGCTCGGGCTTGCGCCCGGCCCTGTCCGCCAACAGATCGCCGCCGCGCTCGACCTGGTGATACACACCACGCGCTTCCAGGACGGCTCGAGAAAGATCGTCAAGGTGAGCGAGGTAGGCGGGCTCGTCGAGGATGGTCTGAGGCTGAAAGATGTCTTCACCTTCCGGCCAAGTGGAGTCTCCGCCGAGGGACTAGTTCTCGGCGAATTCGAGGTAGGCGAAAGACCGGAGTGCCTCGAACGAATGGCCTCCTCCGGCATCGACATCTCACCTCTCGAGGCGCTGTTTGAGCAGCGAAAGTCCCGCGTGCCGGCCCTCCCCCTTAAGGAGTCACGGTGACCGACATCGCCGTCGCGATCCTCGCTTCGGCGGCAGCACTGGGGGGATTAAGCGCTTTGAACAGAATCAAAAGGGTGCGCTGCTCGGCAGCAACGGTCCAAAGGCTGGGAGCCAGACCAGGGACCGGTAAATCTTCCTCGGATAGGAGGCCGCTGCTCGCGGGTCTCGCCCTCCCCTTAGCGGGCACGGGAGCAGGTCGGCGCCTGGCGGAGTACGCCCGTGCGAACCATCCCGGACTGCCATTCTCCGACTTCCTCGCCTGGGGAATGGCCGCTTCGATCGCAGGGGCCCTGACCGGCACCCTCCTTTTCAGAGGGTTTTTGCCGGGCGCCGTCTTCGCCGTGGCGGCCCCTCTACTCGTAGAGCGAGCCTTCCTCCACGTGCACGGGCGGAGAAACACCCGCATGGAACGGCAGCTACCCGAGGCGCTCGCTCTACAGGCTGCGGCGTTGAGAGCCGGGCACTCCCTCACCCGTTCGCTGCGGGTGCTGACCGACAAGCTCGGTCCGCCCCTGCACGAGGAGCTGCACACAACCGTGGCCGAGATCGACCTGGGGGCTCCTCCTGACGAGGCCCTGGGGAGGTTGGCGGCGCGATCGTCGAGCAAGGACGTCGAGCTCTGGGTGACGGCGATGCTCGTCCATCGCCAGACGGGGGGCAGCCTCTCCACCGTCCTCGATTCCCTTGCCGCTAAGGTGAGCGAGAGGATCCAGCTGCGGGGCGAGATCAAGGCTCTCACTGCTCAAGGAAGGCTGTCGGGGCTGGTGGTGGCAGTCGCCCCTCTAGGCTTCTTGATGCTGCTTTCGTGGGGCTCGCCGGAGCAGATGCGCATCCTCTACTCGACGCCGCGGGGTTGGGCGATCCTCGCAGGCGGCCTTGTCCTTAACGGGCTTGGTCTCGTGTGGATCCGCTGGATTCTCAGGATTCGGCCTTGACCGAGCTAATCGTCGCCGGACTTTGTTCGATCACGGTCTGGCTCGCATTTCGAGAGTTCCTGTATCGAGACCAGGCAGTTGCCGCGAGGGTAAGGGCACTTGCGCCAGCGCTGGCGCAGCAGGCACCCACCCGTCCGGTCGGACGCGTTCTCGTGTGGCTGGGCGAACGGTTGCCCGTCCGCGACGCCGCCGGCGTGGAGGCCGCCTTGAAGGCGGCCGGAAGACCCGAGAGCCATCTTGCCGCTCTCCGGGGAACGCAGATTCTTGGGTTGGTCGCCGGAGCGGTTCTCGGCCTGCTCGGAGGCTCCGCCGCAATCCTCTTGTCTCCCGCGCTCGCGCTCGGTGGGTTCCGCTTGCCGATTCTCACCCTCAGAGGCAGAGCTCGCCGGGCTCGCTATGAGGTCGAGGGCTCCATCCCGGACACGATCGACTTGCTGGCGGTCTGCACCCAGGCAGGTCTCAATCTCACGCTCGCCCTGACCCGAGTTGCAGGAAGAGCGCCGGGCATCCTTGGCGGCGAGCTGCGGAGGGCAATCGAGGAGATGGATCTGGGGGTCCCGCGGACGGAAGCGCTGGCGAGGCTCGCGCGAAGGCTAGAAGCACCGGATCTAGGCGCCCTTGTGAACGTCCTTCAGACGTCGGACCGGCTTGGCACTCAGGTCTCCGCCGCTTTGGAGAACCTCTCACACGAGGTTCGAGCGAGGCGCCGAAGAAGAGCCGAGGAGCAGGCCAGGAGGGCTCCGGTGAAGATCTTGTTCCCGCTTGTGTTCCTGATCTTGCCCGCATTCATCCTGCTGACGGTTGTCCCGCTGCTAATGAACACTTTCTCGAGCTTGAGCTTGTGATCGCTTCCCCAATCGAGGACTTCCCCACTCAAATGCGTCCCACCAGGAAAGGGGGATCGGGAATGAAGCACATTCGTTCGGAGCTGGGCCAGACCACTGCCGAGTACGCTTTGGTGCTCCTCGCGGCTGCGGCGGTTGCAATCGTACTCATCACGTGGGCGAGAGGAGACCACGGCTTAAGCGACTTCTTTAGTTCGATAATCAAGAGGATCATCGCCCAGATCCCGGGGTGATGGGAGCGCTCCACCGCGACGACAGGGGTCAGTCGGCCGTCGAGTTCGCGCTGGTTCTGCCGCTCCTGCTGATGCTGATCCTGGGGCTCCTTCAGGTGGGTGTGATGGTGAGGGACCAGATGATGGTCCTGGGCGCAGCAAGGGAGGGTGCCAGGCAGGCGACTGTGACGGGGGACCGGGAGGTCGTAGCCGCAGCAGCGCGAAGAGCTGCTCCGGGGCTCAACCTTTCGGTCGACGTCGCGAGGGGCAGAGCGCGAGGCGATCCCGCGACCGTGAAGGTCGCCGCCGCCCCGGTGGCGCTCCCATTGGTAGGGCAAATGGTGAGCGGCCTGAGGCTCAGAGCCAGCGCGACGATGCGGATGGAACGGTCCGACGAGTGAGGAGACGCTCGTCTCGGGTTAGGGATGAGCGCGGAAGCGCCTCGCTCGTGATCCTTGCGGGGCTAGGGCTGGTGATGGTCTTGCTGGCCGGTCTCGGCGATCTGGCGGCCTACTTACTGGCGCGGACCAGGGCTCAGGCGGCCGCCGACGCCGCCGCGCTGGCTGCCGCCGCCGAGCTCATCCCCGGCATTGGCTCCGAGCCTCACGCGCAGGCGGACAGGTTCGCGGCTCTGAATCACGGACGGCTGGTTCTATGTGAGTGTGAGCAGGGAGCTGCGGAGGTGACCGTGACGGTCGCCGTCCCGGTTAGGTTCGTCCTCAAGGGGTTGAGAGGGGAGGATTCTGTAAGCGCCAAGGCCCGAGCGGAGGTGGTGCTTCCAGAGGGGGACCGTTAGACGCCTGGAACCTCGTCGCCCTGCCTCCCAGCAGTCTCGGCAATCCCTTTCAGTACCTCCTCGGTCTGTTTCTTCGGCGGGATCTTGAGCGATGCGAACACTGAGGCTGCGAGAGCAACCACGATCACTCCGAGAGACAGGGCGATAGGCGGGTGCCAGTAGTGAGACAGCAGCATCTTCACGCCCACGAAGGCGAGGATGAAGGCGAGGCCGTACTTGAGCAGGTGGAACTTCTCCAAGCTCCCGGCGAGCAAGAAGTAGAGGGCTCTCAAGCCAAGGATTGCAAACACATTCGAGGTGAGGACCACGAAGGGGTCGCGGGTGATCGCAAAGATCGCCGGTATCGAGTCGACCGCGAACGCGATGTCGGTCGCCTCTACGACCAGGAGAACCACGAACAGGGGTGTCGCGACCAGGCGCCCGTTCTCCCTGATGAACAGCTTCTGCCCCTGGTAGCGGGAAGTCGTAGGAAAGCCCGTCTTGCGGAAGAGTTTCAGCACGGGGTTGTGCTCGGGGTGCACCGACTCCGTCCCCTTCCCGATCTTGTACGCGCTGTAGATCAGCACCAGCCCTAGGACGTAGAGGATCCACTCGAAACGGTTGATCAGCGAGACTCCGGCGGCGATGAACAGGCCCCGGAAGACGATGGCGCCGAGGATCCCGTAGAACAGAACCTGGTGCTGGTAATCGGGCTTTACGTTGAAGTAGGAGAAGATGAGCAGGAAGACGAAGATGTTGTCGACCGACAGCGCCTTCTCGATGAGAAAGCCGGCCGTGTACTCGGCGGCGACCGTCCCTCCCTTCCAGAAGTAGACGACGACACCAAAGACGGCGGCCAGCCCGATCCAGATCGCGGCCCATATGGCCGACTCCTTCGTCGAGACCGGCTTGGCCTCGCGGTGGAAGACCTTGAGGTCCACCAGCAGCATGGCGAGGACAAAAAGGAGAAATCCGCCATAGAGGGCGATGTTGTACAAGTTGCGAGCTCTTTCTGCCTACGTCGGCTGCACCACTGACGACTACCTTTTTTCGTACCGCTGTCCTTAATAGGACCGCTGTCCTTAATAGATTGCGTCGTCTCTGACTCTCGCAAACGTATCACCGGGAGCGATGAAGACCACGCTTTGCCCTCCCGCCGAGCCAACCGACCCGTTGATCGTCACGTTCCTGATGTTCGCCGGATCGATCTCTTTCGCGAGAAGGGCCAGCTTCACCACCTCGCTTACCGGAACGTTGAAGTTGGTGTGGCGCTTGGCGGTGCGAATGTAGTCGAAGAGCCTCAAGGGGTCGGCAAGCTCCGCCCTCACCTTCGCGAGAGCCGACACGATGAGGATGCCCTGGTTCTCGGCGCGGCTGAAGTCTCCCCTCGGTACGCCCTTGCGAGCCCGCGAGAAGGCGAGAGCCTGCTGGCCGCTAAGAGGGAAGACGCCCGGCTGAAAATCGGCCCCGGAAGCGGAGTCGAGCATTCGATACGGGATCGGGACGACGATCCCACCCAACTCGTTGACGAGGGCGACGAAGTGGCTGAACTCAGTGATCGCGTAGTACTGGATGGGGATGCCGGTCAGGCTCGTGAGGGTGCGGACCATGTTCTGCGGCCCCAGGGTGCAGGCGGCGTTGATCTTCGTCGTTCCCATCCCCGCTACGGGGACCCACGAGTCGCGGGGGAAGTTGAGCACCGTCCCCGCCTTCGCCCCCGGGTTGATCGCGATTATGTGGATCGAGTCGCAGCGCCCGCCTCCCCCGTCGGGGGGCCCCACCCTCGTATCGCTTCCGAGCACGGCGATGAAAAGTGGCTGCCCGACCTCCGGCCTCCAGCTGGCGCCCTGAACCTTGTGGATTCCCACTGCGGGAGCCTGCGCAGAGGCCCGGAACGGAGATGAGAGCCACCAGGCGAGCGTCCCGAACAGCAGCGTGATCACGGCGGCCACTGCCCCGGCCCGCCGCGAGCGCGCATGGCGGAAGGTCCCCAGGCTCACCCGCCACCTCCTCCGAAGGCGGCCGCCTGCGTCGCCGTGTCCGCTCGCAGCTCCGCCTGGAACGCCGAGATCCGGTATCCGTCCGGCTCCCTCACCAGCCAGAAGGTGGCGTGGTGAACTATCTTGACCGGCCCCTCCGCCCGTTCTCGAGTGGTCCCATCAGCTTCAAACGCCGTCGCGACGACACCTATCGGCAAGCTGAGGTCGTCCTCCGCCAGGAACCTGATCTTGGCTTCCTGCCTCGTCGGGCTGACCCGCTCGAGGCGCGGAGCCAGGTCGGCAAGCGCAAGGCCTCCGAGGTTGGGGGCGACGTGTGGGCGAGCCTCGCCCGTGAAGAGCGCCGCGATCGGCTCGTGCCTGCCGTCGGCCCACCTGGAAGGGTCGACGAAGGCCGTCGCGTAATACTCGTCGACCAGCCGTTTGACGATGCCCGCGGCCTCGGCAGCCCTCTGATTTGCCTCCGGACGGTCCCGGGGGTCGGAGGCATTGGCCTCCAGGATTCTGAAGTCGGCCACGGCCGGGGGCTGCTCTGGCCTGCCCCCCGGCATGAGCCTGCGGGCCTCCCGGCACGAAGTGAGGATGAGAGCAGCCGCGAGTAAGAGAAATAAAGCGTTGCGTACGGGGCCAGGACGGGGCATCAGGTCCGACATTCTTGCCTAAAAGATTCGCCGCGCTCAAACATCCGCCCCAAGCCCGCCTTTGTGGTTAAAAGCACTCCGATGAGGCATAATCCTCGCAATCGTTGAGCACGGCGCTCTTTGCTTTGTGCTGCCAACTCCGACGGAGGCCTTGACCCCCATGTCCGAATCAGTCGTGTTTTTGGCGCAAGAAGGAAAGTCCCTCGACGTCAGCCTCAATCCGTTCGAAGAGACCTCCTTGTGGGTGATCCTCGCGATCTCAATCTTGGCGCTGGTGGTTGCGCGCTACTTTGCGCGCCAGGTCCTCCGGCAGGGAGAGGGCACGGAGAAGATGAGGGAGATCTCCTACGCCATTCAAGAGGGGTCGAGGGCATACCTGCGCCGCCAGTTCAAGACGCTCGCCTTCTTTGTCGCGATCCTGACAGTGGGGCTTTTGATCTTGCCCGTCGGAACGGTCCGCGGGGATGCATCGCTCATAAAGGTCGCACGCTCGATCGCGTTCCTGCTCGGAGCAGGCTTCAGCGCAACCATCGGCTTCGTCGGTATGTCGCTGGCCGTCAAAGCCAACGTGCGGGTGGCCAACGCAGCCCAGGAGTCTGCCCGTAAAGCCCTGACGATTGCTTTCAGAGCGGGCGGGGTTGCGGGGATGTTCACGGTCGGGCTCGGCTTGCTCGGCGCGGCCGCCATCTTCCTGTTCTTCCGGGGCGACGCCCCCACGGTCCTGGTGGGGTTCGGCTTCGGCGGAGCGCTTCTGGCGATGTTCATGCGAGTCGGCGGGGGCATCTACACGAAGGCCGCGGATGTAGGAGCCGACCTGGTCGGAAAGATCGAGCAGGGCATCCCCGAAGACGACCCCCGGAATGCGGCGACGATTGCGGACAACGTAGGGGACAACGTCGGCGATTGCGCGGGAATGGCTGCGGATATCTTCGAGTCGTACGAGGTGACGCTCGTGGCGTCCCTGATCCTCGGCTTCACCGCTTACAGCGCGTTTGGCCCCCGGGGGGCCGCGATCGGAGTAATGTTCCCGCTCTTCGTCCGGGCCATCGGCGTCATCACGTCGATCATCGGCATCTACGCCGTGAACCCCAGATCGGAGACCGAGAGCGGTATGAAGTCGATCAACCGCGGTTTCGTGAGCTCCGCCGTCCTCTCCGCCGTCCTCGTGTTCGTCCTTACCTACCTCTACTTCCGACCTGGCGGACGAGTCGACTGGGCTCCGGCCTGGGCCGTGGTCATCGGACTTGTGCTCGCCGCCGTCATCCAGTTCCTGACCGAGCATTACACCTCGACGGAGCGGGCTCCCGTCCGTGAAATAGCCGCCTCGACTCAGACGGGCCCGGCCACCACGATCATCTCCGGGTTCTCCGTGGGTCTCGAGTCGACCGTGTGGTCCATCCTCGCCATCGCCGGAGCCATCCTCGGGGCCTTCTTCCTCGGAGGGGGGGACGAGGCGAAGGCGCTGTACATGATCGCCCTTACCGGGATGGGAATGCTTACGACGGTCGGCGTAATCGTCTCGATGGATACCTTCGGCCCGATCGCCGACAACGCCCACGGGGTCGCGGAGATGTCGGGCGGCTTGTCGGGGAACGCCGACGAGACGATGGCCAGCCTGGACGCGGTGGGCAACACTACCAAGGCGATCACCAAGGGGATGGCGATCGCCACGGCCGTCATCGCCGCGACCTCGCTCTTCGGTTCTTTCCGCGACGCTGTGATCACCACGGGGGTGGCAGTGCTCCAAGGCTTTGCGATCAGAGTCGACCACCCCGAGGTCCTCATCGGCCTCCTGATCGGGGGATCGGTCCCGTTCCTGTTCTCTTCGCTCACGATCAGCGCGGTGGGTCGCACCGCCTTCTCGGTGGTTCAGGAGGTTCGCGCCCAGTTCAGAGCGAACCCCGGCATCATGGACTTCAGTTCGAAGCCGGACTACGCACGGGTCGTCGACATTGTCACGAAGGCATCGCTCCGTGAGCTTGCGACCCCCGGCCTGATCGCCGTTGTGACTCCGGTCGTGGTTGGCTTTGCCTTCGGCGCCGAGGCGCTCGGAGCCTTCCTCGCCGGAGCGATCCTCTGCGGACAGCTGCTCGCGGTCATGCTTTCGAACTCTGGAGGCGCGTGGGACAACGCCAAGAAGTTCATCGAGGATGGCGCCTATGGAGGAAAGAGATCCGAGAGCCACAAGGCGGCTGTCATCGGCGACACCGTGGGCGACCCGTTCAAGGATACGGCAGGCCCCGCGCTCAATCCGCTCATCAAGGTGATGAACCTCGTGGCCGTGCTAGTAGCCGTGCCCGTCGTCGGAATCATCAACATCACGCCGAACCCCGGAATAAGGGCAGGAGTGATCCTCGCTGGATTGATAGTGCTGGCCAGCGCCCTCTACTACTCGAAGAGCCGGACGCCGGAAAGAGCCGCCGAGCCGGCCCCTGCCATCAGCGAGGGCTAGCCGGACTTCGATTTCACCAGCTCGCGGCGTCTTTCCTGCTTCCCGTCCGCTCGCCTGCGCGTCGGCTGCCCTAGCCGGTAGGGGACGCTTATCACCACCACGTTCGGCTCGAACAGTAGCGACGCCTTGATGAAGAAGGCGGTCTGCGTGTGCAGCAGGGTGTGCCACCACTTCCTCACTACGAACTCGGGGACCACAACCCCAACGGCGTCGTGGGGATTCGGTTGCAGCTCCCTCAATTCCTGACGCAGCGGGGGGATCAGCGTCCTGAAGGGCGAGTCGACGATCTCGAGCGGGACATCGACCTCGAGCCTGCTCCAATGCTGCGTGAGGTGGGCGGCCTCTCCGGGCTCCGTTTGGATCGACATCGCTTTGAGCTCGGAAGGGTGAAGGGACCGGGCGTACTGAATCGCTCTAACCGTCGCCTTGTGGACGGCGGAGACGACGACTATCAGGGCGAGCCTGCCCGGCGCCTGCAGCCTTCGCGGCTCCGGCTCGGTCTCCGGATCGAACGGGACGCTCACGAGCACCGTCCGGGGCTCGAAGAGAAAGGCGCGCTTCAGGAAGAACAGCATCCGGTTCTTCAGTAGCTGCTCAGACCAATGCCGGTAGTGGGCGTCCGCGAAGACGACCGTTACCGGTTCCTCCTGCGTCGGGTTGAGGCTCCGCACGAACCTCAACAGGTGCGAGATGCGGTTGCCCACGGGTTCTATCGGGGTGGTCACGCCCATCGACTCCCAGCGCTCGCGTAGGCTGGCAAGGCGGACGTCTGACGCGCCCAACGCGACTACCCGGAGCCGGTTCTGGGCGATGAGGCGGGCAAACGCAAGAGCCTTCGTCGCGCCGCGGTAGCGAGTCACGAGCAGGACGACCTGGCCGTTGCGCACGGCCGGCACCTCATCAGCGAGGCTCAGCTGCTCTTCAACGTCGCGGTAGTGGGACTTGATTCGGTAAAGCACCCACGCCAGGAAGGCCATCAGGAGGATCACCTGCCAGGCGCCTCCCCGGAAGCCGCCCTCCTCTCCGGGGGCGACTGGGGTCAGGAACTTCGTGATGGCGACGATGATGAGGACGATGAATGTCGTGGTCGCGCCGATGCCGCTGATCACGGCCTTACGCTTCCACTGAGGGTCGGGCGGCTTGCCGCGCTCGGTTGCTCGCCGTTTGCCCCTCACGGCGTGCACCACCATTCCCGCTTGAGAGAGCGTGAAGCTCGTGAACACCCCGACGACGTAGAGGGGGATGATCTTGTGGACGTCCGCCTCGTAGTTCACGAGGACGCCGCACGCCGCCAGGGCCAGGATGACGATGCCATTGGAGAAGGCCAGCCGGTCCCCCCGGTTCTTCAACGGAGCCGGCAGGTACCGGTCCTTGGCAAGGATCGACGCCAAGCGAGGAAAGTCGGCGTAAGAGGTGTTCGCGGCGAGGAACAGGATGAGGGCGATGAACGCCTGAACTATGTAGAACATCACGTTGCCCTCGCCGAAGACGCCGTGGGCGATCTGCGAGGTAACCGTCTCGCCGTGCTCGATCAGTTGCGGGTCTACCTGGTATGCCTTCGAGAGGAAGGTGATGCCCCCGAACAGCAAGGACAGGATGATCCCGAGCGTTAGCAGTGTTTGTGCCGCGTTCTTCGACTCCGGGGGCTTGAACGCCGGCACCCCATCGGAGATTGCCTCGATCCCCGTTAGCGCCGTCGAGCCGGAGGCGAAGGCTCTGAGGATGAGGAAAAGCGTCAGCGGTTGGACGGCCTCGATCGGTGGTGGCGGGTGGGGCTCGTGATGGCCGAAGAGCACCTGAAACGTCCCGTAGAGGATGGTGATGCCCATCGAGACGAGAAAGCCATAAGTGGGGATCGCAAAGATCGTGCCCGACTCCTTGAGCCCCCTCAAGTTAAGGGCGGTGATAAGCGCTACGACCCCCACCGCAAATCCGACGCGATGCTCTCGTATCTCGGGTAGGGCGGCGCCGACGGCGGCAAGGCCGGCCGCGGTGCTCACCGCAACGGTCAGCACGTAGTCGATGAGGAGAGCCGCGGCAGCGACCAGGCCGTACGGGACCCCTAGGTTCTCGTGAGCCACCCGGTAGGCCCCTCCCCCCGCGGGGTAAGCCTGCACGGTCTGGCGGTAGGAGAAGATCACGACGCCGAGGATGAGGACGACCGCCAGCGCAATCGGGGTGGAGTAGGCGAGGGCCAGCGTTCCAGCAGCGACGAGAACCAACAGGATCTCGTCGGTGGCGTAGGCGGAGGACGAGAGGGCGTCCGAGGAGAAGACCGCCAGTGCGACTCTCTTGTTCAAGCGGTGGTGCAGCTCGAAGTGTGTAGAGATCGGAGCTCCGACCAGCAGGCGCTTTAAAAGAGTGGACTTCATTGGTGAGAGCATAAGGCCGGTGGGTAATAGAGATGGCGGCCCCGCCGGGTCAGGCGGGTAATAGGGATGGCGGCCCAGGTGGATGTATTTTTGTGACAGATGCGAGCTAGTGAGAAGGGCGTGAACGCGGTCATCGTCGGGTGCGGTCGTGTGGGAGCACGACTGGCCCAGGAGCTCGAGTCGAGAGGGTTCAGCGTGTCGATCATCGACAAGGACAAGAACGCTTTCGAGCAGCGCCTCTACTCGGGCTTCTCCGGGAACAAGGTCTTGGGGCTCGGGTTCGACCGCGAGATCCTCGAGGAGGCGGGGATAGAAGGAGCCGAGATCTTCGTCTCCGCCACCAGAGGGGACAACACGAACATCGTGTCCGCGCGGATCGCCAAGGAGCACTACCGCGTTCCTAGGGTGGCCGCCCTGATCTACGACCCCCGCCGGGCCGAGCTTTACGAGCGGCTCGGCATCACGACCGTCGCCACCGTTGCTTGGGCGACCGACCAGATGCTTGCCCGGCTTGCCCCGTCTGCCCGATCGATCGAGTGGACGGTAGGAGCCGGCGAGGTAGTGGTCATCGGCGTTCCCGCTCCCGCCAAGTACATAGGCAGGCCGATTGAGGACCTGAGGGATCCGGAGAAGGTGAGGGTTGTCGCGCTGACGAGATTCGGGGTTACGCAGATCCCCGATCTCAAGACCATCGTCCAGCAGGGAGACTTCCTGCACCTATCGGTGCTCCGGGAGGCTCTGGATGAGGTCGAGGAGCGGCTTGGATACGAAGAGGCGGCCAGTTAATGAACATTGTGATCGCTGGAGCAGGGGCAGTAGGGCGATTCGTCGCCAAGGATCTCCTGGAGTTGGGGCACCAAGTGATCCTCATAGATAAAGACATCGACCTCATCGAGCGGCACCGGCCGAACATCCTCGCCAAGTGGGTCCACGCAGACGTTTGCGAACCAGCGGCGCTGTGGGGGGAGGGCCTGGATCAGTGTGACGTCATGGTCGCAGCCACCGGCGACGACAAGGTCAACCTCGTCGCGTCCCTGCTCGCAAAGCAGGAGTTTGCAATTCCGAGAGTCCTGGCGAGAGTGAACCACCCCAACAACGAATGGCTCTTCAACGAGTCGTGGGGGGTAGATGCTCCGGTCAGCCCTCCCCACCTCCTCACCTCTCTGGTGGAGGAGGCGGTCGTCGTCGGCGACCTCGTCACGCTGCTCCGCCTCGAGCATGGAAAGGTCCTGCTCGTGGAGTTCACGCTGACCGAGACCTCGCCTGCGGTCGGCAAGGTCGTCGGCGAGCTCTCGCTTCCTCCGGACTGCTCTTTGGTCGCTGTGGTGAGGGGCGGACACGTCATCGCCCCAAGCCCGGAGACGCCGCTGATGATCGGCGACGAGATCCTCGCTCTCACCGCCCCCGAGACGAAAGAGCAGCTCGAGTCCGTACTTGCCGGCCGAGAGGAGTCATTCGTCGGGGAGCGCGCCGAAGCTCCAGAGGATCGCGATTTTCAGGACGAGGAGAAGCTGACCGGTTAGCCCGTCGAGGCGGGAAGCAGTTCGTAGGCGGGATTGATGATTCGGAGGGTTCCGTCTCCGAAGGTTCCCACGGTCCCCTCCATCACCATCCGGGTTCCCAGGTCAATTCCGGGGATGGTGCGCCAGCCGAGCCACTCCCCGATTATCCGATCTGTTCCGTCGTAGATCTGGACTTCCAGGCTGTGGCCGAAGTCTCGGGGAACTAGCTTGATGCTCTCCACGACTCCTACAACCTTCTTGCGCGTGCGAGGTTTGCATCGGGAAATCTTTTCGACCCCCTTGACCCCAGAGCACATCTCTCTGGTCTGCTGCGCGTGAATGTCATCGGAAGTCTCGGTAAGACGTGCCCCGAGCCGCGAGAAAACTCCCACTGATACCTCCCTACGAAGCCGGCGACCTCAATGCCGCTGGCCGGTTGTGGATGCCTCCCGTGCTGCCCGCACCCTTCGCATCCACCACACTCCAACCATTATCGCCAGGACCGCGGCTATTAGATAGGAGAGCGGCTCTATATAGGGAAGGATGCGCTCCCAGTTGTCACCGAGGACGTAGCCCGCGGCGGTCAGGGCAAACGACCAGGGGATGCACCCGATGAGCGTGAGAACCGAGAATCGCCAAAACGGCATTCGCGCGACTCCGGCCGGGAGCGATATGAAGGTCCGGACCACGGGCAAAAGACGCGTAAAGAAGACCGCACGGTCCCCATAGCGTTCGAACCAACGATCGGCTCGTTCGATGTCGTGCGGCTTGATCAGAATGTAGCGCCCGTACTTGAGGAGCAAGCTACGTCCGCCGCCTCTTCCGATCCCGTATGCAGCCCACGAGCCTGCGAGGTTGGCGACCGCTCCCAGAAATCCCGCCCAAAAGAACGAGAGCTTCCCCTCGTGAGCCAGGAGCCCGGCCACCGGCATGGTGACCTCGCTCGGGATCGGAATGCAGGCAGACTCGAGCGCCATTAGGACGAACACCGCGAGGTAGCCCCAGCTGCCCACCGAGGCCACGATCCATTCCTTAAGCTGATCGAGGAGTTGCTCCATTGCCCGGCGATTCTAGCGGTGGCCTGATGTGGGCACGGAGCAGGGAATGCGGAACCCGGCGGCGTCGTTTGACTTCAGTGGAATACTCGAAGGAGTCTGGCGCCCAGAAGGGCGTCAATGTTGACAGAATCCGAAATCCCCTTCACTCTGCCGAACCGTTATGCCGCAAAAACTGATGGTCGTCGAATCTCCGGCGAAGGCGAGAACGATCGAGAAGTACCTGGGCAAGGACTTCAAGGTGCTCGCCTCGATCGGCCACGTCCGCGACCTGCCTCTCAAGAGCCTGGGCGTCGACGTCGAGCACGACTTCAAGCTCGAATACCTCGTGAACGAGGACAAGAAGAAGGTGATCAGCCAGATCGCCAAGGCCGCCAAGAACGCCGAAGAGGTGTACCTGGCAACGGACTACGACCGTGAGGGTGAGGCCATCGCGTGGCACATCACGGAGGCCTGCAAGATCCCTGCGGAGAAGCAGCGTCGCGTAACTTTCACCGAGATCACGAAGAAGGCGATCTCCGATGCAATCACGCACCCGAGGTCGATCGATCAGCGGCTCGTCGACGCCCAGCAGGCGCGCCGGAGCATCGACCGGCTGGTTGGGTACCCGGTGTCGCAGCTTGTCTGGCAGAAGATCCGCTATGGACTGTCGGCGGGCCGGGTGCAAAGCCCCGCGTTGCGCCTCGTCGTGGAGAGGGAGCGCGAGATCCGCTCATTCGTGCCGGTCGAGTACTGGACGCTACAGGCTCTGTTGGCCACGCAGGAGGAAGAGGAGTTCACCGCCCTTCTCGTCCAGATCGGCAGCTCAAAGGTGCCGACGAAGATCTCGAAGGACTCCTCCGAAGATCTGAAGAATCGCATTCCCGACGCCGCCCGCGCCCATGAGATCGCTCGAGCGCTCGAGGGAGCAAGCTGGAGAGTCCAAGACGTAAGGACGAAGCAGACGAGCCGAACGCCGGCTCCGCCTTTCGTCACCTCCACGTTTCAGATGGAAGCTTCTCGCAAGCTCGGCCTCTCCAGCAGGCGCGCGATGAACTATGCGCAGCAGCTGTACGAGGCGGGGCTCATTACCTACATGCGGACCGACTCGACCTCGATGAGCACCGAAGCGATACGGGATGCTGCGAAGCTCGTGAAGTCCACATTCGGGGAGGCTTATTGGGCCGGCCGTTACAAGCACCACGACCGCAAGGCCAAGGGAGCTCAGGAAGCCCACGAATGCATCCGTCCGACCGAGATGGGGAGGGTCCCGAAGGAGCTGGAGAACGAGATCCGTGTCTTGAGTTCCAAGGAAGGCGGAATCCTTTTCAGGGTCTACGAGCTGATATGGAAGCGCGCCGTCGCATCGCTTATGTCCCCAGCCCTGTTCGATCAGGTCTCCGCTGACGTCGTTGCGACACCGGCGAGCGCCGATCACGAGCCGCACATCTTTAGGGGGACCGGCTCGACGATGAAGTTCGACGGCTTCATCAGGCTGTACAAGGAGGGCCGTGACGACGACAGCGAGGACGACGAGGCCAGGCTACCCAACTTGAACGCCGACCAGCCCCTCGAGCTGCGGGAGCTGAGGCCTGAGCAACACTTTACGCAGCCGCCCCCGCGCTATACCGAGGCCTCGTTGATCAAAGAGCTGGAGGCGCGGGGGATAGGCAGGCCTTCTACCTACGCCTCCATCATCAGCACGCTCCTCGACGAGAAGAGGGACTTCACCCGAGTGGAGAACAAAAGGCTGGCGGCTACCGACACGGGCGAGGTTACGAACGACTTCCTCATCCGCTACTTCGGCGATCACTTCATGGACTACGAGTTCACCTCCGACATGGAGGAGCGTCTCGACCAGCTGGCCGAAGGGAAGCTCTCCTACCGGCCCGTAGTGGAGTCCTTCTACATCCCAATGCAGGACCGCCTGAACAAGGCTGGCGAGGTGCCGAAGCAGGAGGTCACAACCGAGACCACGGAGGAGCGATGCCCGAACTGCGGCAACCCGCTCGTCATCAAGCTCGGAAGGAGAGGGAAGTTCTACGGCTGCAGCACCTATCCGAACTGCGACTACACCCGTCCAGTGCCGGGGCAGCAGGAGCCGGAGCCCGAGGTCCTGGACGAGAAATGCCCCAACTGCGGCTCGCCGCTTCAAAGGAAGCGGGGGCGCTTCGGGCCGTTCGTCGGCTGCTCGAACTACCCTGACTGCAAGTACATACAGAAGAATGCCGCTAGAAGGACGGGGTTCTCGTGTCCGAGGTGCGCAGCCGAGCCGTGCAAGCGGTGTGTGGACGGCGAGGTGGGGGAGCTGGTCGAGCGTAGGGGCAGGAAGGGGCTTTTCTTTGGGTGCAGCCACTACCCGGCGTGTCGGCACACTCAAAACGAGAACCCGGCCCGTGAGCCGGCCGACGTGGGGGCGGCGCCGTCAAAGGCTTTAGGCTCAGGAGGCTCCCCATCGAACAACGGGAAGAAATAGGCTCGGAACTCTCCGGGACGGGGGGCCGCACCACCTACCGGCGGCTTCTCAAAAGGCGTTCGTTCAGGCGCTTCTTCATAGGGCAAGTCTGCTCCTCCCTCGGCGATTGGGTAGGCCTCATCGCCATAGTCGCGTTGACGAAGCGCATCTACGACGAGGAGTTTGCGATCGCGGCCGTGTTGCTTGCTCGCATCGGACCCGCCCTGTTCTTCGGCCCGGTGGCGGGAGTGCTCGCCGACCGGTGGGACCGCAAGTACGTGATGGTCTTCGCCGACGTCGCCAGGGCCGGCTTGATCTTTGTCCTGCCTTTCGTCGAGACGATCAGCTCCTGGATTCCCGTGTTGAACCCGGTGATCATCCTGTTCGTCGTGTCGGCCTTCCTCGAGATGCTCACGCTCTTATGGCAGCCGGCAAAGGACTCGAGCGTCCCCGACATGGTCGACGACCGGCGCCAGTACACCCACGCTTACTCCTTGCTCTTGATGGCCGCCTATGCCACCTTCCCCCTCTCCGGGGTGGTCTTCGGGCTTCTCGCCCGGGCCTCTGGTTGGGTCGGTGGGACCCTTCGAATCGAGGAGATCTCGCTGAACCCGGAGCACCTCGCCTTCTTCCTGGACTCGTTGACCTTCATGGTGAGCGCCGCACTGACGCTCACCCTTCGCATTGCTCCCCGTACCGCCTCGGACCGGCGGCTCGAGGTGCGCGTGCTCTGGGGCCGGCTCATCGACGGCCTGCGGTTCGTCTGGAAGCACGACATGATCCGTCCGTGGGTCCTCGGGATTGGCGGGGCGTTTGCCGGGATCGGTGTCTTTATGTCGATCGCCCCGTTCTTCCTCAGCGATGTCCTCGGAGGCGGCTCGGGGAGCTTCGGGTTTCTGGTAACGGCGGTTGGGGTCGGCCTCGGTCTGGGGTTCGTGCTCGCCGGACCGGTCGCTCATGTCGTCCCCAAGGACATCATCTTCTCGACGGTTGTGATGGCGATGGGCCTGGGTATGGTCGTTTTCGGCACGGTATCCACTCTATTTGCAGCTCTCGTCTCTGCGGGCGTGTGTGGTTGGTTCGCGGGCTTTGCCTATCCCTCCGGCTACGCCCTGATTCAGGAAAAGCTTGATCCCGAGTTGAGGGCGAGGACGAGCTCTGCGGTGAACTCGGTGATCCGCCTTGCGATCGTTGGCGCGGCTGCCGTGGCCCCCGCGCTGGTGAAGATCGTCGACGGTGCAACTCCCACCTCCATCGTCATCTTCGACCAGAGCATCGACATTAGGGGAGTACGGGTCTCGATTTGGGTCGGCGGATTCACGATCTTCTTCGCAGGGCTCGTGACGACCAAGGCGGTAAGGGCCAGATGGAATCTCGGCGGGAGGGGCTCCGGCCTCTTCTTGGTCTTTGAAGGCGGGGAAGGCAGCGGAAAGTCGACCCAGATGGAGATACTGAGGCAGTTCTTGGTCGATCGAGGAAAGAAGGTCGTCGTGACGCACGAGCCGGGGGGCACCCAGATAGGAGAGAGGCTGCGGAAGGTCCTGCTCGATCCCGCAAGCTCGACGATGTCGCCGAAGACGGAAGCGCTGCTATATGCCGCCGATCGAGCCCAGCACGTCTCCGAGGTGATCATGCCCGCGCTGGCGGAGGGCGCAATCGTCATTTGTGACCGGTATGTCGACTCGTCCATCGCCTATCAGGGGCTCGTCAGAGGGTTGGGAGCCGACGAGATCGGAGGACTGAACCGGTGGGGAACGGAAGGCCTCACCCCGGACCTCGTGTTTCTGCTTGACGTCGACGCCGAGCAGGGGCTGGAGCGGGGGGGGATCACGGATCGGATCGAGCAGGAGGGTGCCGACTTTCACCGGCGGGTTCGAGAGGCGTACCGCCTGCTGGCCGAGCGTCACAACGACCGTTTCGTGGTCATCGACGCTTCCCGCCATCCCGAGAAAGTAGCCGAGGAGATCCGCCAGCGAGTCGAGCAGTACCTACAGACGAAGACCCCCGTCGTGGAGGCGGAGGTAACGACCGAACGGAGGCCCGCCCCGGAGTTGGAGTCAGGGCACGCCTTGAAGAAACCGGGGCCATGACCGTATGGGACGGGTTCGTCGGGCACCCGAGGACGGCAAGGATGCTCGAAAGCGCCGCACGGCGGCCCTCGGGCCCCTATCTGTTCGTAGGTGCTCCAGGGGGAGGGCAGCGGACGGCCGCGAGGCTATTCGCGGCAGCCATTGCGTGCCGAGGGATGTGCGGGGAGTGCAGCACGTGCACGCGAATCATAAGAGGAGTGCACCCCGACGTCACGATTCTTCAGCCCGAGGGTTACACGTACCCGGTCGAGGTTCTGCGAGCTGGGGTGGCCGCGGCCGCGCAGACGCCCATCGAGGCGTCTCACCGCACCTTTATCCTCGAGGAGGCCGACCGCGTTACCGAGCGTTCGCAGAACGCGCTGCTGAAGGCGCTGGAAGAGCCGGGATCTAGGGTGGTATGGATTCTGGTCGCCGACTCCGTTCACCCGTTCCTTCCGACGATCTTGTCGCGTTGCCAGGTGGTGAGCTTTCCCGCAGTGGGCGAAGCGGTGCTGCTTCGCCTCCTGCACCAAAAGTCCGGTCTCCGCCCAGAGGAAGCGTCGGAGATCGTGAGGGTCGCCCGCGGGGACCTCGACACCGCGACACGGCTCGCGGAGCAGCCACTGATGGGCGAGCTTCGCTTGCACGCACTCCAAATCGCCGCCAATCCAAATCCCTCTCTGAAGGCGATCTTGCATGCCGTGGATGCCGTCATGGCCATGGGTGCAAGAGCACGGGACGAAGCGGAGAGCGCGCAGGCCGAGGAGTCGCGGGCATGGAGCGATACCGGGAAGTCACACGCCGCAACCGCCCTTCAGAAGAGGCTTGCGTCGTCTCACAAGAGGGCGCTGCGGCGCATAGAGACTGAGGTTCTGATCGACTACCTCTCCTGGCTTGGCGCCGCGTTCAGAGACATGACAGTGATCTCATCGGGGGGAACCGACGACTCACTCGTGTTCGCGGATACGCGGGCAGAGGTAGCGGCCCGCGAACGCCCGCCCAAGTTCTGGATAGACATGGTCGAGGCGTGCCTAGAGGCGCAGCTTGCTCTCCGCAGCAACGCGAGCCCGGCGCTCGTGCTCGAGTCGGTGCTTCTGCGGCTGGTCTAGAGGAGCGATGGGCTGGTGCAGCCAGCCTTTACAATCGAGCGGTAACCCGCCGGGGTAGCTCAGTTGGTAGAGCAGCGCACTCGTAATGCGCAGGTCCGGGGTTCGAGTCCCCGCTCCGGCTCTCGGCCTCGCGCCCCGGCTCGCCAAAGCCTCCTCGACCGTTATCGATTCCGACGCACCGGTCGTTTCGCTGGGCTCCATCTTGTCGCACGTTGTCGTTTCGCCGCCGAATCTATGGTCCGGGCGCGTGGTCGTTTTGCCGGCAATCCTCGCCAGTAACATCCACCGTCCCCCCGGCATCGAATAACCCTAGAACCGAGCGCGATCTTCCGTTTAATCAGGTTGCGGTCGGGAATAGACAACGCCTGATCATCGTTGGCAAAACCCGCAGGCCTTTTTTTCATCGAGGTGGCGACGGCCGCCCAAGGAGGATTAACGTGGGAACGTCTGCAATCAGGGGAGCCCATGTGACGGGCCTTCCCAAGAGGTCCCGGCGTTTCTCGCAGGGACGAGTCTGTGCCCACGCCGGTTGCATCACGAGGTTGTCGATGTACAACCGGAAGGACACGTGCTACATCCACGCTGAGACGAAGATTCCGCGTCTCAGGGGCAAGAAGACAAGCGAGTAACACCTTAAGCAGCACCTCAGCGCACTAGCGTCCAGCACCCCAGAGTGCGCCCGCACCCAGCGAATCATCCCGACTTTCGAGAACAGGCCGTAAGCCCTTGCTAGACTCGCGCCCTCTCCCCAGGGCGAACGCCCGGGGAGTTGCCGACTGTGAGGGCTATCCTGGATCTATCCATTGAAAGACCTCGTTGACGTAGGGGTCGCGGCTCGCTTCGCGGCTAGGTTGGCCGCTCCTGGACCCCTCGACCGCTCTTACCTGATGGACGGCCTGCAGGAGAGCTTCAGCGCTCTCGTCGAGGAGGCCGAGCCGCTCATCTCCGGTGAGACAGGGTTCCATCCTGCCACGCCGGCCGTCGCGCGGGTCCTGTCCCGAGCGGAGTGGGCCACCTCGAACGTCGAGTCGATACTGACCCTGCTTGCGCCGCTTCTGGAGAAGGTTGACGAGCGCATCGCCGAACGGAAGGCGCCCCCCGCAGTTCGCGTCGCGTACCGCACGACTCTGGGTGCACAGCTCGGGGCCGTCCTGGGGTTTTTATCGCAGCGAGTCCTCGGACAGTACGACACGCTGATGTCGCATCAGGACGAGGTCTGGTTCGTCGGCCCCAACATCATTCTCACCGAGCGCCGGCTCGGCTTCACGCCCAGGGACTTTCGGTTGTGGGTGGTGCTGCACGAGCTGACCCATCGATCCCAGTTCGAAGCAAATCCTTGGGTCCGCGACTACTTCCTCTCGGCCGTCAACGAGATGCTGTCGTCGATGGACCTGGACGCCCGTACGTTGCTGGAGAGGTTGCAGGAGGCAAGCAGGAAGCCCAACGGCGAATCGCACTTCGCGCTCCGCCTGCTCACTCCCGAGCAGCTTCAAACCTTCAACCGGCTTCAGGCGTTCATGTCCGTCATCGAAGGCCATGGCAACTTCATCATGGACAGGGTGGGGGAAGGGCTGATTCCGAGCCAGGCGCGGATGCGCCGCGAGCTGAACAAGGCGTCGGCGTCGGGAGGGGTCCTCGCGAAGCTCATCGGAAAGGTGCTGGGCCTGGACCTCAAGCGAGCGCAGTACCAGCTAGGGCAGAAGTTCTTCGATACGGTTTTCAGGGAAGGCGGACAGGATGCCGTTCGCGCCTGCTTCGAATCCCCAGCCGCGCTACCCACGCTCGAGGAGGTCAAGGACCCAAAGAAGTGGTTGCAGCGTGTAGCCACTTGACCGCGAAGGCTGCCGCCGTCGCCGAGACCATCCGAGCTCTCGGCCTCTTGGAGCCTCGTGACCGGGTGCTCGTTGCCTTCAGCGGAGGAGCGGACTCGATGGCTCTGGCGCTGGTGCTCGCCCAACTCGGTTACGACCTCGTCTTGGGACACGTCGACCACCGGCTCCGGCCGACGTCCGTGCTCGATGCCGAGCACTGTTCCGACGTTGCCGGCCGTCTCGGCTTCCCGTTTGAGCTGAGGCGGGTGGTGGTCGACCCACCGACGCAAGCGGAGGCCCGGCGCATCCGCTACCTGGCGTTGGAGGACATGGCGCGCACCTCCGCGGCATCGAAGATCGCCACAGGGCACACGCTCGACGATGACGTAGAGACCGTCGTCCTTCGCCTGGGGCGAGGAGGGTTTGGGCTGGGGATCCCGCCGAAGCGGGGCATGGTCGTTCGGCCGATCATCGGCCTGAGGCGACACGAGACGGAAGCGCTCTGCACCGATGCAGGCGTTGAGTTCGTCCGGGATCCGAGCAACGAAGACCTACGCTACGCCCGGGTTGCGATCAGGGCCGCCCTCGCTTCTGCCAGCGAGAAGCACATCGGCGAGCTCGCGGCGACCTCGAGGCGCTCGGCCGCCCTTGCCGAAGTGGTGCGCGCCGAGGCCGCGGCGCTGTGGGAAAGAAGCGTTCACGCCGATGCAGCTCCTCAGCTCTTGATCGATCGACGAAGCCTCGGCTCAGCCCCTCGGCGGGTGGCGAGGCAGCTTATTTGGACGGCTCTTGCCCGCCTCGGAGTCGACGCCAACGGACGGTTGGTCGAGAACATCCTCGACAAGGTAGTTACCAGGACCGGTGCTGGCCTGGACCTTGGTAAGCGACTCTCGGTCTGGTCGGAAGCCGATCTCGTCGTGATCGGAGAGCGGCCGTCCAACGTGTGTCTCCCGGAGTTCCCGTTGACGGTGGGTGAGACCGAGAGCAGGGAGTGGGGAATGTCCTTCCGGGTCGACGAGGTCGGACCCCGCGAGGAACCGGACGCCTCGGGATGGGAAGCGTTGCTCGACGCCAAAGCCGCGTCGGGGGTCGCGTCGGCAGAGTTGTGGATCCGGCAGTGGAGGCCTGGCGACCGTTTCCACCCGCTCGGAGCGCCAGGAGGCAAGAAGCTGCAGGACTTCTTCGTGGATTCGAAGGTCCCCCGGCACCGGCGATCGGCCGTCCCCCTGCTGATAGTGAGTGGGCGCATCGCATGGGTGGTGGGGCACAGGATCGACGAGCGGTTCAAGGTCACCTCGCGCTCTCAGCAAGCCCTGCGCGTCCGCGCGACGCCACTTTCCATCAAGGCTTGATTCCGATGGGCGTGGGCGAGGTCCTCATCCCGGAGGAGGAGATTCAAAGCAAAATCCAGGAGCTGGCCGCCAGGATCACCGAGGACTATCGGGGGAAGGACCTGCTCCTCGTGGGAGTGCTGAAGGGAGCTTTCATACTGATGAGCGACCTCGCCCGCCGGATAGCGCTACCCGTCGAGTTCGACTTTATGGCGGTTGCGAGCTACGGGTCGTCGACCAGGACCTCCGGGGTCGTGCGCATATTGAAGGACCTGGACTTCGAGATCACCGACCGGCACGTCCTGCTCGTGGAGGACATCATCGATTCTGGCCTGACCCTGAACTACCTGCTCAAGTACCTGAGCGGCCGAAAGCCGGCGAGCCTGGAGGTGTGCGCCCTCTTGCGGAAGTCGGACATCCAGCAGGTCGACATCGAGGTGAGGTACGAAGGCTTCGAGATCCCCCCCAAGTTTGTGATCGGCTACGGCCTCGATCACGCTCAGCGCTACAGAAACCTTCCTTACATCGCTCTGTTCGAGGACGACCGCGCGTAACGCTCGCATTCACGCTCTTGGGGGGGAAGAAGCGACGGGCGCGTGCTAGGCTGGCTAGGCCATGAACAAGCTCCTCAAAAACCCCATTTTCTACCTGCTTTTGATCATCGTAGGTATCTGGGCGGTCGCCGCTGCTTTGTCGAGCAGCGGGCGCTCGGCGAAGCTGAGCACCAGCGAATTCGAGCGAAAGCTAAGAGCCGGCGAGGTGGCCAGCGTCACCGTCTTTCGCAATAGTGGGAAGCTCGAGGGCACGCTCACCGACGGGTCGAAGTTCACCTCCACATACCTGAGCGCCGAAGAGACGGCTCAACTCCTTCGCGACCACCCCGAGGTAAGGAGCGACACGAACCCGGAGAATCCTTCCCTATGGGGGTCTCTGCTCACCAGCATCCTCCCGTTCATCTTCATTCTCGGCATCTTCTTCTTCCTCATGCAGCAGATGCAGGGTGGTGGAAACCGAGTTATGTCGTTCGGCAAGTCCAAGGCCAAGCTGGTGGCCAAGGATCAGCCCAAGATCACTTTCGCCGACGTGGCCGGCGTAGATGAGGCCATCGAGGAGCTCGAGGAGATCAAGGAGTTCCTCGCGAACCCGGGGAAGTTCCAAAACATGGGAGCCAAGATTCCCAAGGGAGTCCTGTTGTTCGGGCCTCCTGGCACCGGCAAGACGCTCCTGGCCAGAGCTGTCGCCGGAGAGGCCGGCGTTCCCTTCTTCTCGATATCGGGTTCGGACTTCGTGGAGATGTTCGTGGGTGTGGGCGCCGCCCGGGTCCGCGACCTCTTCGAGCAGGCGAAGGCCAGCGCTCCGGCAATCATCTTCGTCGACGAGATCGACGCCGTCGGGCGGCACCGGGGAGCAGGTCTCGGAGGCGGGCACGACGAGCGCGAACAGACACTGAACCAGCTGCTCGTCGAGATGGACGGCTTCGACGTGCGAACCGGCGTCATCCTCATGGCCGCAACCAACCGCCCGGACATCCTCGACCCGGCGCTTCTGCGGCCCGGACGCTTCGACCGGCAGGTTGTCATCGACCGGGCCGATCTCAAGGGCCGCGAGCAGATCCTGCGGGTGCACGCGCGGGGTAAGCCCCTCGCGAGCGACGTCGACCTGGGCGTGATCGCCAGGAGGACGCCCGGCTTCACCGGGGCAGACCTCGCCAACGTGGTCAACGAGGCAGCTCTTCTCGCCGCGCGCCGGTCGAAGAAGGAGATCGGCATGGACGAGATCGAGGAGGCGATCGATCGCGTCATCGCCGGGCCTCAGCGCAAGAGCCGCCTGATCGGCGAGCACGAAAAGAAGGTCATCGCCTATCACGAGGCGGGGCACGCGCTCGTGAGCTGGGCCCTCCCCAACGCCGACCCCGTCCACAAGGTTTCGATCATCAGTCGCGGCCGAGCGCTTGGTTACACCCTCAACTTGCCCATGGAAGACCGATTCCTCGAATCGCGGTCGGCGTTGATCGACCAGCTTGCCATGCTGCTCGGGGGCCGGGTTGCGGAGGAGCTCGTCTTCCACGACCCGACGACCGGCGCCAGCAACGACCTGGAACGGGTGAGCAAGATCGCCCGGAAAATGGTCTGCGAGTACGGGATGAGCGAAAGGCTCGGGCCGATGGCTCTCGGGGAAAAGGTGGATCAGCCGTTCCTCGGGCGCGACCTGTCGTCCCACCCCGACTACTCCGAGAAGGTCGCGGCGGAGATCGACGAGGAGATCCGGCGGCTCGTCGACGAGGCCCACCAGGAAGCATGGGTGATCTGCTCGACTTACCGGGAGCAGCTGGACGCAATGGTCAAGGAGCTCATCGAGAAAGAGACCGTCGAGAAGCACGAGGTGGAGCGGATCTTCGCGAACGTCCCCAAGCGGGCAGCTCGTGGAGAGATGCCGCGGCGCTTGCTGCAGGATCAGCGCGCGGCAGCGGTGGAGAAGAAGTCCGAGGAGCCCAGCTCCCCCGTAGAGCGTTCCAAGCCGCGGCGGAGGCCCGGCGCCGAGCCCGCGCCCGCCTGAACGTATCCCGGGGTTGATTTCGAACGAACCCCGCCGGCCCTGACGAAGACGGCATCAGCTAAGCAGCCATCGAGCCCGTGAGAGGCTGGCGGTGCCGCGACCGAGTGCTCCCGGTCGATCAGCGCGTGCACCTGATGGGCGTACTGAACGTGACCCCCGACTCCTTCTCTGACGGAGGCTTCTTCTCGAGCAGGCCGGCCGCGGTCGCCCGCGCCCTGCAGATGGTGGAGGAGGGAGCCGACATCATCGACGTCGGGGGGGAGTCGACGAGACCCGGGGCGGAGCCGGTGCCGGTGACCGAGGAGCTCGACCGCGTGATCCCGGTCATCTCTGAGGTGGCCAAGCGGACGGACGCGGCCGTATCGGTCGACACCACGAAGTCCGAGGTCGCGAGGGATGCTCTCGACTCCGGGGCGGTGATAGTGAACGACGTGTCTGCCATGCGGTTCGACGAGGCGATGGCCCCCCTCGTCTCCTCTTCCGGCGCGGGTGTCGTCCTCATGCACATGTTGGGCGAGCCCAGGACCATGCAGGCCAACCCGACCTACACGGATGTGGTGGAGGAGGTTCGAGACGCTCTCGTCTCCTGGGCGAAGAAGGCCGAGGCCCAAGGGATAGGAAGGGATCAGATAGTCATCGATCCCGGGATCGGCTTCGGAAAGACCGCGCAGCACAACCTTCAGGTCATCCGCTCGATCGACGTTTTGGTCCGAGAGGGCTACCCAGTGCTCGTCGGACCTTCGCGAAAGACCTTCATAGGGTCGACGCTCGACGTGCCGGTTCATGACCGGATGGAGGGGACGGCGGCCCTCGTGGCGTGGGTCGCGGCAGCCGGAGCCAGTATCGTGAGAGTCCACGATGTGAAGCCGATGGTGAGGGTGGTGCGAATGATTGAGGCCATCCGCCGCACATGACGCTTTCGGCTCCCCTGCTCCGCTTGGCAAGCGAGGCTCGATGGACAGCATTTCGGTCAAGGGGCTGAGGGCGTTCGGCCGCCACGGGGTCGAGGAGGCAGAGCGGCAGGCGCCCCAGGAGCTCAAGGTGGATCTGGTCGTCAAGCTGGACCTGGCGGGCGCCGGAAAGACCGACGAGCTCGAGGCTACGGTCGACTACAAGGGGCTCGTCGACGACACCCTCGACATAGTCTCGACCACGAGCTACAAGCTTCTGGAGGCGCTCGCCGAGCACATTGCGGCTTCGATACTCCGCCGGCCCGGGGTGGAGGAGGTATCGATCTCGATCGCCAAGGCAGAGGTGCCGATCCCCGCCCAGGTCGACGAGATCCGCGTTCAAATCTGTCGCCGGCGATGACGCCTGTTCCGGCACCAGACCGGCCCGTCGCTTACATCGGCTTGGGCTCGAACTTGGGGGACCGGCTCCGCTACCTCCGCCGGGCGGTGGCCGCCCTGGCGGCTCTGGAGGGCGTAGAGGTCCTGTCGGCGTCCTCGGTCTACGAGAGCGAGCCCGTGGGGCCGGAGCAGCCCGACTATCTCAACGCCGTGGTGAGAGCCGCCGTGACCCTTGGCCCCGAGCGCCTCCTCGCCGCCATGCACCGGATCGAGGGCCACCTCGGGCGCACGCGGGAGATGCGGTGGGGACCGAGGACGATAGACCTGGACCTCCTGCTCTATGGCGACCGGACAATCGAGACG
Source organism: Actinomycetota bacterium (assembly GCA_030863545.1). Lineage (GTDB taxonomy): Bacteria > Actinomycetota > CADDZG01 > JAHWKV01 > JAHWKV01 > JALZBO01. The sequence goes on from JALZBO010000068.1 coordinate 29,942, forward strand.
AACGACCTGAAGGTGCCCCATCCCGAGCTCACCAAGCGCTCCTTCGTGCTGGTGCCGTTGCTCGAGATCGACCCCTACCTGGAGCTGCCGTCCGGAGAGCCGCTCCTGGCGTATTGCCAGCCGCACCCTGCCGGGATAAGGCTGCACGCCCCGCCCAACGACCTGGCCGGCACGCTTCGGGAGGAAGCCTGATGGAGACGGCCTCGCGGATTGGGGAGCTCCGGGCCGAGGTCTCGGCGGCGAGGCAAGCCGGCCGGAGCATAGATTTCGTCCCCACGATGGGCGCCCTCCACGAAGGGCACCTCAGCCTCATCGACAGGGCCCGGGAAGGCGACGGCGGGTACGTCGTGGTCTCGATCTTCCTCAACCCGCTGCAGTTTGGTCCGGCAGAGGATTTCGCATCCTATCCAAGGGACCTCGAGCGGGACCTTTTGGAGGCGGATCGGACGGGAGCCGACCTGGTTTTCGCCCCGAGCGTCGAGGAGATGTACCCGAGCGGGGAGATCGAGACTCGTGTTCAGCCCGGGCGTATTGGGCAGATCCTCGAGGGTCGGTTCCGCCCCGGCCACTTCACAGGGGTTGCCACAGTCTGCACGAAGCTCTTCAACCTCGTTCAGCCGGACCGCGTCTACCTTGGCCAGAAGGATGCCCAGCAGGTCGCGGTTCTTCGGCAGGTGGTCGCCGACCTCGACTTCCCGATTGAGCTCGTCGTCTGCCCCACCGTCCGGGAGGCCGATGGGCTGGCCATGTCCAGCCGCAACCTCCTGCTGACCGAACCCGAGCGCGGCGCTGCGCCGGTCCTATACCTAGCACTCCGTCAAGCGGCCGACGACATCTCGAGGGGGCGACCCGTGGCGGAGGCCGTGGCGGGGGCGCGGGCCCTCATCGAGGGGCAGGAACGGGTGCGCTTGCAGTATCTTGAGGCCGTCAACCCTCGGAGCTTCGAGCCCGCAGCCGAAAAGCCCGGCCAGGTGACGCTGGTTGTGGCGGCCTTCGTCGGTTCCGTGAGGTTGATCGACAACGTGATCGTCGGGACCGGTCCACCGGCCTGAACGGGAGGTTCAGCATGAAGCGAGTCATGATGCACGCGAAGATCCACCGAGCAACCGTGACCGACGCCAACGTCGAGTACAGCGGAAGCATCACGCTCGACCAGAATCTGATGGATGCGGCGGGAATCCTCGAGTACGAGCAGGTTCACGTGGTCGACGTCGACAACGGGGCGCGCTTCGAAACCTACGCGATCTCGGGGGAAGCCGGCTCGGGGGACGTCATCGTGAACGGAGCCGCGGCTCACCTCGTCTCGAAGGGCGACCGTGTGATCGTGATGGCCTATGCCCATGTGGACGATTCGGAGGCCGCGTTCTGGAGGCCGAGGATCGTCAAACTCGACGGTTCCAACCTGGAGCCGAGGGTGCTGGAAGCCCGCTAGGCGGGGCCGTGCTTCTCGCCATCGACGTCGGAAACACGCAGACCCATGTAGGAGTCCTTTCGAAGGAAGGTCTGGCGGCGGAGTGGAGAACCTTCACCGAGCCGCGGCGCAGCGCCGATGAGCTGGCGGCCGAGTTTCACCAATTCCTCTCGTGGCAGGACCTGTCCTTCTCCCGGCAGGTGACGGGCGTGGCGATCTCCAGCGTCGTCCCTGCCGTTACTTCGGCGTTGAGGGAGATGGTGGAGCGCTACTTCCACTTCATACCGGTTGTGGTTGAGCCAGGGATCAGGACCGGCATGCCCATCCTGATCGAGAACCCGTCCGAGCTCGGCGCCGACAGGCTTTGTAACGCGGTCGCGGCCTGGTCTCTCGGTAAAGGCGGACCGATGATCGTCATCGACTTTGGGACCGCAACCACCTTTGACGCGCTCAGCCGAAAAGGCGAGTACCTCGGAGGAGCCATCGTCCCCGGCATCCAGATCTCCGCGGACGCACTTGCCGCGCACGCCGCACGTATCCCCGTCGTCGAGCTCGTCCCCCCGCGCAGCGTGGTGGGGAAGTCTACCGTTGAGTCGGTCAGGTCGGGGGTGATACTTGGCGCCGCCGCTATGGTCGAGGGCATGGTTGAGAGGATCAGGGTGGTACTCGAGTCGGGTCCGGGGCCGGAGGCGGAGATCGTTGCGACGGGCGGCCTCGCGCCGCTCGTTCTCGAGCACTGCGCCGTTCACGCCAGCTTCGAGCCGGCCCTCACCCTCGAGGGGTTGCGTATTCTCTATGACCGCAATGTCCAACAGCCCTGAGCCCGACGCGGCGGATCACCTTCGTGCGCGGAGGGCTAAGCTCGACGCCCTCATCGATTCCGGGGAGTACCCGTACCGAAGAGGCTTCGACCGCACGCACATGGTCGGAGACGTCGCCGCCACGTTTGGTTCGCTGCCCCCGGCCACCGAGACCGACCTTTCGGTCCGCCTCGCAGGAAGGCTCATCAGGATGCGCCGGCAGGGAAAGCTAGTCTTTGGCGACCTCGTCGACTCCACGGGAAAGATCCAGCTGCTAGCTCAGGAGAACCGCTTGGGAGAGCGGTTTCGGCGCCTCGATCAGCTTGACCTCGGCGACTGGATCGGCGTCTGGGGCCAGGTGATGACCACCCGCCGGGGAGAGCTTTCCGTCGCCCTAGACGGCTACGAGATCGTCAGCAAGTGCCTCAGGCCTTTGCCTGAGAAGTGGCGCGGGCTGAGGGACGTGGAGAGCAGGTACCGCCAGCGGTATCTCGACCTGATCTCGAATCCCGAAGCGCGGCGCGTCCTGCAGACGAGGTTCGAGCTGCTGGAGTTCATTCGATCCTGGCTCGGCCAGCGCGACTTTCTCGAGGTGGAGACACCTATGCTGCAGCCGATCCATGGGGGGGCTCTCGCCCGGCCCTTCAAGACGTATCACGAGGCGCTCGGGATGACGCTTTATTTGAGGGTCGCTCCCGAGCTGTACCTCAAGAGGCTCCTCGTGGGGGGGTTCGAGCGCATATTCGAGATCAACCGCAGCTTTCGAAACGAGGGGATCAGCGTGCGCCACAACCCCGAGTTCACCATGCTCGAGCTCTACCAAGCATTCGGCGACTACCTAAAGATGGCCGAGCTCCTGGAGCACCTCGTGTCTGCGGCCAGTGTCGAAACGAACGGCACCCGTCGCGTCCCCTATCAGGAGCACGAGATCGATCTCGAGCCTCCCTTCCGACGGGTTCGGATGGTCGACCTCGTACGCAACGCCGGGGTCGACGTGGAAGGCGACCTGGCCGCCGAGGCCGACCGGGTAGGCGTCGCCGTTGATCCAAGGTGGAGCTGGGGGAAGATCCTCGTCGAGATCTATGAGAAGAGGGTGGAGCGGACGCTGATCCAGCCCACGTTCGTGCTCGATTACCCCGTGGAGATGTCGCCCCTCGCGCGCCGGCACGACGAGGACCCGCGCTTCACCGAGCACCTCGACCTCGTGATCGCCGGCATGGAGATAGGGGTGGCGTACTCCGAGCTGACCGATCCCGTTGAGCAAAGACGCCGCTTCGACGCACAGGCTGCGGGACGAGACGACGAGAGTCACCAGCTCGATGAGGACTTCTTGAAAGCCCTCGAGTACGGAATGCCGCCGGCCGGCGGGTTGGGAATGGGAGTCGATCGGCTCGCCATGATCCTCACCGACCAGAACTCGATCCGGGAGGTCATTGCCTTCCCAGCGCTTCGTCCGGAAAGCGGCCTCGGCGCCGAGCTGGGTGATACAGGCGAGAGCAACGCTCGCTCTGTAGCGTCGGGTGGAACTTCACAGGAAGGCGCAAGACTGGAAGGTGCACAACCAGGCCAGGAGAGGGACTCACCCCAAGAGGAGGAGCAGCGCGAAGCGGCGCCCGGCGAGGAGGTCTCGCCAAGAGCTGCCGAGCGCCATGCGCCGATACCTGAGTTGCTCGTTGTGGGCACCGGGCGGGTCGCGGCGGCGCTCGTCGGGCTCGCCGAAGCTGCCGGTTTTCACGTGAGGGTGGCGGCAGGGCCCGAGGCGCCGCGAGTCGGGGAGTTCGAGGGGGCCGACGAGATCATCGTCACCCGGGAGCCCAAGGAGGTGGAGGCAATCAGGCCGGGGGCGAACACCTACGTGGTCATCTGTAGCGAGATCCAGGAATTTGCGCAGGAGGTCCTGATGTGCCTGATGGACTCGCAGGTCCCGTACCTGGGGATGATGTGCAACAAGCGCAAGACTCCCGAGATCTACGAGCAGCTGAACCAGGAAGGGTTCTCGCGGGAGCAGGTCGGGCGCGTTCACACGCCGGTCGGCCTCGACCTTGGATCGAAGACTCCCGAGGAGATCGCGTTGAGCGTCCTTGCAGAGATCGTCGCCGTTCGCAGGGGCGCGCTCAGGGGACGCACACCCCAACCGCTCAAGGGCTGACGCCGGGGCGCAGCAGTTTACTGGGACTGCGGGACGGGAATCTTCCCATGGTCTAAGAGCGGATTTCGTGAGGCTCGACCACGCTTCCTCGAGACAAAGGGGATGCCGTCGAAAACACGATCGGGCCCCGAATTAGCATCAGGGGTCGTGACTATAATCGGATACCGGACGGGGTTCACCTCACGTCGCTCCGGAGGATGGAGATCTCACAATGTTCGAACGGTTCACCGACAGAGCACGCCGAGTTGTCGTCTTAGCTCAAGAGGAAGCGCGACTGCTCAACCACAACTACATCGGGACGGAGCACATCCTTCTTGGCCTCATTTCCGAGGGCGAAGGAGTAGCCGCTAAGGCGCTCGAGTCCCTGGGTGTCTCCCTCGACTCGGTACGCTCTCAGGTCGAGGAGATCATCGGAACCGGATCGTCGTCGCCGCAGGGGCACATTCCGTTCACTCCGAGGGCAAAGAAGGTCCTCGAGCTCTCGCTGCGAGAGGCCCTTCAGCTTGGCCACAACTACATCGGAACCGAGCACATCCTGCTCGGCCTGATACGGGAGGGTGAGGGAGTAGCCGCCCAGGTCCTGCAGAAGCTCGGCGCGGACCTCGGCCGGGTCCGTCAGCAGGTGATCCAGCTCCTCTCCGGGTTTGGGCCTTCCCAGGAAAAGCCTGCGCCCGAGACCGCGAGCCAGGGAGGCTCGCCGATCCTCGACCAGTTCGGTCGCAACCTCACGGCTCTTGCGGCCGGCAACAAGCTGGACCCTACGATCGGCAGGGAGAAGGAGATCGAGCGGGTCATGCAGGTTTTGTCCCGCCGCACGAAAAACAACCCCGTGCTCATCGGCGAACCGGGCGTCGGAAAGACAGCGATCGTCGAGGGCTTGGCCATGCGCATCGTGAAGAACGAGGTGCCGCAGACCCTCAAGGGCAAGCAGATCTACACGCTAGACCTCGGCGCACTAGTGGCGGGATCCAGATACCGCGGCGACTTCGAGGAGCGCCTCAAGAAGGTCCTGAAGGAGATCCGCACGCGCGGCGACATCATCCTGTTCATCGACGAGCTCCACACCCTCGTGGGGGCGGGGGCGGCCGAAGGAGCGATAGACGCCGCGTCGATCCTCAAGCCCATGCTTGCCCGGGGGGAGCTGCAGACGATCGGGGCGACGACCCTCGACGAGTATCGCAAGCACCTGGAGAAGGACGCCGCCCTCGAGCGGCGGTTCCAGCCGATAGTCGTGAACGAGCCGACCGTCGCTCACACCATCGAGATCCTCAAGGGGCTGCGGGATCGCTACGAGGCGCACCACCGCATCCAAATAACGGACCAAGCGCTTGTGGCGTCGGCTAACCTGGCGGACCGCTACATCTCGGACCGCTACCTCCCAGACAAGGCCATAGACCTCATCGACGAGGCCGGCTCCAGGCTCCACATCCGGCGCGAAACCGCCCCTCCCGACCTTCGCGAGCTTGACGAGGAGATCGCTAAGACCAAGAAGGCCAAGGAAGAGGCTGTGGAAGCCCAGGACTACGAGAAGGCGGCGAGGCTTCGCGAGGACGAGAAGCGTCTGCAGACCGAGCGGGCGAGCAAGCAGGCCAAGTGGCAGGACTCCGAAGGACAGGTCCTCGCCGAGGTGGGTGAGGAGGAGATCGCCGAGGTCCTCTCGATGTGGACCGGCATCCCCGTCTACAAGCTCACCGAGGAGGAGACGGCCAAGCTCATCCGGATGGAGGATGAGCTGCACAAGCGCATCGTCGATCAGACCGACGCCGTGCGGGCCGTATCTCAGGCAATCCGGCGAACCAGAGCGGGCCTCAAGGACCCGAAGCGTCCTTCCGGATCGTTCATCTTCCTTGGGCCTTCTGGAGTCGGAAAGACCGAGCTATCGAAGACGCTCGCCGAGTTCCTCTTCGGCGACGAGGAGGCGCTGATCCAGCTCGACATGTCGGAGTACATGGAGAAGCACACCGTCAGCCGCCTCATCGGGTCTCCCCCCGGGTATGTGGGCTTCGAGGAGGGCGGTCAGCTGACCGAGGCCGTCAGGAGACGGCCGTTCTCGGTCGTGCTCTTCGATGAGATCGAGAAGGCCCACAACGACGTCTTCAACACGCTCCTTCAGATCCTGGAGGACGGCAGGTTGACTGACGCCCAGGGCCGCACGGTCGACTTCAAGAACACCGTCATCATCATGACCTCGAACCTCGGGACACAGAATCTGCGGAAGACCGGGCTCGGGTTTGCCCAGGCAACTGGCGAGATGAGCTACGAGCGGATGAAGGACAAGGTCATGCAGGAGCTCAAGAGCGCTTTCCGCCCCGAGTTCCTGAACCGCATCGACGACATCATCGTGTTCCGCGAGCTGTCGAAGGAGGACGTCCGCCAGATCGTCGACCTCATGTTCAAGCGGGTCAAGGAGCAGCTCAAGTCACTCGACGTGTCGATCGAGCTCACCTCCGATGCAAAGGACTTCCTCGCAGTGGAGGGCTACGACCCGACCCTGGGGGCCAGGCCGCTGCGCCGGGCGATTCAGCGGTTGGTTGAGGATCCGCTCTCGGAGAAGATCCTCTGGAAGGAGTTCAGCGCCGGCCAGAAGATCATCGCCGACGTCGAGGACGACCCCGAGAACCCCGGAAAGAAGCGGATGGTGTTCAGGATCGAGGAGGAGATAACTCCTCCCGAGCCCGAGCTAGCCGGGACGGGTTCGCCAGCAGACGGCTAAGCCGACACACTTAGACACCCGAGCCCAGGGCCTCGCCCTGGGCTCGGTGGATTTTGGGGAAGACTCCAAGCCGGCTCTCTCGAGCTGTCCCGGCGAGAAATCCGGATGATGGTTCCGCCCCGTAGGCGACGATGCTGATCGTGCGGCTCTGCCTTAGCCCGGCCGGCCGGCCCAGGGACCCATGCCGGCGATGTGCTCGACGGTCACCCTCGTCACAAAGCCCGGTGGCGGGTTCTCGATGGGAGGGAACTTGACCTGCGGTCCGAGGTAGACGTGAGCGAGCTTCTGCAAGAGCTCCGGAGCTCCCCCCTCCGTGATTCGAGCTCGTCCATAGACGACGAGGTATTCGTTGAGACCCATGGGATTGAGCTTCTCCGTCTCGAATGAGATGGCGATTCGGGCGTCTCGGCGGAGGTTCCGCAGCTTACGCTGGTCGGGGATCGTTGCGAAGACGATCTCCTCGTCTTCGATGCCCGCCCACGCCAGCGTGACGTGGGGAGACCCGTCTCGGTTCAAGGTGACGATGTGTGCGAGCTTGCCCGACTCGATGAGCTTCCTTGCCGGATCCGGAATCATTTTGCCTCCACGAGGGTTGAGAACGCTCAGGCTAAGCTTCCAACTCCAGCCTGTGGGGGATCAGTCGCTTGATCTCGCTAATGTGCTCGGCGTCCGTGACCTTTTGACCTTCCAGGTCCCACACGTAGAAGACGTCCACCACGTCGTCGCCGTAAGTAGCCACCTTGGCCAGGTGGATGTCGAGCTCGAGTTCGGTGAGCGCCCGCGTTACGGTGTAAAGAAGGCCGATCCGGTCCGTCGCATGCACCTCGATGACGGTGTAGAAATCCGACGACTGGTTGTCGACCCGGACGCTGGGGGGCTCTTGCTTGCCCTTCGAGACCCTCGCTGCGTATTCCTGCCGCTTCTGGGCCAGCCGGAGGTCCAGGGAGATCTTCCCGCGGAGGGCCTTCCCGATGTCTTGCTCGACCCGCTCCAGCTTCTCCTCGGTCCCCTGCACCCTGAACACCTCCAGCGCCACGCCGTCCTGCCTGGTCACGATCTGAGCCGTCAGGACGTTCAAGCCGTGAAGCGCAAGGACTCCGGAGACCTTGCTGAACAGCCCAGGCCGGTCTTGAGCGACCAGGGTTAGCGCCCACGAGCCTGGCTCGGGAAGGGGGGCAGCGTCGAGCCGGAGCTCGGATGGTCTCAGCGGGGGAATCATCATCCTCGACTGGCGGATGAGGTCATCTGCCGACTGGGCCAGCAGCCACATCCGAGGCATCGTCGAGAGGTGGTGCTCAACGGCTTCCGCCGGGAAGTCGCTCAGCGCCGCTGAGAGCGTCTGAAAGCGCTCCTCTGCTATGTGCGAGGCATCGCGGCTCACCAGCTCCCCGCGCTCTAGTACGTGAAAGACTCTGGTGAAAAGGTCGGCTACGAGGGCGGCGGTCCAGTCTGTCCAGGCGGAGGGCCCGGTGGCGAGCCCATCGGACGCTGAAAGCAGGTACAGCAGGCGAAGCCGATCCACCGATGCGATCATCTCGCCCAGCTCCACGATCAACGACTCATCATCGAGGTTGCGGCGCACCGCCGATTTCGTTAGGAGCAGGTGGTTTCTCACGAGCCACGCCACGTCGTCGACGTCGACGCCCTCGAGCCCGATGCGCTCGGCGGCCTTTCGGGCAAGCGCTTCGCCCCTCATCGAGTGATCCTCGTCGGCTCCCTTGCCGATGTCGTGAAGGAGCGCAGCGAGCAGCAGGAGGTCCCAACGGTCCGCCGCATCGACCGCGACCCGGCGCGTGAGCAGCTCCCAGTTGCTCGCGCTCTCGGGTTCGGGGGTGCCGGGTGCAAAGCGTGCGAGTTCGGCCGCCGTCTCGAAAGAGTGAACGTCGACGGCGTTTCGATGGTAGACGTTGCGCTGCGGAAGGCACGAGATGTGCTCCCACTCTGGAATCGCTCGGGCTAGAGCGCCCGTTTGCTCGAGGACTCTGAAGCTGCGCCGGCCCTCGGGACCGGACCTCAGGATAGCGAAAAACGCCTCCCTCGCCTCGGGCGTCCACGCCCCTTCCGCGAGGGAGTCCGGGAGGCTCTCGGCGACGTTCGCGTACTCCGGATCGAGGATCCAGTCGAGCGCAAATGCGATCTCTCGGCACCCTCGGTAGAGGCTGCGCATCAACGTCTCCTCGGGAGGAAGGGTCCCGCTCCTGGAGCCGTTCTCGCCGTCCCCGAAGCTTTTCAGGTCGATCGACGCGGCAACGGGTGCGTGCAGCTGCATGAGCAGCACATCGCTTTGGCGCCCCGTTATGAAGTGAAGGGCGGACCGGGCTCGGTAGAGGAGGTCTCCCGCACTTCGAAGAGCCTTTTGCTCGACGACCCCCTCGGTCAGCCCGCAAACCCGATCGATCCAAGCAATCGTATGGAGGTCGCGCAAGCCGCCCTTCCCGTCCTTGAGGTTGGGCTCCAGCTCGGCAGAGGCGTCTCCGGCGCGGCTTCTACGACTATGCGTGGCCCGGCTGATCCTCCGAAGGAAGGCGTCGGGAGACCGCCTTGTCTGCCGCAGTGCTGCGTTGTGGAACTGATGGAAAAGCTCTGCGTCACCGGTGACCAGGCGAGCGTCTAAGAATGCCGTCTCGGCATCGAAATCCTGCTTCGCGGTCTTCAAGGCCTCCTTCGTCGTCCTGATGGAGTGCCCGACCTGCATCCCCGCATCCCAGAGCTCGTAGAGGAGAGCCTTGGCGGAACCCGTCACATCGGCTCCCCCGGCATGAAGGATCATCAGGTCGATGTCGGAGCTCGGGCATAGCTCCCTGCGCCCGTACCCTCCAACCGCCACCAGGGCCGCTGCGCCTCTCGGCCTCACGCGCCACCATATTCTCGTGATGGCCCGATCGACCGAGTCGGCGAGAGCGGTGACGAGCTCGTACCCTCCGGCCCCCTGGGAAAGTTGACTCTTCAGCCGCTCCCGCTCATCCCTGAGCTGGACGACCTCCTCGCCGACTTCCCTAGATTGCATCCCTTCCCATCTCGCCGGTCCTGATCCGATAGACCTGGTCGGCGTTGGTGACGAATATCTTCCCATCGCCGATCTTGCCCGTGCGCGCGGCCGACATGATCGCATCCACTACCGGGGTCACCTGCTCCTCGTCACACACGACCTCGATCTTTACCTTGGGGACGAAGTCGACCTGGTACTCGGCGCCTCGGTAGACCTCGGTGTGGCCCCGCTGGCGTCCGAACCCTCGTACCTCGGTCACGGTCATTCCCTGAACACCAGCGAGCCGAAGCGCCTCCTTTACCTCCTCGAGTTTGAACGGCTTTACGATCGCCGTGACCAGTTTCATTCAGGAAGCCTCCTATCGGGTTGTCGAGTCGTTGAGGGGTGGCGCTACCGACTCCCGCCTCGGGGCACCGGACGGCAGAGGAACCGAAGCTCCGCCGCCCTCGGCCAACGAGTAAGCGGTCTCTGCGTGCTGGGAAAGATCCAGCCCCGTCAGCTCCTCATCCTCGGAGACCCTGAGGCCGACGAGCTTGTCGACGATGAACAGGATGACGAAAGTCGCGATCAGCGAGTAGATCAGGGTGGCGACCACTGCGATTGCCTGCCTGCCCAGCTGTCCTGGGTTTCCGTAGAGTAGCCCGTCGGCTGCGGCTTCGTTGATCAGGGTCGTCGCGAAGACGCCCGTCAGCAGCGCTCCAACGATTCCGCCGACCATGTGCACGCCCACGACGTCGAGCGAGTCGTCGTAGCCGAGCTTGGGCTTCATTGCCACCGCTCCATAACACACCATTCCGGCAGCCAGCCCGATGATGACGGCAGCCCACGGCTCTACGTAACCGGCGGCCGGCGTGATGGCGACGAGACCTGCAACGGCCCCCGTTGCGGCACCGACCGTTGTGGGTGCCTTGTTGTGGAGCCACTCGGGAATCATCCACCCAATCACCGCAGCCGCGGCTCCCAAGTGGGTGGCGACGAAAGCGCTGGAAGCAAGAACACCCGAACCTACGGCGCTTCCCGCGTTGAACCCGAACCATCCAAACCAAAGGATTGCGGCTCCGGTTACGACCATGGGGACGTTGTGCGGGCGCATCGCCTCGTGGGGGTAACCCAGGCGCTTCCCCATGTAGATGACGCATGCCAAAGCGGCTACACCGGCGTTGATGTGGACGACGGTCCCTCCTGCAAAGTCCAAGGCGCCCACGTTCCCCTCACCGAGGCCGAGCCATCCGCCGCCCCAGACCCAGTGGGCAACGGGCGAGTAAACCAGCAGCGACCACAGGACGAGGAACAGGAGGTATCCCCTGAACTTCATTCGTTCGGCGAAGGCGCCCGTGATGAGCGCGGGAGTGATGATGGCGAACATCATCTGGAAGATCATGTAGGTCGTGTGGGGGATCGTCGGGGCGAGTGGGTTCGGTTCGGCCCCCACGCCATTCAGGAAGGCAAAGTCCAAGCCTCCTATGACCTTGCCTATGTCAGTCCCGAAGCCGAGGCTGTAGCCGATGATCATCCAAAGGACCGAGATGACTCCCAGTGCAACGAACGAGTGCATCATCGTGGCGAGGACGTTCTTGGTCCGGACCAGGCCTGCATAGAAGAGGGCGAGCCCCGGAGTCATGAACATCACCAGGGCGCTGCTCGCGAGCAGCCATGCGGTGTCGCCGGAATTGATCTCAGGCATGTGTACCTCCAGTACGTCGAGGAACGGGTCGTTTAGCCAGGCAACGCCCAGCCTAAAAGGCCTTTTGTTTCATTAAGTTTCTTCGCCGTTAAAAGCGTGTTACGAAGCGACCCGGGCGACTACGGCTGGCGATCGCGGTGGGAAGCGATTTTGTCGGCGAGCGATTTTGTCGCCAGTCGCCGCTACCTTGTCGGCATGCAACAGAAGGCGCTCGCCTGCGTTCAGTGCGGCCACCAGAGCTATCAATGGCTCGGGCGATGCCCTGAGTGCCTGGCTTGGGACTCGTTTGCAGAGGTCGCGGCCGCCGGTCCGCTGCCGGCGGCTATGCCGATCTCGGAGGTAGAAGCGGCGCCCAAGCCTCGGATCCCAACTGGGCTGAAGGAGGTCGACCAGGTCTTGGGTGGAGGGCTGGTTCCAGGGACTGCAACCCTCCTGGCGGGTGAGCCAGGGGTCGGGAAGTCGACCCTCATGCTGCAACTGGCATCGGCCGCAGAGTCGGAGGGACGCAGCGTCATCTACTTCTCCGGGGAGGAGTCTTCCGAGCAGGTCGCTTCCCGTGCCCGGCGCCTCGGCTCGATGAAGACGCGCGTCTCGGAAGCGACACGCGTGACCGATATAAGCGCGCTGATGGCCGGTGCAGATGTGGCAATCGTTGACAGCGTTCAGACCGCCGAGGACCCATCGAGCCCCGGGGAACCAGGGTCGGTTTCTCAAGTGCGAAGCAGTGCCGCGGCTCTCGTCAGGGCTGCAAGGGCGTCGGGCGCGGCCCTCCTGCTCGTAGGCCAGATCTGCAAGGACGGCTCGATTGCCGGTCCTCGCGCTCTCGAGCACGTCGTCGACGTCGTGCTTACGTTCGAGGGAGATCGGGGGCAGATCTTGCGGACAGTGAGGGGTGTTAAGAACCGGTTCGGGCCCACGGGGGACTTGGGGCTGCTCGAGATGACGTCGGACGGCTTGAAGGATGTCTCCGACGCGTCGGGACTGTTCCTGACCGCTCGCCGCCCGGGTGTGCCCGGTGCCGCAGTGGGGTGTGTGCTCGAGGGCCGCCGCCCGGTCGCTCTCGAGGTGCAGAGCCTTACGGTCGCCACGGATGCCAGATACCCGAGGCGAGTCGCTCAGGGGATCGACTCAGCGCGGCTTGGGCTGGCTCTTGCCGTGCTTCAGCGTAGGGCGGGGATCGACCTGTCGACCTTCGACGTCTACGCTTCGATCGCCGGGGGATTCCGCGCGGGTGAACCTGGGATAGACCTTGCGCTGTTTCTTGCTCTTGCCGGCTCCGCGCTCAACAGGCCCGCCCCGGCGGGTACTGCGGCTGTCGGCGAGGTGGGGTTGGGAGGGGAGGTGCGGCCCGTCCCCGGACTTGCGGCAAGGACGAAGGAGCTCGTCCGGCTGGGGTTCACGCAGGTTGTCGTTCCGGAGGTCGACGACCACGTTGCTGCCTTCTCCGGCTGCTCCGACGCAGCCGCGATCCGCCGAGTCGGGAATATTTCCGAGGCGATAAGTTACCTGGAGTAGGCCGCGTCATCACGCAAAGTGGCCGCTTGCCTCTCTTTGCAACATTGCGGCTCTCCTGATTCGCCTGTTACCATGGAATCTCGCCGGAGGCGATCCATCCGCCTTTCCAGGCGGGGTTTCGCCTTTTCGGGGGGAGTTCGAAAAGGTCCTAACGGGGGCCTTCACATCAAAAAAGAGGGAGGACCGTTTGCCGTCGGCCACTACCTTTCAAATCGGTGACAAGGTTGTCTATCCACACCACGGCGCAGCGATCATCAAGAGCCTTGAGGAGAAGGAGTTCCAGGGGGAGAAGAAGCAGTACTACGTTCTCCGCTTAGCTTATGGGGACCTGACCCTGATGGTTCCCACCGACAACACCGAAGGCGTCGGCATCCGCGACGTCATAGCTCGAGACGAGCTCGAAAAGGTGTTCAAGGTCTTGAGGTCGAAAGAGTGCCGTATGCCCACCAACTGGAGCCGTCGCTTCAAGACCCACGTCGAGAAGCTGCGCTCCGGGGACATCTACCAGGTAGCAGAAGTCGTCCGTAACCTCGCCCGCCGGGAGGCCGACAAAGGTTTGTCCGCCGGCGAGAAGCGGATGCTGACGAAGGCCCGTCAGATCCTCATATCGGAGATCACCTTTGCCGCGAACGTCGATGAGGACGAGGCGGGGGGGATGCTCGACTCCGTTCTGACTAGCTGAGAAGCAACTTACGCAGCATCTGTGACAGCCGCCCAGTGCGGCTGTCACGCATTTCGACATAGTCTGCGGGGATGAGCTCGCACGATCACGTCGTCGCAATCCTCCTTGCGGGGGGAGCGGGCCGGCGGATGCGCTCGGAGATTCCGAAGCAGTTCCTCCCGCTTTCGGGCCGCCCTATGCTCGCCTACTCGCTCGAAGCGCTCGCGTTGTGTCCCGATGTCAAGACGGTGGTTGTCGTCCTTCCGGCCGGGAGGCCCGTCTGGGTCGACGCGGAGCTGACCTCAGCGAAGATTTGGAACGTGGTGGAGGGGGGGTCGACGCGGCAAGCGTCGCTAGATCGTGCGATAGCGGCCATCCCACCCTACAGCGATGCCGTCGCAGTCCACGATGCCGCACGGCCGCTCCTCGCCTCCGACCATCTGAGCACCCTGCTGCTGGCCCTCGACGATTCATGCGAGGGGGTCATCCCTGCAATCCCCCTAGAGGACTCCATCAAGGCCGTGTCCGAGCAAGCGGAGATCGTCGAGACGCCCAGCCGGGAGGGGATCTGGAGGGCACAGACGCCGCAGGTATTTCACCGAGGACCCCTCGAGGAGGGCCTGGCACGCGCGGTTCGCGAAGGGCATGAGAGCTCGGACTGCTCAGAGCTGTTGACCCGGGTCGGGTATCGGGTGCGCGTTGTGCGGGGAGACGCCTTCAACCTCAAGGTCACTACCGAGCCCGATCTTCGCTTGGCCGAGTTCATCCTCCGCAGCAGAGGCGCAGCTCCGGTGCCAGAAAGGCCGCGTGCGTGAGGGTTGGGTTCGGGTATGACGCCCACGGGTTCGACAGCGAGCGTCCTCTCGTTCTCGGAGGCGTCACCATCGAGGGCTCGCCCGGCTTGTCAGGGTGGTCGGACGCCGACGTCATCTGCCACGCAATCGCTGATGCTCTGCTTGGCGGCGCCTGCCTGGGGGACCTGGGGTCGCACTTCACGGAGGATTCGGTCGCGCAGGGGTTCTCGGGGCTGGAGATGCTTCGCGAAACGGCCAAGATGGTCGATGCGGCGGGATATCGCCTCGTGAACATCGACTGCGTCGTCGTCATCCAGGAGGTCCGCGTTGCTCCCCACCGAGAACGGATGACTGGACTGGTCGCCGAGGCGCTCGGTGCCGATCAGGCCCAGGTGAGCATCAAGGCCACGACGACGGACCGCTTGGGCTTCACGGGGCGGGGTGAGGGAGCGGCCGGGATGGCGGTCGTGCTCATCGAGCCCGTCGAGGGTGGGAGGCCTTAACCTAGTAGGCCGCATGCGTAAGCCCGACATCCCGGCTCGCGCGGTCGAAGTTCGTCAAGAGCAGGAGGGCGACGCTCCCGCGATCCGGCGAGTTCACGAGTTGGCCTTCGGCCAAACGGATGAAGCCGACATCGTCGAGCGACTCCGTCGGTCTCCGAGCTGGCTTCCCGAGCTCTCGCTCGTTGCTGTCGCCGGCGGCGAGGTCGTGGGGCACGTGCTTTTGAGCAGGGCGGCCCTGGACAGCGGGACGGAAGTGCTTGCACTGGCTCCTATGGGTGTTGTGCCCGAGTACCAACGGCGTGGCATCGGCAGTGTGTTGGTTGACCGAGCGCTATCCCGAGCAGCTAAAACCGATTTTCCATTGGTGGTCGTCGTCGGGCACCCGGGCTACTACCCAAGGTTTGGGTTCGAGCCCGCCGATCAGTACGACATCACCCCTCCTTTCGAGGTGCCCAGAGAAGCCTGGATGGTCTACCGGCTCCCCAGCTTCCAGAGCGAACGGGTCCGGGGTCGGGTCCTGTACCCACCGGCCTTCGGCCTGACCTGAAGGCCGCTTTCACGGGTTGACGCTTGGTCGCTTGGAAGGGAGGGGGCCGGCCCCGGTTAAGGTATCTGGCATGGCTATTGTCGTGACAAACACCTTGACCCGCCGGAAGGAGCCGTTCGTTCCCAGGGACGAGGGCAAGGTTGGTATGTACGTGTGTGGGCCGACCGTCTACGACCATATACACATAGGAAACGCGAGGTCGGCGATCGTCTTCGACGTCATCCGCCGCTATCTCGAATGGCGGGGGTTCGACCTCACCTTCGTGCAGAACTACACGGACATCGACGACAAGATCATCGCGAAGGCGGAAGCGGAGGAGCGGCCGTGGGACGAGGTCGCGAAGTCCTACTCACGCGAATACGAGGCCGTGGCGTCGGCTCTGCGACTGAGGCAACCAGACCTGCTGGTCAAGGCGACGGATCACATCCCGGACATGATCGCGATGATCGCCAAGCTGGTGGACAGGGGCTTTGCGTACGAAGCCGGAGGCAGCGTCTGGTTCTCCGTCGAAAGCTTCCCCAAGTACGGACAGCTGTCGGGACGGACCCTCGAGGACGTCCGAGCCGGGGAGCGCGTGGAGCCGGACCCCCACAAGCGGCAGCCGCTCGACTTCGCCGTATGGAAGGGGGCAAAGCCGGGAGAGCCGTCCTGGGAGAGCCCGTGGGGGCCGGGGCGTCCGGGGTGGCACATCGAGTGCTCCGCGATGTCGGCGAAGTACCTGGGGATGGGCTTTGACATCCACGGTGGGGGCGCGGACCTCGTCTTCCCCCACCACGAGAACGAGATCGCGCAGTCGGAGGCTGCCGAGGGGACGTCGCCATTCGTGCGCTACTGGCTACACAACGGAATGGTCAACCTGGGCTCGGAGAAGATGTCGAAGTCGGTAGGGAACCTGGTGCTGGTGAAGGACCTGTTGACTCAGGTTGCTCCCGAGGTCATACGCATAATCTCCATTGCCGGTAACTACCGGCACGACGTCGACTTCTCCGAAGCCTCGCTCGAGCAGGCCCGCCGGACCTGGGAGCGCTTCAAGAGCTTCCGAATGCATGCAGGGGAGGCAGCTGCCGAGCCTTCGGAGGAAGGCAGGGCTTACCTCGACCGGTTCACGGCGGCGATGGACGACGACTTCAACACTCCGGTGGTAATGAGCGTGCTGCACGACCTCGTAAAGCACGGGAACACGATCTTGGCGAGTGACCACGGGGGGGACCGGAACCGAATCGGCGGCCTCGTCGCCGCGTTCGACGAGATCACCGAAGTTCTCGGTATAGAAGCTGCGCACCTAGCCGCCGTCCCGGCCGGGGAGGGCTCGGCGGAGGCCTTTGGATCTTTGGATGAGGCGATCCCCGGCGGGGCCGAGCGCGTCGCGGAGCTGATCGAGCTCAGGAACCAGGCGCGCCGAGAGCGGCGTTGGGACGAGGCCGACTCTATCCGCGATGAATTGGGGAAGATTGGGATCTCGATAGAGGACACGCCGGAAGGGACTCGCTGGCATATCAAGACCTGATGTTCGGAACCGTCAACACGCCGTCCAATCGCGCCCCCTAGGAACCGCCCCGTGGCCGTGATGCTGATCGCCCGCTTCGAGGGCGACGTCGAGGAGCTGAGCGCCGCGTACGACCGCGCGCATGCTCTCATCATGAGTAGGGGCGGAGCCGTGCCCATGGGAGAGCTCCGACACCATTGCGCCACCAGCGACAACTCCCTCTACATCATCGGCGTCTGGGAATCCGAAGACCACGTCCGGACTCGCTGGTGGAGCCCCCAATTCAAAGAGACTCTGACCTCGGTCGGCTTCCCTGCTCCAGAGACCGCGGACGTGACGATCCTAAAGCTCCACGGCATTGAGCCACCGCTGTAGAACAGCCGACCGCGGTGTCGTCTGACCGAGGTAAGTGAGGTAACTCTGAGGAGGTCGGCTCATCCGCGGCGCTCGACCACGTACTGGTTGAAACCTGGAGCTGGTGCCCGGATTCGAACCGGGAACCTAC
>JALZBO010000098.1 GCA_030863545.1 Actinomycetota bacterium
ACAGGCACGGCGAGCCCCTCTCCCACAGCAACCGTGCCGGCGTCGCCGACGGCTAGCCCCGCCTCTCCCGCTCCAGGTGAAGGGGGGCCGCCGCCTGCCCCCACAGAGATCCGCGGCGGCAACTTCAACGGCACGGAGTTCAAATCGTCAGGACTCGTCTTGAGTTTCCCGCCGGAGCTGTTCTCCTACAGCGTCACCTTCACGAGGCCCGGCTCCTATGACTACGTCTGCCTGATCCACCCCCCAATGAGGGGGACGGTCGAGGTCTCATAGAGTAAGACGCTGACGGCCAGCTACCCTTGGTGAAACAAGCGATAGAACGCGAGAGTTGCGGTCTCACGTAGGAGCCCGGAGCGCCGTCGTTCGACGCTTTCAGCGATGGGGGAGGGGGAAACCGCCACCTCGAAGCCAAGGTCCTCTGCCATCTTCTTGGCCCGCCGAAGATGCAGCGGGTCGCTCACGACAACTATCTTCTCAATCCCCCGCTCATGGGCAAGCCCCGTGAACAACCGAAGGCTCTCGAGGGTTGTGCTGCCCGCCTTGACACCCGTTACCCGGTTGGCGGGGAGATCCTTCTCGAGATAGGCGGCGCCGGCCTGCGCCTCCGTGAAGCGGTCGCCCGCTCGCTTGCCTCCGAGTACGACGATGAGCGGAGCGACTCCGACGTTGTATAGGTTGCGGGCGTGGTCCAATCGGGCCCTGAAGACGGCCGACGGCTTGCCGTCGTACTGGGCGGCTCCCAGGACGACGATTGCGTCCGACCTGGGCCGCTCGTCGCGTCTGCTCGTCTCCCAGATCTCCAAGGCCGTCCAACCCAAGTAAACGAACGGCGCCGCAATGAGGACGAGAATCAGCTTCGCCAAGAAGCGCATGTTGAGAGAGTAAACGCGGGGCGCGACGTAACGGGGGAGGTGACCCCTAGTAAAGCCAACTACGCGTCTGGCTCGTCATCCTCATGCTCGTACACGGCGGAAGCGTCGGTCAGGCCGCCCCTCACGTAGTCCATCCACGTCGTCACCACGTAGTAGGCCTCGCTTAGCTCCGCATCGAGCCGCTGGCTGTGCGTAAGGCCGGGAGGGATGGGCTCACTGGGGGGTCCAGTGTTGAGGGCGCGCTCTGCGGCCCACTCCTCGCTCTGATATGGCCAGTCGGAGGACCTCTCGGGCATTAACCCGAGTCCTTCTTCGTAGCGAACTCTCTTCTGCCGTTTGCCACCGGCGGCCGCGTGCAACTCCTTGATCTCTCGGCACGCCCTGAGAAGCAGATCTTTTTGCTCGTCAGTAAACTGACTCGCCCTGACCGGCTCGTCGCTCCACATCATGGGCCCGCCGACGACATGCATGACTGCCTGGGGCATTGCTCCCCGGGGGTCGTCGCGGTTCTCGATGAACCACTCGACCGTCCTTCTCCTAAGAGTGTGACGCGCCGACTCTTCCTTTTCTTGATCGTGGTCGCCTCCCGTGGCTTCGGCCGCGAGACCAGCCGAAGGAGGAGCGCCGCTCGTGCCCCTGTGGTGAGAAGAAGGCTCATCCGTTGCGGTCGCGCTCACGTCCCCTGCCCTTCCGGATGCCGGCGCAGCTGCTGCAGCCTCGGCGCGAGCTCCTTTAGGAGAATTCGCGTCACGCGCCCCTTCGTCGTCTGTAGCGAGCGCAACGTGACGCTGCGAATAGCTTCCGAGACGCGCCGGTCCCGCTCCTGCGTGAGGCTCCGGCCCCACATTCGGAAAGCCGCCAAGGAGATGTCGAGGGGGTCGACGCGGAGCTTGTGCGCAGCCTTGACCTCGGCTTTGCCGGCGGCGGCCTCGACTGCCTTGATCGCAGTCTCGGTCGTGGCGTCCGGCCCCAAAACCTCCTTGGCTCTGCGGAGCCGTTCGTTCAGCTTCTCGAACTGAGCTCCGATGATCCCCGGAGCAGACTTGAACTCGGGGATGTCCCACATGCGCTCGTTGATCCTGGTCCACTGCTCGGTGGGAGAGCCGGCAAGCATTGTGCGGATCACGCCCAAGCTTGCCCTCGCGTCGGGGGTCAGCTGGGCCCAACCCTTGCCGACGAACCAGTCGCTTGGCTCGACGCCGAAGGCGTAAGAAAGCAGGATCAGCTCTTCGACGGTGACGGACTTGCGGCCACCGTTCTCGAACGCCTGCACGGTCTCTCTGCTCCACGGCAGCCCTACCGTGTTCGCTCGCCGAGCGACATCCTCCTGACCGAGGTCTTGCTCGCGGCGGATCTGTTTGAGGTGCTCCCCGAGAAGTTGGCCGAGGCCTTTCTCCCCGCGCATGCGATCAAGATAGCAAAGGCGATTTGGCGGGTACAGGGGCGCCGGTCAACTGTCGTCGCTCGGTTAGGGCCCGGGCTAAATTAAAGTGAGTAGGAGTTACGAGCAGGGATTTTGGCAGTGGCACAGATTGCAAAGGTGACCGACGAGAACTTCATAGAGGAGGTTCTTCACTCCGACCTCCCCGTCCTGCTAGATTGCTGGGCGACCTGGTGCGGCCCCTGTAAGGCTCTGGAGCCCGAGATCGAAGCGCTCGCCGAAGAGCAGGCGGGCCGGCTTAAGGTGGCCAAATTGGACGTGGACGAGAACCCTAGCATCGCCGAGCTTTGCGGCGTTTCCTTCATGCCGACGATGGTGCTGTTCGTCGACGGCGTTGCTCAAACCTCGGTCGTGGGCTATCACGTGAAAGACGACATCGTCGCTGAGATCGAGCCACACCTCCCGACGCGCACCCAGTCGTCGTAAGGGGCCTGCTTCTAGGAGCTGATGCCAAATGGGCAACTTTGGGCCGGGGGAGATGCTCATGATCGCCGTCGTGGCGCTCCTGCTGTTCGGGCCGAGAAGGCTGCCCGAGATAGCGCGGTCAGTCGGGAAGGCGGTGCGGGAGTTCAAGAAGGCGACCTCGGAGTTCAGCCAGGAGCTGACGATGGAGCTAGAGCAGCCTGCGAGCCACACGCCACCCAAGCCAGCGTCCGCAGGCGGGGACGAACCGCGCCCCGGCCCGCGCGCATAGCCGGCTTGGCGGGCACGGCACTCGGATAAACTCTCCACGGCTATGGCGAAATCCACCAGGGAATCCACCCCTCGAAAGCGCGTCAAGGCTCGGGGCTCGCTGCCGGCCCCGAAGGTCGCTCCCACCCGAGAAGTCAAGCCTTGGTACAGGCGCCGAGGGTACCAGGTCATAGCGGTTGCCCTTGTCCTCTTGCTCGTCGCCCTGGGGGTGAACCTGTGGCTGAACCAGCGAGCGCAGGCTGAAGCAAGGCAGCGCGACATCCGGGCGATCCGGCAGTTCGAGCGCAAGCTCGAGCTCCTCCAGGGGTCGATGACGAACCTGTTCGGTCCGATCAGCGAAGTTCCCGCCAGCTTCCTTGCAGGAACGCTGCCACCCGACCAGTACCGCGCCCAGGCGGAGGGGTGGGAGGAGCAGTTCACCCAACTCTACACTTCGCTCAGATCGGGTCCTCTGGGCTCTGGTCTTGACTTGCTCGAGGAGGCACGCGCCCTGTACGTCCAGGGGACCGCAATCTTTGTGGACGCGGCAAAGCTGTATGCGCTCGCTGCACGCTTACCGGATCCGGCCGACCGGCAGCAGGCTGTGGTGAATGCCCGGACCCTCATCAGCCATGGGTCTGCGGTCCTGGACACGGGGGCGCGTCAGCTCCAGAAGCTCAGAATCAGGTACGACCTGACGACCGATCCCGCCGACGAGCGCCTCTCGCCGGTACACCTTCCCGAGCTCGAGGTGGCTCCGATTCCAGCCTCACCTGCCGAGCCCGCGCCTACCTCTCCCTCGCCGGCTCCCGGAGGCTGATGTGATACGTCTGGAACAGGAGTCGCTGGGAACCCGTGGATTTGGGGCGGCCCGCCCGATCCGTTCACGGTAGCCAGAAGGGGACAGCAATGAGCTCACGGCTTGCGTTCCAATTCGCCTCCGGCTTCCCCTTCGACCTCGATCCATTCCAGGTGGAAGCCCTGGAGGCTCTTTCGAGGGGGGAGTCGGTCTTGGTTTCCGCCCCTACCGGGTCGGGCAAGACGGTCGTGGGTGAGTTCGCGGCGTGGCTAGCCTTGGAGGAAGGCGCCAAAGCGTTTTACACAACCCCGCTCAAAGCCCTCTCCAACCAAAAGTTCGGTGACCTTGCCGGAGTCCATGGGGGAGACAAGGTCGGTCTGTTAACCGGCGACAACTCGATCAACCCCCAAGCTCCAATCGTCGTGATGACGACCGAGGTCCTGAGGAACATGATCTACGAGCGGTCCGAGCTGCTCCAGGACCTTCGGTTCGTGATCCTCGACGAGGTGCACTACCTGCAAGACCGTTACAGGGGCGCGGTTTGGGAGGAGGTGATCATCCACCTGCCCCTCGATGTGAAGCTTGTGTCCCTTTCCGCCACCCTATCCAACGCCGAGGAGTTCGCGGACTGGCTGCAGACGCTTCGCGGCCCCACGAGAGTCATCATCGAGGAGTCACGAGCCGTCGAGCTCAGACATCACTACCTCGTGGACGACACCCTTTATCCCATGTTCGTCGAAGAAGGTGGGGAGCAAATTCCGAATCCGCAGATAAGGATGCTCGAGACCCGCTCGAATTGGAGCGAGGTCCGGAAGCGGCGCAGGCCTGGCGGCAGGCGCGCGGCTCCGAAGCGCCGTTTCCCCCGGCGTTCGGATATTGCGGAGTACCTCCAGGAGGCGGGGATGCTGCCCGCCATCTACTTCATCTTCTCGAGGAAGGGGTGCGACGCCGCCGTGGCCCAGTGCCTTCGGGAAGGAGTCTCACTCACCACCCCGGCGCAGCGAGCCCAGATCCGAAGGCTTGCCGAAGCAAGGTGTGCGTACCTGGACCCGACCGACCTATCGATCCTTGGCTACTCCGAATGGGTGGAAGCTCTGGCTGCGGGGATCGCGGCTCACCACGCCGGCCTCATCCCTGTCTTCAAGGAGACCGTCGAGGAGCTCTTCAAGACCGGCCTGGTGCAGATCGTCTTCGCGACCGAGACCCTGTCGCTCGGCATAAACATGCCGGCTCGGACGGTGTTCATCGAAAGCCTCAACAAGTTCACGGGGGAGAGGCACGAGATGCTGACGCCGGGGCAGTTCACTCAACTCACGGGGAGGGCGGGCAGGCGCGGCATCGACGTCGTAGGCCATGCCGTCGTTCCCCAGCAGCCCGACATGCCCTTCCGGCAAATCGCAGCCCTGGCAGCAACGCGAACCTATCCGCTCATCTCCTCGTTCCAGCCTTCCTACAACATGGCGACGAACCTCGTCCGAAACTACTCGCGAGAAGAGGCGGAGCATCTGTTGAACTCGTCGTTTGCTCAGTACCGGACCGACCGAGACGTGGTGGTGGTAGAGCAGCTCATCGACCGAAACGACGCTTACCTCGCTTCGTACAGGGAGAAGATGCAGTGCGACAAGGGCGACTTCGAGCGCTACTGGATGCTGAGGGAGCAGCTTTCGCGTCTCGAGCGGCACTCGATCCTCAAGCTGACCGGCGATGAGCGCTCGCGTAGCCGTCGCGCACTAGCGGCTGCTCAACCCGGGCAGGTTTGGTGGGTGAGGTCTTCCAGGGTGAAAGGGCCCGTCGTGGTCCTCTCCACGGAGCAAACCCGGGGAGGGGAGACGAGAATCTCGGTCATGACCCAAACGACGAAGGTCATCAAGCTGGGCGCCAACGAGCTGTCGAGGGCGCCAAGGAACTACGGAAACATCACGTCCGACCCAGAGCTGCTTGCCCGACTCCGCTCTCGGAGCCGTGGTGGCCTGGAGCACGACGTTCGCCGGCAGCTCGCCTCCGCCCTCGGCCGCTTCGACTTCGAGGCCCCTTCCCTAGACGACCCGTCCCCCGAGGCGGCCGACGAAAGCAACGAGATCGACGCGGCTCGCGGGAGAGTGATCGAGCACCCTTGCCACAGCTGCGTGGACCGTGACCGCCATGCGCAGTGGGCCGAGCGTGCTCACCGGCTCGAGAGGGAGAACGACGCCCTCCGAAAGAAGGTGATGGCGAAGACCGAGACGCTCTCGCGACAGTTCGAAAGGATCCTCGGAGTGCTCGAGGAGTACGGCTACCTGGAGGACTTCAACCTGACCGACAAAGGTTGGCTGCTGTCGCGGATCTACAACGAGAACGACCTGCTGGTCGCAGAGACCATAAGCCGTGGATGGCTGAACGACCTGGAGCCGGCCGAGCTCGCTTCACTGGCGACGGTCTTCGTTCATGAAAGCCGCGGCCCCTTCGAGGTCGTGGGGAACATCCCTACGGGACCCACCAAGAGGGCGTTCGGAAAGATCGTGAGGCTGACCGAGCGCATCAAGCGAAGTGAGGCGCGGGCCGGCCTCGAGATGATCAGGGGACTCGAGACGGGCTTTGCTGAGACCGCCTACGAGTGGTGCAGGGGAGCGCCCCTCGAGGACGTGATAGGGGAGGACCTCTCCCCGGGCGACTTCATTCGTTCCTGCAAGCAAACCGTCGACCTTCTCAGCCAGCTCCAACAGTGCGTCGACGACCCTCCGCTCGAGAAACTGTTGAACGAGGCGATTGACGGCATCAATAGGGGAGTCGTCGCATACAGCGGAGTCGCTTGACGCTTCGCTACTCGCGCAAGCACGCTCCCCAAAGCTAGCCTCGTGTCCTCCCCGTATGGAACGGCCGCGGTGATCGTCGGGCCACGTTGGGCCGACGCGGACGGCCCCGACAACCCGGAATCTCTCCTCGGCCAATCCGAGCTCGACGTCGAGGTGCGGCGGGCGCGCCGGCCCCAGGAGGTGCGGCAACTGGCCCGGGCAGCCGTTCAGGAAGGGATGGGCTACCTGATCTCGTTCGGCGACGACTCGACTCTCCATGAGGTGGTCAATGGGGTGATGAACGAAGATGAACCACTAAACCGCGCTCTTGTCATAGGAGTCGTTCCGGCGGGGGAGGGGAGCGACTTTCTTCGCACCTTTGGCTTGTCTTCGTCCCCTGAGGACGCCTTGGTGCACCTCTCGGGAGAGCCATACTTCGAGGTCGACGTGGG
This sequence comes from Actinomycetota bacterium, assembly GCA_030863545.1. Lineage (GTDB taxonomy): Bacteria > Actinomycetota > CADDZG01 > JAHWKV01 > JAHWKV01 > JALZBO01. Next base: position 7,008 of record JALZBO010000098.1, read on the forward strand.
GCGCCTCACCTGCAAAGGTCCGAAAGGAGAGGAGCGTTCGGAGTATTTCATCAACCTTGCTCAGGTCGGGCTCGGGGCGCAGATCGTTCGGGGGGCCGGCAGGCTCCACGCGCTGAGGAGGGTGGGGGGGCTGCTTGCATTTTGGTCGAGCATGGGAACTTTTGGATCAACTACGGGGAAGGTCGTCATGGATAGGCGGACCTACGAGGGTCCCCTGACGAACGTCGTGGTCGCCAACGGGCAGTTCTTCCGAGACGGCATCCGCTTCGCGGTCAAGGCGCACCCCGGAGACGGAAAGTTCGATGTCTTGATCCAGAAGGGGACAAAGCGCGACTACGTCGAGGTGATGACGAAGTCCTTCAAGGGGGAGCACCTTCCCTCGAAGGTGATCAAGGAGTACATGGCGGCGCACGTGGAGGTTGAGACACCGGTTCCTCTATCCGTGGAAGCGGACGGAAGGTTCGAAGGACTGACTCCCGCGACGTTCGAGATCGTCCACAATGCGTACCGCCTCAAGATCTGATGCTTCAGAACAGAAGGCCCAGGATGCTTCTCGCCACCGTGTAGGCCCCCACCACTACCAGGATCACCAACAGCAGGACCGCCAGGCCAACCCACCAGTCGGTGCCACGCTCGAGAGGGCCTTTCTCATCGGTGCGGCGATACACCGCGAGCGTGGACCCATCTCGGTCGCGCAGAAGTGCGTGGTCGCTGGTTCGGTCGTCGAGCTCGGAAGCGGCGACGAGCAGCTCCGTTATCTCGTCTTCTGTCAGGTGGACGGTCACCTCGGTGAGGTTTCGTCCTCGCGGGTCGGAGATCTCCATCTACCTGATTATCTGCCGCCCGGCGCTTGCTCTACGCAGTCGGTGATTCCACCGTGGAGCCTCCGCCGAACATCGGGGCGAGGAGGGGGCCGATCCCGCCCGCCATCTCGAAGAGGGCCTCCGCCCGCGACTTGTCTTGGTCGAGGTGGGAGAGCAGATCCACACCGAGATACAGGGCGACTACGGCGAAGGCGAGCGTACGAGGCTTTATCGTCCCGCTAAACATCGAGCCCTCGAGCAGGTCGCGGATGACCTCCTCGGTGAACTCGATCCATGGTTCCATCCGCGCGACCACCTCCGGTCCAAGGTCTGGGCGGGCCAGGCTGCCGGCAACCATCTCCGATATGACGGTGATGTGGCCCGACGAGAGGTCCTCTCGGTACAGCCGGGTTGCGGTCTGGATCTTCTCGTCCACGCTGTGTGCCTTGCCCATCGAGTCTCGATAACGGCTCATCCGTTCGCCGCTTGTCTTGTCGAGCGTGGCAAGGAGAAGGTCGTTGAGGGTCCCGAAGTGATAAAAGATGAGGGCCTGGTTGAAGCCACCGCGGCGCGCGATCGCCCTCGCGCTGGTTCCCGCGAACCCTTCCTCTTTGAGAGTCTGAAACGCCGCTTCGACGATGCGCTGCTTCGTCGTGGCGGGGGACTCGTCCCCTTGGACCACCGCTTTGAGCATCCGCTCAGGTACCCGGCTCACTCTGGTGACCTGGCTCGACCGGCACAACACAGCGCCGCGCGTCCGCGTTTGCACAATTCTCCCGATGCTCGATAATCCCTGTTCGACCTTGAAAGAGAGGCACGGCACTCATGAGCGTAAACGAAATCGACGACCCGGGCGGCGTCGATGAGGAAGAGGGCGAGGAAGAAGAGGAAGTAGCCCTCGTCGCCGACGAGGAGACCAGCTTCGACGAGTTCCTCACCAAGGCCAAGGAAACAACCGACGTAGACGAGGAGGAAGAGGAATCCCTCCTCGACCTGACTCGCGAAGAGCGCCTCGAGTCCCTTTCGATCAGGGCCGTGCCCAAGCAGGCCAACGAGTTCGTCTGCTCGTCCTGCCGCCTTGTCAAACATGAGAGTCAGCTCGCAAACGCAGAACGGCAGCTCTGCCGCGACTGCGTCTAGGGGGATCCGCGCGGCTGCGAACGGATCTACCGCCCATAGATAAGGCTTCGTGGCGCTTCCCGCTGGCCGTCGCCGCGGGAGCGTTGTCGGGAGGGGTGCTGTACTTGGCCTTTCCGCCGGTCGACGCGGGGTGGGTCGCCTTCGTGGCTCTCGTCCCGCTCGCGCTCGTATTCAAGCAGGCTAGGCCCCTCGAGCTCGGCGCGGCCTCAGCCGCATTCGGCCTCGTCTTCTTCGGAGCCCTGGTCGAGTGGATACGGCTATTCGGGGTGCCCGCCTTTGTCGGGCTGGTCGTGGTCCAGACACTGTGGATCGTCTTGGCGCTTCAGTTAGGCCGCTTGTTTCGAGACCGTCTCGCTACCGACTGGAAGCTCATCGCATTCCCGGTGGCGATGCTTGCGGGAGAGTTTGCGAGAGCCCATCTGCCCTGGGGCGGCTTCGCCTGGGGGGGACTGGGCTATACCCAGCACGACAACCTTCCGCTGCTTCGCATGGCCTCCTATACGGGAGTGTGGGGAGTGAGCTTCGTGATCGCGCTCGTGAACTCCCTGCTCACGGAGGCTCTCCTGGTGCTGAGGAAGAGGCCCCGCAAGGCCCTCGTATGCTTGGCAGCAGCCGGCGTCGCCGCGGTGGCGCCGGCGCTATTGCCGGTGCCGACTCCGCAGGGGAGAAGCGCTCGTCTAGCTCTCGTCCAGGGAAACGTTCCGGAGGGAACCGTCGACCCGAGCTCGGACGACGACGTCGTGTTGAGGAACCACCTCGGGCTCACTAGGCAAATACAGTCTAAGGACGTGTCGATGGTGGTATGGCCGGAGGGTGCCGTCGAGAAGGACCCGTTTAATCCCGAGGTCATCGCGTCTTTCCGCGAGGCGGTGGGGATAACGGGAGCGCCCCTGCTCGCGGGTGCGACCTTCGAGTCGCCGACTCCACCTCCCCCCGGCCCCAAGAACACGAGTCTCATGTTCGGGAAGGAGGGGACGTTCGAGGGCATGTACGTAAAGCAGCGCCTGGTCCCTTTTGGCGAGTGGGTGCCGCTCCGGAAGTTCCTGGAGCCCCTCGTTCCCGACATCCAGCGAGTCCCCTTCGACCTGGTCCCCGGCAGGCGCTCGACCGTCTTTTCAATAGGGGAGGGGAGGCTCGCCTCCGTGATTTGCTACGAGAACACTTACCCCGGGCTGGTCAGGTCCTTCGTACAGCAGGGAGCTCGCATGCTCGTCGTCTCAACGAACAACTCGTCGTACGGCCGGTCACCACAGAGCGAGCAACATCTCGCATTTAGCCAGGTAAGAGCGGCCGAGCAAAGGATGTGGGTCGCACATGCCGCCGTGAGTGGGATCTCAGGCGTCGTGACCCCCGAGGGCCGCGTGACCGAAACGACCGGCCTGTTCGCGCCGGCAGTCATGACCCCCACCGTGAGGTTCGCGACGACCGTTACTCCCTACGCGCGGTTCGGGGACTGGCTGCCCTTTGCCTGCTTGGCCGTTCTCATCCTGGGCGCGGCTACGCGGAAGGGCTGGAATCGCGACAAGGCGAAGAGCGGCTGATGCCGTCCCCGGACCCGTCGCGCCGCCCATTGCTCGTGATCCCAACCTATAACGAGCGCGGCGGCATAGAGGACCTCTTGAACCTCGTCATGAGCGTGCACCCGACGCTGGAGGTCCTGGTTGTGGACGATTCGTCTCCCGATGGAACGGGGGAGGTGGTAGAAGAGCTAGCTGCGCAGCATGAGCGTATCGACGTCCTCCACCGTCACTCCAAGCTAGGCCTGGGGAGTGCATACGTCGACGGCTTCCTGCTCGGCCTCGAGAGGGACTTCGACCTCTTCCTCGAGATGGATGCAGACATGTCCCATGACCCCGCCGACCTGCCTCGTCTCATAGGTGCGGCGGGCTCGGCCGACCTCGTCATCGGTTCCCGGTACGTCACGGAGGGCCAAGTGTTGGGCTGGTCTTCCGCCCGGCACCTTCTCTCCAGGTGCGCCAACACCTACGCGAGGTGGCTCTTGAGCTTTCCCATCAAGGACTCGACCAGCGGCTTTCGCTGTTACCGGCGGGAGTTGCTCGAAGCAATCGAGCTCAAGACGGTCACGTCGGAGGGGTACGCCTTCCAGATAGATCTCGCTTACCGAGCCTGGAGGCTGGGCTTCGAGGTGGTCGAGATCCCCATCACGTTCAAAGAACGGAGGGCCGGACAGTCTAAAATGTCCCAAGACATCATCGTCGAGGGGGTCGTCTCTGTGACCAAGTGGGGACTTCGCGATCTAGCTCAAAGGCTCCTAGGCAGACGGGACCTCAGTTGAGCGATCGTTCTCGGGACCCTCGAACGAGGGGTGAGATGCTCCAGGCGGTCATCGTGGCTGTGCTCGTCTCAGCTGTATTCACTGCGATACTCGTCCTCCAGAACACCCGGGACGCCAGGATCGACTTTCTTTTTTGGTCTGCGACGCTACCGCTCTCAGCCGCCCTCCTGCTGTCGGCCATTACGGGTGGCATCGTCGGTTTCTCGGTGGAGTACTTCAGGCAACGCCAGTTTCGCCGGGCGGCCCGTCGTAATCGAGAGGGCACACAAGAGTCAAACCGGGATTAACGTCCGACCCCTCTAACCCCGAGACCAGAGTCGCTGCCCCACTCCGTCAGCGCCCTTTCTGCATTCTGCCCCCCTTCTCCGGAAGAAAACCGCCCAAAAATTAACGAAAAGGGTTGAGGACCTCAGGAAGGGGTATTTAAGGACTGCTCGTCTGTTCCGGGGAGTAGGTGCTCCCGAAAAAATTGGCGCACCGCGAAAGCGGTCCAACTGAGGAGGTAGGTAGATGAGCGAAGCAGACGAACTGGTGGCGGAGGCGCTCGAGCACGACCCGGCGTTCACCTGGAAGATCCAGAGCATAGCGGCAGGTGTAGCGCTTTGCGTTGGGGTCGGCCTCTTGTTCAGCAACATCCTGCTCGGCGTGGCTCTGGGGCTGCTGACGGGAATCCTGGTCGGCTTTGCCCTCGACTACGGGTTGAAGCCCGAGGAGCTCGACACACCCACCCTCTCAGATGAAGAGCCGGCTCCGCGAGTAAGCGTTTCAAGCCGTCCGACGGTACTCGAGAAGCTCACCGCGTAACCAAAAGGGCTACTGGGGAGCGCCCCCGGCGCTCGCACTAATGCCCGCGACGGCTCATTCTTCACGCACCTCGCTGCTGCGTTCTCACGCCTTCGGCATCCGGGCCACCACTAAAGGCCGCCATTAAGCTTGCCTTAGTCTCGGCTTTCGCCTTCTCTAACCTCACACTTTCCGCTTAGCGGTAGCCTGGATTGAGGAAATCAAGAGACTACTGAAAGAAAAAAGGGAGGCACCATGGGTTTTTCACAGCGTTCGAGAGACGCTATGAACGAACAGCTCATGCGCGAGATTCAGGCGTCCTACACCTACCTCTCCATGGCCGAATACTGCCAATCGATCGCTCTCGAAGGGTTTGCGAAGTGGTTGGACGAGCAGTCGCAGGAGGAGTGGGGCCATGCAATGAAGTTCCGCCGGTTCATACAAGACCGGGGCGAGCGCGTTCGTTTCGATGCCGTCCCGGCCCCCGCCGCCGACTTTACCTCCGTGGCCGACGTCTTCGAGCGAGCGCTAGAGCACGAGCAGGCAGTCAGCCAGGCGATAAACAACCTCTACGCCCTCGCCGAGGAGGAGAAGGACTTCGCAAGCCAGGCCTTCCTCGACTGGTTCGTCAACGAGCAGGTGGAGGAAGAAAGGACGATCGGCGGGATCCTCGATTGGGTCCGGCGGCTCGGAGACTCGCCGCAAGGGCTCTTCCTCCTCGACCGACAGCTTGGGGGCGGCGACCTCGAGGGAGCAACCGGCGAGGCATCGGCTTCATCGGACGCTTGACCAAAATCGAATCACTGCAAGAAGCGGCCTCGAAGGCCGCTTCTTGCAGTCTAGGCGTGTGAAACGCCGGAGATCGCATCGCTAGCCCGGATTGCGGGTACAACCGCAGTCATGGAGATGACGGAGAGAAAGTCACGCGCCGCCGGCAACGACGACCCCGGGCGGGCCGAAAGATTTCAGTCGGTGCTGTCGGAGGCGATCGCGGTCGCGGACCAGAACGACTTCCCTTATGTGGTTGCGGGAAGCATCGCGTCGGTGAGCTGGGGACGTCCGGGCTCCTTCGGCGACATCGATTTCTTGATCGACCGTCAGGACGCGAAGGCGTGGCTGAAGGCGCTGGAGGCAGCGGGCTTCGAGACGGAGGAGACGTTTCCTCAGTGGTTGTTCAAGGCATTCAAGCTCGGGATAACCGTCGACGTCATCTTCGAGATGGCCGGCCCGCTGTATCTGGAGCCACAGATGCTGGAGAGAGCCTCGATGGTCGAGATCGAGGGAACGAAGCTCCGGCTCATGAGTCCGGAAGACTTCGTCGTTTGCCAGGCCTTATCGCTCAAAGAGGACACGCCGGTTTACTGGTTCAACGCCATGGGTGTTATCTCCCGCCGCCAAATCGACTGGGACTACATCGTCGACATGTCGCCACGCGGTCCCCGCAAACTCCTATCGTTCCTGCTTTTGGCGCAGTCCGAGGACCTTCCGGTTCCCGACTCCGTGATACGAAGGATCTTCGACGCGACTTTCGCAACCTGAGGATGGACGTCCCCGAGTACGCCGCGCAAAGGCTCCGGCAGCAGTTGGCGCGTGACGAGCGCGTGGCCGAGCTGGGGATCGACGTCACCATCGTGGAGGGCAAGGTGTTCGTCAGGGGGAAGGTCTCGACGGCGGAACGAAGGGAGGCAATCGAAGCAGTTGCGCGAGAAGTCCTCCCTGACCTCACGATAGTCAACGAAGTAACCATCACGAAGCTGGACGAACCACAGCTGGAGAATCTCCGGTGATTCGGATAGCCGCGGTAGGCGACGTTCACTTCGGCGCGGACTGCGTCGGCTGTCTCGCCCCGCGGCTGGACTCGATCGACGAGAGAGCAGATGTCCTTCTCGTCGCCGGCGACATCACAAAGCACGGGGCCCTTTCCGAAGCCGAGGTCTTTGCTCGGGAGCTGAAAGGGTCGCCGGTACCAGTCGTTGCGGTTCTCGGGAACCACGATTACCACTGCGACGAGCAGCTCGAGATACGCAAAGCCATCGAGTCGGCGGGAGCGATCGTTCTAGAAGGGGAATCGACGGTTCTCGAGATCGGCAGCGAGACGCTCGGAATCGCAGGCGTCAAGGGGTTCGGCGGCGGATTTCTAGGAGCGTGCGGAAGCGAGTTCGGGGAGCGCGAGATGAAGGCGTTCATCGGACACACGCGGAAGCTCTCCGAAGCGCTCGAGGAGCAGCTGTCTTCACTTGCGACCGACTACCGCGTGGCCCTGCTGCATTATTCGCCCGTTGAGGACACGCTGGTCGGCGAGCGGCTCGAGATCTACCCGTTCTTGGGCAGCTACCTGCTCGCAGAGGCGATCGACGAGGCGGGGGCGGACCTGGCCATCCACGGGCACGCCCACAAGGGCAGCGAGAAAGGGCTCACCGCCAAGGGAATCAACGTCCGAAACGTTGCCCAGCCCATGACGGGCCGCCCGTACAGCCTTTACTGCCTGGGGTCCTGAACTCGAGGCCGGATGGCGCCCGTCGTCGGGGCCGGTTCCCACAGGTCGCGCCACCTCTCGTACGTCTTGTTCGCAAGCAGCGATTTTCAGCCCTCGTGCTTCTCACAGCCAGCGGACGTATGGAAGATGTGTTCGTGCGGGCTAGTTGCTCCGATGGGACCGGAAGCGCTCCCATTGCCCAACCTAGGCAGCTAACTTCAATAATGTCCCTTATGGAAGTTACGCAAGCGGCTCGCCTTGGCTGGAATGGAGCTCGCCCCCCCGTTGAGGCTCTCACCCCTCGGCTCGTCACGAGCGGCGAATGATGCCGAGGATTTCGTATTCGAAACGACCAAGATCGAGCGCGATCTTGCCCTTCACTGATACGTGGATTCGCCCCTCCGCTCCCATAAGCTTGGCC
>JALZBO010000101.1 GCA_030863545.1 Actinomycetota bacterium
ATCATCTACGGCCTGGGCCCGAACGGACACCGTGATCGGATCGAGGACAAAGCCCTGCGATATCCCGGAATCCTTTGGGTGGGTGACCTTTCAGCTTCCGACTGCCACCCCCGGTTCGGCCATGGGCCGGGGCTGGTGACGAAGGCTGTCGGGGTGGCGCTTGGGGTGATCGGAGGGTCGAGCGAGCAGCTCCGCCTGCTGGAGCTCGACCAGGGCCCGGGTGCAAACATGCCTCCAGCCATGACGCTGGCGGCGGGATCGGAGCCGAGGCCGGCGGCAAGGCAAATCGTTGAGTTCGTGGAGGTGGTCCAGCGGGATCACGACGGAACCGACCCGGGTTCCTAACGTCGAGCCTTCCTGGCGCGCTTTCGCCGCACCCTGATCATTCCTCCGAGCGCGGCGCGCGCGACCGAGGCGGCGGCGGGAAACCGGGCCGCCGTTCTCGACAGGACCCGGGCAACGGTCATGGCCATCGGGCCAACCTCTTGCTCAGGCCCGCCCAGGGGCGACTGCTCGCCGCCGATGCCCGCCGCCATCTCCTCGTACCGGTGGGTCAGCTCGTCGAGCCTTTGCCTCAGATGCCGCAACTCCGACCAAAGCGAGTCGAGCATGCCCTCGGCCGCGGCTCGGAGAGCCGCTTCTGCGCTCAGACGACCCTCCGCATCGGCTAGAGCCTGCTGCAGGTGGTCGATCTGGCGCTTGTACTCGAACGGCTCGAAGTCGTCGAAGAGGTTCACGGGCACGGAGAATCGGCTCCCCAGCCCCGCATCCTCCGACCGAAGGTAGTAGCGATTGAGGCCGTCGAAGTAGGCAAACACGTACCCGGCCTCGAGCAGTATGTGCTCCCAGCTTTCGTGAGTCGGCGTGGTCGTGTTCGGCTGGGTCGCCTCCACCATGACGAGGCGCGGACGCCACCGGCTCCAGTCGGCCCCCTCCAGCACCTCCCGCTCCAGACCCTCCACGTCAACGCTCAGAAAGTCGACCTCCGGGGGGGAATGCTCCTCGCAAACCTTGGACAGGGTGACGACCTCCACGTCGTACTCCTCTGCCGGAATTCCCGATGCGCTATGCCTGGCGGCCTGCTCCGCTGAAAAGGTCGAATACCCCCAGCGTTCGGGGGGGAACTTGTAGAACCGCATCGTTCCCGGCCGGTTCGAGATCCCCAAGTTGAGGTTGACGTCCCGTGAGCGTTCGGCGCTGAGGCGCTCGAACAGATCCTTGGCCGGCTCGATGTTGATACCCCGCCAGCCGCGGTCGTAGAAGTGCTTCGTGACGGAGTGATCTTCCGGATCCCCCGCCCCCACGTCGATGTAGAACCCGCTTGGCTGGTCGCCGAACACGCGCCGCAGCAGAACGTCCTCACGATTGCCCGCGTACGAGACCATCCGGCCCACGTTCAACGAATCTCCGGCTCGCTTCGCCGCCACCACTCGGCGCTCTTTCTCACCGCCTCCGAGGAGTCCCTGCTCAACCTGTCGAGAGCTTGAGCGATGAGGGGGTCCTCGAGGACGTTTGGTGGCGCCTTCTCCAGACGGTGGGCAACCGAGGCGCGGTGGTCCTCGTGCGGAAACTCGCTCTCCGCAACCAGCTTCGAGACCCTCTCCTCGAAGCTCATCGCGCCTTCGACGATCCAGCCGGGGATCTTGGGGTTCGGGCCCTTGACCGCCAGGTAGTTCACGACGGTTTGAGGTTGGAGCTCGGTAGCGGTGGTCTTGATGAGCCGGCCGGGCTCTACGAGGTAGCTCCGATAGCCGAAGCGCTCGAACTCACCAATGAGGTCGCGGGTCGTCAAGCCGTAGAACCGGAGGGTGTGGCTGTTCGACTCGTACAGGATGGGGGGCGCGGCCGGGCCCCCAAAGACGCCGGAAAGCCCCCGCAGCGCTTTTATCTCCGACCCCTCCACGTCCATCTTGACAAAAGCGACGGTTTCCCAGCCGAGGCGTGACAGGACGTCGTCCACGCGCAGCGCGGGGACCACGACGGTCTCCCCTGCAGCTCCTTCCATCGCAGCGTGGCCCCACGGCCCATGAGGCACGAAGCTGATCTCCCCAGGGGAGTCGCCGACCGCCGCTTGCACGACTCTTACCCTCTGAAACCCATTCCTTGCGACGCTCGCCCTCAGCAACGCGGCGTTCTGAGCCGACGCGTCAACCGCAAGCACCTTGCAGCCCGCGGCCGCTGCCGCAAGCGAGAAGGTTCCCAGGAACGATCCGAGGTCGACAACCACATCTTCCGGCTCGACCAAGGCGAGCATGAGCCGGACGAGGTCGGGATCGACGTGGTGGCCCTGACCCCAGAAGTACGCATGGGTGATCGGGTCTTTCATCTCTGGATCGATGAAGAGCTCGAAGCGCAGCCCGCCCGGGATCTCGACGGGAACCGCCCGCCACCCACCGGGGATGTAGGGGAGGAGCCTCCCATCGGACAGATCGTCCGCCTTGGCGCGAAGGCTTGCGAGCTCCTCGACGCACTCCTCGACGCGGGGGAGCCAGGCTGCCGCATCTTGCACCGCGGGCGCCGCTGCCGCATCTTGCGCCGCGGGCGCCGGCGTTGCCTCGATCCCCTCCGCCGGGCCGGGCTCGCTCTGGGCCCCCTCCGGCGGCGGCGCGAGATGGCGCTCCAGAGCCGACTCGTTGTACTGCCTGATCGAGTCGATCGTTCGGGCGCCGGGCTTCGCCCATTCGTTTTCCACAACCGGGTAGGCGTCGGTTTTCCTGAGCGCGAGGTGAACCGAGTCGAAGACGTACCCGTCGTGTTCGAGGATCAGGTGAGGAAAGTCCCACAGCGCGTAGTCCGGCACCTCTGCCCACCTCCCCCCGGCCACCCGCCGCTCGTCTTTCTCGGCGAGCACCTCGGCCAACCGCCGCTCAGTGGCCAGCGTCGCCTCGGAGACCTCGAGCTGCAAGTCGTCGACGAGCTCGAGGCCGCTCGCCGCGAGGATGTAACGGCGTAGCTCCTCGGGCGACATCACGAGCGTGCCCGGAAAACCGGGTCCCTCCGCGGTCCCTCCACACCTGAAGACGGTGGATATGGAGAGCAACCCTCCCCGCTTCAGCACCCTGCCCATCTCATAAGCCGCCGCAGCCACATCCTCGAGGCCGCCAAAGTGCTCGATGGACCCCGAAGAAAAGATCCCGTCGAAGAAGCCGTCGGGAAACCGCAGCGAGCGGCCGTCCATGTGCTGGACGACGAGGCGGTGGGGATCGAACGCGACCGGAGCGGTGGGCGCCGGCTCGACGAGCATCGTCACGGGCGCCACAGGGCTCCACTCGGAGGCGTCCAGGTAGCGGTCCGTAGCAAAGACCATTCGGCAGTGGCGCGTCAGGAAGAAAAGCGTGTCCTCCTGGCCGGCGGCGACTCCCAGCACCATCGAGTCGGGCGTCAGAGCACCGAACTTTCTAAGGGCGCGAACCGCCATCGCCACTTCCCAGTCCTTGTTGTACTCGGCGCCTAACGGGAACTCCGGCGGGAAGAAGCCGAGCTTGTAATCGCAGATCTCGCGTATGGTCGCCGCGAGCTCGGGGTCGGAGAAGTCCTCGATCTCGCAGGCCTTGTTGAAGTTCAAACGCTCCCTCCTCGGGGCATCCTCTCACGGACGTCCGTCACGACGGGGAGGTGAACCTCGACGCCACGTCGTAGTCGAAAACGAACACCGCGAGCTTCCCAAAGAACCGAACTTGGGACGGCGGCCCCAGATCGGGGGCGGGGACGGCCTTGAGAGGGCTTGCCGCCGTTGGATTGAAAAGGATGAACGTTCTTCCCTCTGCGGGCCGGTACCAGGACTCCCGGATGGCGATGTGAAAGGGGCACGGAGTCGCGGACTCGGGGAGGCGGCACTCCGAGATCGGGTAGACGCGAACCTTCATATCGCTGTTCCAAGTCAGGGCATGGGCGTCCCAGTACGCCGCGTACCCGCGGGTCAGCCCCTCCCCCTCGAGAAACGAGATCAGCTGGGGAGCCTCTTTGACGAGAGCCAGGCGGGAGGTCTCGGCGGGTATCCCCCGCTGGAAGTACGCGCTGAGAACGATGAACAGGGCGGCTGAAGCCGCCACGAGAGCTTGCTTTCCTCCAGAGCGGCCGGCCCACACCGGAGCCAGCGCCGCCACAGAGTAGAAGATCGGAACCGTGTAGCGGGCCGAGGCGATTCCCATCTCGAGGGCGTTCGTCGTGAGGACCAGCGAGCCGGCGACTCCGACGGCCGCCAGCGACCAGTAAGAGACGAACAAGCGGAGCCCCCGGCCGTCTGCGAGATCGGAGTCCCTCCTCAGAACTCTCGTCAGCATCACGACAGGGCATCCGGCTGCGACGAGCGCCACCACGCCGGCGACGAGCATTGCGACGGAGATGGGGGACACCGGCAGGCCGAGGAACAAGCCGCTGCCCATCACGAGGATGTCGGTGACGAGAGTGCGGACGTTCGTGAGGAGCTCGTTTTGCGTCGCGAACTCAAAGCCGGCGCCCGGGTATGTAGCCGTAAAGCCCAGCGAGCCCATCCACCAAGCAGTCAGGACACCGATCGCGATCGACCCGGCGCAGATGGACGATGCGACGATCAGAGTCGCCGCCGACTCCCGATCCCGATCGAGCAGCGCAACGATTGCAGCCGCTCCGAGGAACGGGCCGAGACCAGAGATGAGGAAGAGAGGGTCGGAGCCTGCAGTCGTCCCCGCAAGCAACGCGGTGCCGAGCCCCACCAGGAGGAGAGCCGACCTGGATGTTCGACCACGAGTGCTTGCGAGAAAGACGAGGCATGCGCCGAGGGCGGCGTTGGCGAACCAGGTGATCACTCTCGCACCGGGTGGGAGGAGCGTGAGCAGGACCAGCCCACCGGCGCCGACCGCTATGGCAAGCGTCATCAGCGCCGCCCACCGGCCCGCCACGCGCCAGGCGCTCCACGCCATCAATCCCACGGCAGCAAGCGCCAGCAGGTACGGCCCCACCGCCCAGATGAGCCGGTAAGCAGGCAGCGGCTTCGTCATTAGGAGAAACCACAGCGTGCTGTAGTAGGGGGTGTTCCCCATGTTGACCTCTCCGGCGCTCCTCAAGGACCGCAGGGACTGCAGGTCCTCGGCAAGCAGGGGCATGAACGCGAGATCGCTGTTCCAGTAAACGGCTTGGATGAGGCGCGGGAAGTTGACGGCGAGGCTCGCCAGGTAGATGCCGGCCGCCAGAAGAGGCAGCCACCAACGCCACTTCGGCAAGACACGGGTTACGACCAGATGGGCAACGGCCTTCAGTGCGCGCCGCTCTCTCTCGGGAAGGAGGTGCGGAGGGCTTGGGCGAACGTCCTCTGCGTCGGCCATGGGGGAGCCTACTTCGTGGGGCGCGCGTCTACGGTCGAAGCCTCTCGCGGCGAGGAGCCTCTGGCAGCCAGAGGGGCGGGGGATGCCACGGCGAGAACCGACAGGCCAAAGGGGAGGTCCCGACGCGCGAGCACCTTGAACTCGGCCAGGCTGAAGCCCAAGAAGAGGCGGTTCAGCACGCCGGGCAAGGCAAAGTCGTCCGCAGAGTCGGCCCGGCCAAAGATTGGACGCAGCTTCCTGAACAGCCACGCAAGGGGGAGAAGCCAGGAGTGGAAGTAGGTGAGGCGCTCGGGGAGGAACCTCGCCGCCCGGAGCTCTCGCTCGAGCTCGGCGCGCGTGTACCGGCGGTAGTGGCCGAGGATGTGGTCGGCGTACGACCACATCCACCTGAAGGCCGGAACCGTGACGATGAGGCGCCCGTTTGAAGCCAGAACACGGAGGGCCTCGGCGAGGACGACCTCGGGCCGGGCGTGGTGCTCGATGACGTCGAGCGCTAGAACCGCATTGAAGCTTCCGGACTCGAAGGGAAGGCGCCCGGCCTCGCCACAGACAAGCCTCGACAGGCCGCGCCCGCGCGCATGCTCCAAGGCTCTCGGAGCGAGATCGATGCCTACCACGCTCTGCGTCTTCGACGCAGCTGCAAGCATCGCCCCGCCTCCACACCCGATGTCGAGGCAATGGCCCGAGGGCAGCCCGTCCAGCAGCTGCAGGACCAGGCGCCGTTTGGCGATGTGCCACCAGTGCTCGTTCTCGGAAGCGAGCATCTGGTCCATCGCGGCGTCCATCGGAACGCCCAGGGCATGCACCTCGGCGCGGCGAAGCCGCCGTACGATGCGGACGATGTCGGTGAGCATGTCCACGCCGTCGCGGGCAAACGAGAGCTTGCTGCGGCTGTCGTGGGACCAGGTGACAGGCAGCTCCGCAACCTTGAATCCGAGCCGGTCGGCGAGCAGGACGACCTCCGCGTCAAAGGCAAACCCATCGACCCGCTGGTGCCTGAAGATCTCCCTCGCTGCTTCGGCGCGGAAGAGCTTCATCCCGCACTGCGTGTCCCGGTACGGGACGCCGGTCACCTTTCTGAGCACGAGGTTGAAGAGGCGTCCGGCCTGCTCCCGGTACCAGGGCTGCCGAACCACGAGCACCGACTCCCTGAGCCCCCGCGACGCGATCGCCACGTCGGCGCCCGCCCGAACCGTCTCGAGCAGCCGCCCTAGAGCTACGGGCCCCGCACTCATATCGACATCGCAATACCCGACGATCCTCCCCCTGGCGTGCGCGATGCCGGCCCTCACCGCTCCGCCCTTTCCCCGGTGGGCGATGGTCAGGACTCGAAGCGCCGGTTCGCCGGGGCCGTCCCGGTTCCACCCCTGTGCGACCCCCACGGTGCCATCAGTGCTGCCGTCGTCGACCACGATGACCTCCATCTGCAGACGGTGGTCGCTGCAAAACCGCGCGAGCGTGTCTAGAGCGGCCGGCAGCCGGGCCTCTTCATCGAAGGCGGGGAGGACGATGGAGAGGTCGGGGCTGAGCCGTGCCGTCTCAGGTTGCATCGGCGTGGGCGCGCTCCACCACGAGCACGATCACTGCGCAGGCGAGGGCTCGCAGCACCGGTACCTTCTCGACGGCAGGCTCTACCGCCTTCGTCGCCCGCGCGAGCCAGTCTGGGGAGAACATCGGGACCAGCCCGCCGAACTGCATCCCTACAACGGAGCCGCCCGACTTGCGGATCCACCTGAGCAAGCGAGGAGTCGAGTAGGACTTTTCGTGATGCTCTCGGTGATAGCGAGAGACCCTCTCGATCACCTTCAGGCCGAGGTTGTTTCCGTTGGGCTCGAGGATCACGACTTGCCTCGCCACCCTCAGCGCTTCGGAGATCGTCCTCAAGGGGTGGTCGTCGTGATGAAGCACCCCCTGGACCAAGGCCACATCGAAGACACTGTCCCTTAAAGGGAGACTGTGGCCGTCGGCGACGACGAAGTGAAGCCCGGGGCTGTCGTTTCTCGATCTGGCGACTCGGACGGCGCTCGGGGCGGGGTCCAGCCCGACCATCGTCTTCGGCCCTCCTTCCTCCCAGAACCGCGCCGTGAAGTAGCCGTCCCCACACCCGAGGTCGAGCACGGTTCGCCCCTCGAGGACGACGGCCTGCTGGATGAGGTCCTGGAGCCGGCGAGTGGCCAGGCGGCTGCTGAGGCCCTGGTTCGTCGTGTACCCGTAGCCCGCGTTCGTCGCGGCGTCGCGCTCGAAGACCGAGACCTTGCGGTTCATCCCTGCACGTACACCCCCTCCAGCTCCGGATGCGACCGAAACCACTCCACGAACAAGTTCAAACCCTCTTCGAGACCGTACCTCGGCTTCCAGCCGAGCTCCCGGACGATCTTCGCGTTGTTCGCAAGCCACACGCTCGTGTCCCAGCTGCGCTTCGCCATCGTCCCCCAACGCGGCGTCTCCTGGATTCCAAAGCGCCTCCGTACGAGCTCGACCAGCTGCCCGAGGGTCGTCTGC
Organism: Actinomycetota bacterium; assembly: GCA_030863545.1. GTDB lineage: Bacteria > Actinomycetota > CADDZG01 > JAHWKV01 > JAHWKV01 > JALZBO01. The sequence continues at coordinate 7,806 of JALZBO010000101.1, forward strand.
AGCCCCGTCCCGACGTTGTAGACGGCTCCAGCTTCGGGCGCCGGCCGCTCAGCGGCCAGTATGAAGGCCTCGCAGACATCCTCCACGTATATGAAGTCTCGAGCGATAGCGGGGTCGGTCAGAGGGGGAAGACGACCGCGAAGAGCCGCCGCGATTAGTTTGGGGATGAGGCGCCCGGGTTCCTCGTAGGGACCGTACGCCGAGTACAGGCGCAACGTCGCGATGTTGAGACCTCGCGCCACTGCCGTGAACCGGCAGTAGTGGGTGGCGGCTGCCTTAGTCCAGGCGTAGTGGCTGTTCGGGTCCAGGACTTCGTCCTCCCGGGCAGGATGGTCCTTGAACCCATACTCGGAGGACGACCCGGCGTTGACGAACGCCTCGAAGCCCGCCTTCGCGCACGCCTCCAAAAGGTTGACCGTCCCGGCGACGTTGGTGCTCACGATGCTCTCCAGGTCTTTTTGGTGGGAGTAGGCCCCGTGCGCCGCGAGGTGGAAGACCCAGTCGGGCTTCGCCGAGTCCACGAGGCGCGCGACTGCATGCCGGTCTCGAACGTCCACTTCGAGAAGTTGGACATCGCCTCGTAGATCGGCCAGCCTCCAGCAATCCCCGCCCGGCCTCACCAAGACACGAACGTCATGGCCGCCTGCTAAGAGGCGGCGGCAAAGATTTGCGCCGATGAACCCCGCACCCCCCGTGACGACGACTCGCTTCACTTCCGACTTCCCGCTCCTTAAACCGCTCGCCTCGGCCCCTTCCGGCTCGGCTTTCGTCACTTCCGCACCCGCACAAAGACCGGCCGTGACGCAACTCTGACTAGAATTGGCCCCCGGCGCACGCCTCGTAGCGAGGCCGCCACCTCCGCCGGCCCATATGGGAAGCCGGACGGGACGAGGATGAGTTGAGATGCCTGAGCTCGAGATGCTGACGCCGGAGACGCCTCTCTCCCAACCGCGCACGGACGATAGGGCGCCTAATGTCGCGTTTGATTCTAGGACCGGCGCCGAGGCCGCACAGCGCATGGCGAGGACGATCCGGCGAATCGTGCTCGAATGCTCCCGGAGAGCAAACGTCGGCCATATCGGGTCCGCGCTTTCCGTCGCGGACATCGTTGCAGCCGCCTACGGCGCCATCCTCCAAATCCCCCACCCGGCCGACCCCGACCGCGATCGTTTCGTTCTCTCTAAGGGCCATGCGGCTCTTTCCCTTTATGCGGCCCTTTCGTGCAGGGGTTGGGTGAGCGAGGAGCAGCTGGAGTCTTACTGCGGCGACGGCACTTTGCTCGGCGTACATCCGGAGAGGGCCGTTGCCGGCATCGACTTCAGCACGGGCTCCCTCGGCCACGGACTCGGCTACGGGGCGGGCGCGGCGCTGGCTGCCCGCATGTCCGGATCGAGCCGCCGCGTTTACGTCCTCCTGAGCGATGCCGAGTGCAACGAGGGGTCGATGTGGGAGTCCGTGATGTTCGCCGCCCACCACCGACTGTCGAATCTCGTCGCCATAGTGGACGCGAACGGGCAGCAAGCCCTGGGGTACACCGTCGACGTGCTCGACCTAGCGC
>JALZBO010000007.1 GCA_030863545.1 Actinomycetota bacterium
GGCCGTCGTGCAGCAATCCTGGGCGCCGTCTCCCAAACCGGCGCGTCCTGGGATCGTCTTGGGACGGTTCTCGAGCCCGCTTCTGATGAGCTCGCGGTCCGTGACCCTTGCGTAATCGACACGACGAAGGGTTTCTGTATGTTTTTCGCCAGCGACTACGGAGAGCGGGGCGGTATTTCTATGGCCACGTCATCCGGTGGACTGTTGTGGGATCGGCACGGCTCCGTCCTGGACGGGTTGGGCGACGCCTTGGAGGGATTGACGGTGGAAGCGCCTTGCGTTGTGAGGCTGAAGGACGGTTCGCTGCGCATGTGGTACTCGACGCGCACGGGTGCCGATGAAGACTTCGCGTACCGGATCTGCTCCGCGAGGTTCTCTGGTCGCTGGGTGCTGTGAAAATCAGCGCCTGATGCGGTTCCACGAGATCGACCGACTTTAGGGACGCTGACGAGGCGGTCGGCAGCACGTCGGAGTTGTCGAAGCACCGACTCCGCGCGGGCACGCCGCCCACCGCGCCGGGCGCTTAGGGACGTCGTTCGGAGCGCCCTATCTCACTAGCGCGCTGCTGACGAGAAGGAGAGCACGCTACCTTGGGTGGGTGTCGCGACTTTCGTGGCGAGCAGACGGTGCAGATCGAAGCTCCCGTCAGCGTCCGGACTTGTGGAGGCAAACGTAGTCTCAACGACTCCACCAGCGCGAGCGGCGAGCCGAAGGTGAGCCTCGTCGCGCCAGCACGGCCAGCAGCGTGTTTACCGCCGAGATCGCCGTCGCCGCGACTGCCCGGCGACGGGGAAGCTCCTTCCTGAAAACGGTCATGGCAGCGGAGACGGTGTCGGTGGCGTGAATGACCACAGCCACGTCGAGCGCCTTCGTGCGCAGCTGGCGGTTTGGGATGAGGAGCTCGCCTGCCAGGATCACGGTGCGGATCCCGAAGAGCCGTAGCGGATAGGCAATTGCCGGGCTCGTGGCGGGATTGGCTTCGAGGAGTCTCCGTGTGAATTTCCTCGGCGCTAACAACGCCGCTGCCCCGTTGAAGAACCTCACGCCGGCAAGCGCGTATCGAGCCAAGTCGCTCACGCGTTCCGAGTCCTTAGTCATGCGAACTCTCCCTTGAAGCTGTCAAAGCTCTCGCCTGCTAACAGACCACGCCGGCGTCCAGCGTGGCCGCACCATTATCGCGGGCCTCTCGCTCAGCTCTCCCAAGCCTGGGCCGCGCAGCGAACCTCGACTTCGTCCACGCGCGGTGTAGTGGCATCGCGGCAAGCGACCTCACGCGCGAGGGCGCACGCGCATCTTGATGCCGTGAAGTGGGAACTGAGCGAGCCAGGGGCGTCGTTGGATCGGTTCCTTCTCCACCAGCTCGAAGGCCCACCGGCTCCCGATTGTCGCCACGACAAGGGCTTGCTCGACCCAGGACAGCGGCTCGCCGGTGCACAATCGTTGCTTCCAACCAAATGGGAAGTAGGTGAGCGGCGCCGGACGGGGCCCCTCTAGCCATCGCTCGGGGCGGAAACGATCCGGTTCGGGGTATCGACGGGGATCTCGTTGCACTGTGTACTGTGGGCAGAAGACCTGGGACCCTGCCCGCAATTCATAGCCGCCGACGTCGATGTCCTCCAGCACCTGTCGGCTCAAAGTCCAGATGGGCGGATAGAGCCTCATCGTCTCCAAGGTTACGGCGCGGGTGTAGCCGAGCCGTTCAAGCTCGTTAGCCCCGGGTTCTCGTCCGCCCAGCGCACCATCCAGCTCTTCGTGCAATCGACGCTGAGCGTCCGGGTGCCTGGCCAATAGGTACCAGGCCCAGGTTAGTGCCGTTCCGTTGAGGACGTAGGCGGCGAAGAGGGCGACGGAGAGCTCGTCACGCACTTGTTGCTCGGTAATGCTTTCGTGACCTACGAGCTCCGCCATGAGGCCGCGTCGGTGCTCTCGGCTGCGCTGCATCATCCTTCCAACGAGTTGATCGAAAAACTCCACGCCGCGCCGGAACTTCAGGGTTGGGGGTACTGGAAACCGATCGATCAGTCGTCCGATGGGCAAGTTGAGACGATCGATACCGAACATGACCTGGGTGGCCGCAGCGCTCGCCTCGGCCGCGTACTCCTCCACATCCTCGTCGAACAGGACCTTGTTCGCGACGACGAGGCAGATGCGCCGCATCTCCTCCTGGATGTCGACGACTTGACCGTCCTTCCATGGAGTGCGCTGCGCGCCTTCGGTTATTGCCTGTGCATAGGGGTAGACCCGCGGATAGTCGAGCATGGGCTGAAGGACGCGGCGTTGTCGGTCGTGCAACGGGTTCTCCGCTGTGATCAGCCCATCGCCGAACAGTCGCTTGGAGTTCTGGATCGGGAGGCCCTGCATGATTCGGGGCTGCTGGTCGACGATGAGCTGCTCGATCAAGTTCGGTTCACTGATGAGATAGAAGTGGATCGGCCAGAAGCTGAACTGGCCGATGGCACCGCACTCTCGGGCGATGCTCCGCACCGTGCCTAGTCGGTCGCGGAAGAACTCGAGCTGGAGCTGGCCGGGGAATCGACGTTTGGGTGTCGGCGGCACGCGACCCATTTGCTTCCCTCTGGACCTGCTCATTAACCACGACCGGCCTGCACGTCCGAGCAGCAGCACTGCCTCGCTCCGACGCGGCTTGAGACTACAGGAAAGGCAAATCCAACACTAGATGGGATGGCCCCCCCGTTCTGCTCCTGAGTTGCCAGATCCGGCCCATGCCAAGTGCCTTCACCTGAAAGCAGGGAGGGTACCAAGCGGAAGCAAGGTTCTCACTGCTCGTCGGCACCGCCTCCCGTCGCGCGTGCGTACACGCACCGTAACTGCAGGCGAGCGGTGCGTCATCCGCTGCGAATGAGGGCAAACAGGCTTGACGCTCGTGCGCGTGAGTTTCAGTGTATCCACCTGGAGAACGCACACGAGGAGGCAAAGAGGAGGTGCAGTCCCCGCCCCGCGGCGCCGGCGCGACGGCGCCATCAGCCCAGTCAGTGCCAGGAACCGTCTTGATCGCAGCGCCCGGCATCGGGTCCTTGCCGCCTAGAGAAGAAGGCGCGTGAGCGAACCGGAGTATGACTACGTCATCGTTGGGTCCGGCGCGGGCGGAGGTTCTCTCGCCGCCAACCTCGCCGGAGCAGGCCAGCGGGTGCTTCTTCTGGAGGCCGGCGCCGACCACCTCAACTACAACTATGAGGTCCCCAGCTTCCACGCAAACGCCACCGAAGACGAAGATCTTAGGTGGGACTACTTCGTCAGGCACTACGCCGACGACGACAGGCAGCGCCAGGACAGCAAGTTCACAAAGGAGAGAGACGGCGTCCTCTACCCGCGCGCTGGGACCCTGGGCGGTTGCACTGCGCACCACGCCTTGATCACCGTCTACCCACACAACAGCGACTGGGACGAAATCGCGCGTAGGACAGGGGACCACACTTGGCGCGCGGGGGGTATGCGCAAGTACTTCGAGCGGTTGGAGCGATGCAACTACGTGAAGAAGCCTCGTCCCTATCCGTCTCATCCTCTGCTGGCAGCGATTATCCGAGCGCTTCCCCTGCTGGACAGGCTTTTTGGAAACGGCAGCCGTCATGGATTCGAGGGGTGGCTCCCCACGAACCTGGCCGATCCCAGCCTTATCTTTCGCTACCGCGACGCCCAGCTCATAAAGCTGATCTACGCGGCGACGCGCCATGCGTTGGCGTCCGACCTTGGGCGACCGCTGGAAGCGCTCGAGGATCTCGTGCTGGGTGCTCCCCAGAGGCACGTGGATCCCAACGACTGGCGCGTGCAGAGCGAGGGAGCGGAGGGCATTTGGTTTACCCCGATGTCCACTCACTCCGCCCGGCGCTACGCGGTCCGCGACTACCTCCATAGCGTTGCGCAGGCGCGGCCGGACAACCTCGTCATCAAGACGGGGGCGCTCGCGTCCCGCGTCCTTTTCGACGACGGCAATCGGGCGGTGGGTGTGGAGTTCCTCGACGGGGCGCACCTCTATCGGGCCGATCCTCGCCAGAGCAATGGGGCGGCCGAGCCGGCGACCCGAGAGGTATTCGCGGGAAGGGAAGTCGTCCTCTCGGCCGGAGCCTTCAACACCCCACAGCTGCTAAAGCTGTCGGGCATCGGCCCGCGCGCGGAGCTGAGAGAGCTTGGCATCGACGTTCGGGTGGATCTTCCGGGCGTGGGCGAGAACCTTCAAGACCGCTATGAGGTGGGCGTGATCTCCGAGATGGCTCAGGACTTCGCCCTCCTGGCCCCCTGCAGCTTTGGGTCGACCGACGGCGACTCCGAGCGCGATCCCTGCTTTACCGAGTGGCGGTCTGGGAAGGGCGTCTACGCGACCAATGGAGTGGTCCTGGGTATCACGAAGAAGTCGAAGGCCTCGCGGCCGGACCCAGACCTATTCATCTTCGGGCTGCCGGCCTTCTTCAAGGGCTACTACCCCGGTTATTCGAAGGACATCGGCCGCAAGAAGAAGTACTTCACCTGGGCGATCCTCAAAGCGCACACCCAGAACAGCGCGGGGAGAGTCACACTACGCTCGGCGGACCCGCGCGACATGCCGCGCATCAACTTCCACTACTTCGACGAGGGCAACGACGAGGCCGGCGAAGATCTGGAATCCATGGTCGAGGGCGTGAGGTTCGTCCGCCGCCTGATGAAGCATGCCTCTCCTGCGATCAAGTCCGAGGTGCTCCCGGGGGACGGCGTAAGGACGCGTGAGGACATCGAAGAGTTCGTCAAGCGCGAGGCTTGGGGACACCACGCGTCGTGTACCTGCAAGATGGGCTCGCGTGATGACCCGATGGCCGTCATCGACAGCCGCTTTCGTGTGCACGGCACCAAGAACCTTCGGGTCGTGGATGCCTCCGTGTTCCCACGAATCCCTGGGTTCTTCATTGTCACGGCGGTGTACATGGCTAGCGAGAAGGCCACCGACGCGATCCTGAGGGACGCCGGAGGACGACAAGCGGTGCGCCGCCTACTACGGCGTCCCCCCGGCTTGACCAACACTCGTACACGGGATCGACCGATTTAGGCCGCCGAGGCGAACAACCAGAAAGGAGCGACATGGCTGGTTCGAAACGTAGGTGGGCGATGCTTCTCCTGGCGGCTGCAGGCTTGTTGAGGCGGCGCAGCAAGCGCTCGGACGCCCCAAGTTCGTCTATCGACCCGAACTACCGCAACTCACTGCCCTGGAAGATCTACAACACGACGGCTCAATGGCTTGACCACAAGATCGGGTGGGACAAGTTCCCAACTCTGTTCGGACTCCTGATCCTCGTCGGCATCCGCAACATCCTGCGACAAAAGAACCTCCACGACGCGTCGCTCGAGCCGGCGGTGAACATGCCGACCCCCGGCCCCCCCAGAGCCAACTACCTCACCGCGAGGTCGCCCGACGGGTCCTACAACGATCTAGATGATCCGGGCATGGGGATGGCTGCGACGAGGTTCGGACGCAATATTCCCATCGAGCACACCTCGCCTGAATCAGAGCCGTCGCTGCTCGACCCCAATCCCCGGACCGTGAGCCGGGAGCTGCTCACTCGCAGGGAGTTCATCCCGGCCAATACGGTGAACTCGCTCGCGGCAGCGTGGCTTCAGTTCATGGTCAGGGACTGGTTTGCGCATGGCAAGGGCGACAAGGAAAACGCCATAGAGATTCCGCTCTCGAGCGACGATGGATGGCCCGAGCCGCCGCTTATAGTGCCTCGGACACCGCGGGACCCCACGCGCCCGCCGGAGCCGAAAGGGGGTCCGCCGACCTACATCAACACGCAGACGCATTGGTGGGACGCGTCACAGATCTACGGCAGCTCGCTAAAGGAGCAAGGGGAGCGGCGCACCGGCAAGCTCGGGAAGCTGAACATCGGCGAGGATGGCCTGTTGGTACTGCCGGACGACCCCAAGCGCAACCCGGCGAACGAGCCGGGGTGGTGGATGGGCCTGCACATGATGCTGTCGCTCTTCACTCTCGAGCACAACGCGACATGTGACCATCTGCACTCTATTTATCCGTTGTGGACCGACGACGAGCTGTTCGAGCGCGCTCGGCTCATCAATGCGGCGCTCATCGCCAAGATTCACACAGTCGAGTGGACCCCGGCGATCATCAGCCATCCCACGACGATCGTTGCCCTGAAGGCGAACTGGTGGGGACTGGCGATGGAGCGCATCAACAGGCTGTTCGGCCGGGTGATCGATGACGAAGTGCTCTTCGGCATCCCAGGGTCGAAGACGCAGCACTTCACCGCGCCTTATGCCATGACCGAGGAATTCGTCTCCGTGTACCGGATGCACCCGCTGATCGCGGACGACTGGAGCTTCCGCTCTGTGGTCGACGATGGGCTGATCGAGGAGAAGAACTTCCGCGAGATCTCCGGACCCTATGCCCAGGATGTCATGAAGCGGATCGGGCTAACCGACCTCTACTACTCTTTCGGGACGTCGCCTCCCGGGGCCATTGTTCTCCACAACTATCCAAAGTTCCTCCAGGAGTTCGAGCGACCGGACGGCCACTTCACGGATCTCGCCGCCGTCGACATCGTGCGAATCCGGGAGGTGGGCGTTCCGCGATACAACGAGTTTCGGCGTCTGCTCCACCTGAAGCCGGCCGCGAGCTTCGAAGACCTCACCGACGTGCCTGAGTGGGCCGAGGAGATGCGGCGCGTCTACAAGGACGACATCGAGCGGGTCGATCTCATGGTCGGGATGTTCGCAGAGAAGCGACCGGAGGGTTTTGCCTTCAGCGACACGGCGTTCCGGATCTTCGCGCTCATGGCGTCGCGCCGGCTGAACAGCGACCGATTCTTCACGACGTACTACAGGCCCGAGATCTATAGCGACGCCGGGATGGACTGGATCAACTCCAATACGATGATGACTGTGCTGTTGCGGCACTATCCGCAGCTCAGACCTGCGATGCACTCCATCAAGAACGCCTTCCATCCCTGGGGCAACGGTTAGCAAGGTTGGGTCGAGAAGGTGGGAGGTAGTCCGGCGATGCCGAGCTGCCGCCGCCCCAATGCCGGCGAGGTCAAGGGGTGGCTGCTGGCCGTTGTCTCTGTCGTCTTCATGGCGCTCGGGTTTGTCGTTGGCGACCGGTTAGGGCCCGGTGAGGACTCCGATCCGTTGCCCATCGACCTCGAGCCGGGGCGGTACGTCGCCCTGGGGGACTCATATTCCGCGGGCGAGGGGCTGCCTCCGTGGGAAGAAGGAACCCAAGACGTGAGCCGGGGAGGCGACCGCTGTCATCGCTCTCAGAGGTTCGCATACTCTCTCCACTTGGCGTTTGCCGACGAAACGACGACGCAGTTCCGAGCCTGCTCTGGAGCCAAGGTCCAACACCTGTACGAGACAGTCCAAAGGCACGGTGGTAGGCCGAACTCGCAGGGGCTTCAAGTTGGACCCGGGATTCCCGGAGAAGACGTTGCGCTTGTGACGTTGACGCTCGGGGGCAACGACGTCAACTTCTCCGATGTCCTCAGGTTCTGTTTTCTCCAAAGCAATTGTCCAGAGCGCGAGTACAAGGATCAGAGGACGCTGCGGGAGTACGCAACCGTCAGCCTTCAGGCTCTCCGGACGGATCTAGTCCCTCTCTATCGACGGCTTCGACAGGATTTTCCCAACGCCAGAATTCTGGTTCTTGGATACCCGGCTCTTTTCCCCGAGAGGGCGCCTCGGATCACCCGGATAGAGAGTGCAGTGTGCAACATCTTCTTCAACAAGTGGACCGCCCCCGAACGGACTGCCGTTCGCGACTGGGGAACGGACCTCAACAACAGCATCCAGGGGGCTACGCTCGAGGCGAGCAGAGAGGTCGAGCCGCAGAGCGCCATTGAGTTCGTCGACGTCAGTTCTCACTTCAGCGGGCACGAGCCCTGCACGACGAACGGCGAGTGGGTGAACTTCATCCGACCGAGCCGGGCCAAGGATATCCGAGACGGCTCTTTCCACCCCTTGCGCGTCGGACAGTACATGCTGGCGCGCATCGTCTCCTGCCATCTTGCCGTCTTTCCCAGCGCCGACACGGAGAGGACAACGAGCACGGGCTATGCGATGACAGGTTGCGTGGCTCGAGAGACCGCTTTGGTGCACCCTCAACCAGACGTGGGCGGCGACCGGAGCGACAACTAGGTGAATCAGGACGAGTGTCGCCGGGCCGGGCGGTGACTCGAGGGCAAAGCAACCGCTTCTCTGGATGTTCACTGGGTACGGGAGGAGGAAGGCGTGAGTCGGTTTACGGCTTCGATAACGGTGACACCGCTCGCGGACGGTCGTAGCTGGGTCTTATACTCGCCCGACTTCGCTTATAGGGTGAGGAATGACCCCGACGACCTAATCGAGGTGCCTCAGGGGTTCATCACCGACTTCGCCAGTGTCCCCCGCCCGCTCTGGTGGCTCTACGCTCCCTGGGGACGCCACGGCCATGCCGCGGTCCTTCACGACTGGGGGTATTACGAGCAGGATCGACAGCGGCGAGAGTACGACAGGATCTTTTTAGAAGCCATGGTGGTGCTCGGCGTAGGTCGAGTCAAGCGTCGCCTCATGTGGCTTGCGGTGCGAAGCCCGGGGGGATGGTTGGCGTGGCAAGCAAATGCCCGTCGCAACAAGCGGAGTCCCGGTTGGAAGATGAGTGTGGGGCAGGTCCCTCCACCTGCCCTCGCTCGCTCGGAGGCTCCGCGCGAGCGACGGGTCATCGAATTGACGGAGCGGCTCGGGCGCGAGCCGCGTTGAACGCACCGCCGCGGCGACTTCTTCTTGGTGCGGGGTCATTCATCAGCCATCCCGTTTCCCGTCATGATCGAGGACGGGCTTGACGTCAACGATTGGCGTTCCGTCTATCGCCTCGAGGCCGCGCACGAGAACGCGCGTGGCGTCGACTCGGAGTACGTGGACGCGGTGAAGTCCTACCGGGTTAGGCCGGTCCTGTGAACGTGTGCTGAAAACTCCCGTCAGGGGGTTGCGGCGATCGTCGCGCGGATGGACCGCCAATACATCACGATTGCCCCGGTGCAGCCACGTCAGGACGAGGATGTCGCTCCCTGCCTGCAGGTCGCGTAGACCGACGGCGACGCTCTTGTCGAACAGGAGCCACGCGTCGGGAGCTCCTCCCTCGAACCCCTGTTTCGGCGCTTGTTTGGGATCGACCAGCGTGGACTCGACACGCCCAATGGGCTTCAGCTCGTAGGTCAGATCGGCGCCGCGGACACCTGGTTCAGCCCGATCGTTGTCGTCCGAAGCGCTCATGGAAGCTACGACGTTGCCACCGTCCTACGCTCTGGCTGCTTTCTGGTAGCGGCGCACGGACAGGGGCACGAACACGATCAGGATCGCTGCGACCCAAATGAGCGTGTAGGCCACGGGGTTGTCCAGCGACCACACCTCGGGGGGCGGCAAGGACCCGGTGTTCCCGAATGCCTCGCGCGCTGCCTGGGCCAGGGACGAAACGG
>JALZBO010000002.1 GCA_030863545.1 Actinomycetota bacterium
CGGCCGCCCTCTTTCCTGCCAACCAAGTGAGGTCTTGTCATTGACTTGCGGGTGATGTCTAGCCGTATCGGGATCGCGGTGGTCGCGGCGTTCGTCATTGCATCTTGTACGGATGCTGAGTCGGAACGGAAGGGGGAACCTGGGCGCGCCGCATCAGGAGCTGAGACGGCAGCGACGAACGGTCCCGAAGGTACCTTCGTCGACTTGGAAGTCGAAGAGGGCGAGCTCGAGCGAACAATTTGGACCCTCGGCGATCAGTTGTATGGCCTAAACGAAGAGCCGCGCAAGCTCGCTGGGGTTGTTCACTCTCCGCTCGCGGGGGCGTATTCACCGGCCGCAGTATTGAGTCCCCACGACGAGCGGTTGCTCGCGTATGGCTCGTTCCTCGATCAGCGTCCTGTTATCAGGGTCCATAGCCTTGGAAGCGGCTCTGATTCGGTCGTGGACAAGAGCGCGTACTCAATGGCATGGCACCGCGACGGTGCTTTGGCGTATTTCAAAGGTGTCCAGCCCCGCGTCCTCGACCCCGCGCGGTATCCCGGCCACGTCATCGTGCGAGACACTGTTGACTCTCGGCCGGTCCGCTGGACCGACCGCGCCGCGCGCTACATAGTCAGCGCCTGGGCCGGGGACGCCCTCATTGTCCACCGGCTAAGTCGGGGCTGGCCAAACCTCGTGGTCTTTGAAGGTCCCGGACAGAGGAGCGTTCTCGCGCGCCGGGCGGCCCTCGTGGCGGTGAGTCCTGACGGCGCGCATGCCTTCATAACGAGGGAGCCTGACCGCGCTCCAGTGGTGGCGGTGGTCGACGTCGCGAGTGGGCGGGAACTTGCGACGCTAGAGTTCACCGGCGGGCTCGATCCTGCAAGCGGCCGCGGGATCAACTACGTAGCTGAGTCCGGGTCGTGGGCAGGCGAGACCGTCGTAGCGGGGGTCACAGATGGTCTGGGCGTGTTCAACGTGACCGGAGAGGAGATCAACCTTCAGCAGGTCCTCGCTGTTGATCCCAATGTCTTTCCCATTGGGTTGACGGAGCCGAAGATCGACTCGAGTGGACGCTATGTCGTGTCGGTGGCCGAGCTGATGCAGAGGCCCCGTGCGGCGTTTAGCCGGACGGCCCTGATGGAGTGCGACCTCGTCGGACACCGCTGCGTGGTGGGGAGGTCGGCGCCGTCATACCAGCCTCCACGCCCCATCTACAACCCGAGCAGGCCGTAGGGCGCTAAGAAATAGATGCCGAAATAGCTAGTTTCCAATCCAAGATCCCTCCTGATTACGACCCATACGTTGTCCATCGTCCTCAAGTTGGAGGTTCAATGAAGCGACGCCTAGCTTTCTTGGTAGCCCTTGCTGTACCCGTTGCAGGACTTGCTGCGAGCCCGGCGGCCCTGGCCGGACCTGCGGTTTCGAAGACGACCCTTACCGGTGCGGAGGAAGCACCGAACCCAGGGGATCCTGACGCCACGGGGGTAGCGTCGTTGAAGTTGAATCAGGGTCAGGGCACCGTCTGCTTCAAGATCTCCTTCTCGGACATCGACGGCACGGTCACGGCAGCGCACATCCATGAGGCGCCGCCAGGAGAGGCCGGACCTGTGGTCGTCGAGCTTTTCTCTGGTTCTTTTGACGGCACCGAGTCCGTGTCGGGCTGTGCGGAGGACCTGAGCCGAGCTGTAGTCAAGGACATACGAAAGAATCCTGAGGACTACTACGTCAACGTTCACAGTACGGCGTTTCCCTCGGGGGCCGTTCGGGGCCAGCTGGGGGACTAGCACGGCGCCGCCTCAGCCGGCTATTGGGTCAGAAAACTTTTTCTGAAAGAGAGGGTGGGTTCGATGATCCCGCCCTCTCTTTATGCCGTCTCCCGTCCTGGTCCGAGAAAATGAACCGGGTCTTTGAATCCGTTCTCGGGTCCGCCGTCGTAGAGATGTCAACAGCAACCGGGCGAGAGAAGGCGGCGAGGCTTTATGAAGCGGATTCTGACGATGGCAACTCTTTCGATGGTGATGATGTCTTTCATGCTGGCGGGCCAAGCGTCTGCTCATCACGAGCCGAAGTGGGTTCAGGGACCCAGTTGCGGGGGGAGGTTCGTCAATCAAAGCGATTGTTCGTTCCGTTTCCAGGGCGGACAGCTCTATGTGGGAGCTTCGGTCAGAGGAGCTGTCGACCAACCAGAAGGCGGAGCGACTGTTCGCCTCGAGGCGGTGAGCCGGACTACGGGACAACGTCGGGTCCTGCTTTCCTGTGTCACCCCGGGTGCCGGCGCCTGTGCAGCAGGTGGGAGCTACGACTTCACCGAGAAGCTTCGTAGAGGTCAGCGCCTCTTCTGCACCGTCGAAGGTGTCGGTCGTGGACGCTACGAGTGCGGAACCATGTTGAAGCAGGAACGGTAGGAACCCAAGTTGAGAGCCAACGGCGGTCCGGCTTTCCGGGCCGCCGTTTCAACGCGCCCGTTCAGGCCAGAGGCGGGCGCAGGGTGGGTGGGCCGGCGGCTCGGTTATCGGCGCAGCTTCCAGAAGTCACCTGTGAGCCCTGCGCTTGCGAAGACATCCTCCGCCTGCTCGGGTGTCCGCCGTTCCCAGGCCTCGCTCATCCTGTCCGCGTACCAACGTCGGGCTAGATCCCATTGCTGCTGCAAAGTCAGGGTCGCTCCTCTGCTAATGCCACGCGGTTCCCGCCAGCGATCGATGTGCTCTTCCGACCGGAAGAGAAGCATCGTCGCTCAGTTGAACCCGATGTCATCCCACCAATGCGCCGCCGGCACCGCGTAATGGGCGATGTAGTCCTCGCGGTCGAGGCGCCCGTCTTGGACCCGCATCTCTAGTTGCTCCCCGCAGTCGGGGCAACGGCTCCTTACCGTCCCATCCCCACCGAGCATTGCGATGATCCCGAAGGCGTCCCAGACACAGATGCCCCACCAGGTGCGGCCCTGGGCCTGGACCTCGTAGGGGGAGGGCAGGGCAGATAGCGGGTTTGCCATCCATATGTACGGAGTCCCCGGAGCCAAAACGACGACCCGCGCATCTGCCAGGCGCCGAAGAGATGCCTCTGCCGCGTGCGACGTTACCGAAAGTGACTCGGCCAGCTCGCCGGGGACAGGAGGACGCCCTCTTTCGACGAAAAAGCGGTAGACCTCGACCCGCAGTGACCGATCGAGTTGCTGCACGTCCATGACCCACTCCTTTGTACAGAGGATCCTGGACCGATCGTAACGAGAAAGCTGCTCGCTTACTTGACGAGCATGTAGATGATGAAACCGAGTGCGGCAAGGATGATCAGGGTGACCACAATGCCCATTCCGCCGCCTCTTCTGCCTCCGCCGCCACGTCGGACTACCGGCCGCCTACGTCTGCGCATGAGATCTACGTCCTCTCCTGGTTCGTTGGTCTCGGTTGATTCATACCCCATACCCGCCCGCTGCTCTCGGAAACAGCGTGGTCGTCGACGCACTTCTGTCCGATGTGCACCACACTACGCACACGGGCATCATCTGCCCTTCATTGGAGAGGATCGATATATGAAGCCGATCAGGGAAGTCGCCGACGGTGTTTGGCTGGTCGCGGGCGGCCGGCCCCTTCCAACCATGAACGTCTATCTGCTCGAGGAGCAGGGCGGGGGAGTGACGATGTTCGATGCGGGGGTCAGCTCGATGACCCGGCAGCTTCGTATCGAGTGCAAAAAGAAGGGCGGGCTGAACAGGATCCTCCTCGGGCACGGGCATGCCGACCATCGGGGAGCCGCACCCGGGCTCGGCGCCCCCGTCCTCTGCCATGCGGACAACGTGTCGGATGCCGAAGGTGACGGCGGCCAGGCCTACATGGATCTGAGCAAGCTCCCGCTGTACGGACGTCCGGCGTACCGGGTGCTCTTGCGAGCATGGGACGGGGGACCCGTGAAGGTGTCCGGAACGGTGGAGGAGGGCGAGGAGGTGTGCGGCTTCAAGGTCGTGCTCCTATCGGGACACGCCCCGGGCCAGATCGCTCTCTTCCGAGAGAAAGATGGCGTTGCTTTGACTTCGGATTGTTTCTACACGATCGATCCACTAACTGGCATAAGAGGCAAACCTCGGATCCCTCATGCGGCATTCAATGAGGACCAGGAAGCGACGCGTGGATCAATCCGCAAGCTGGCCGAGCTCGATCCGGCATCCGCCTGGCCGGGACATGCGAACCCGTTGACCGAAGATGTTAAGGATGAGTTGCTGCGAGTAGCGGGGGAGCGGACGTAGCGCGAAAGCTACTTGTCGGACGGCAGAGAGCCGGGTTGGCGCAACTCGGTGCGAACGGATGTCGGGGTGTCGGCTCGGCCCGAGTAACGTCCGCTTTCGGCCATCTGATACGCCATGAGCACCAGCAGCAGCGCAAAGAACGCGGGCACCAGGTGGAGCGCGATATCGGTTGCCCTACCGACCTTATCGACCACCATCCGAAGGGTGAGGTCCGAGCGAGGCCGCGTCTGCGACCAGGAATAGAGATCCAGCTCTTTTTGCTTCCTGCCGCCGGAGGCCATATTTCCAATATGGAACAGGCCGAACAGTTCTGGAATACGCAAAAGTGCGTAGTTACGTTCCAGTACAGGCCTTGTGGGCCTCACGGGTGGCTGCTGGAGGGGAGAGTGCTATCGAACTACGCGGATCTCTTCCCAATCACTGCGGGCACCCGAGACCTTCACGTGTAGCTCTTTCGCGATCGCGTCGTAGAAATAAGCCGAATCGGTCCTCGAGGCCAGCGCCGACAAGGACGTGACCGATGTCAACGGCTGACCCCAGCGAGTGACCTGGGTGGGGGCGGCGTCCATCGGCAGGACGAGCTCCACCCAGTGCCCCCGTCCGTTCCACAGTACGAAGCGGGATCTCGCCGGTGTCCCCCCGTTGAAGCCAACTTTGTAGGTGCGGTTCGGGATGATCGTCGTATGTGCCTCTTTCGAGTCGTCGCAACAACCCATCAACGTCTGCGTGGCTCCGTCAGCCCGCTCCAGAGTCAGGGGCTTGATGTCGTTTTCTTCTCCCGTGAGGGTGCCGACCATGAGTGAGGCGTAGTCGGACGAGCACACGTGCGCGTTCCACGGCCCCCGAAGCGCGCACCCCGGGTTCAAGAGGAAGGGATTGTCCGCTGCGACCTTTGCCCCGGCCGTCCCGGTGACGGAACCATCTACGTCCGCGAACACTTTCGACATGTCTCCGTCCATGCCCGTCTCTGGGGCGGCGAGGTACACCCGATTGGAGTCGATGAACTCCAGGTCCTTGGCGAAGTTGCCGGGATGGATGTTGAAGGCGTTAGGAGCGAGGTAGCCGAGGGCTCCGGCGGGCCTGGTGGTGTTGGAGTTGAACCCGGCGAAGGTGGTGTTGGAGACCCCCACGCGCCCGTCGTAGAACTCGAAGCCGATGATCTGCGCGTCGGGTTCCCAGAAGAGGGGGAGCGCGCGGCCCCCGAAGCCCGCCTCCTCCCAGGATTCGGTCGTTCCCGGGTTCGCGGTCTCGCCGACGACAAAGGAATCCTCGAGGAACGTTTCCGAGGATGCGAACGTCGCGCCCGCTCGGTTGTCGGCCAGCACCGCGCCCGACACCACGTGGTTCTCTCCCCGAAGCCACACTCCGCGATCTCGGTTCATGTAAGCAGTAAGCCGCTCGAACCTCGCGACGACCGGGGCCGACTCGGGGTCTTGTGGATCGGTGATCGGCTTGTACCAGGTGGAATCCGTGTTCCCGTCGGCGTCGGGACCGTCGTCGACGTTCAGCCCGGTATCCGCGTTCGAGTGAGCGGTATTGTCGTCGAACACGCCGAGCGGCGTCCGGCGGGGCCAGATGTTCTGGTGGCTCGAAAGTCCTGTGGGGTGCTCCGGGAGCGCGTACCAGAACCCGAAGCCGTCCGATCCCGCCGCCACGTTGTCCTCGAGGACGTTATTGGGATTGGTGATCCAGAACGTCGCGGGCCGCTGGTCGCTCGGCAGAAGGCCGTCCTCGACCTCGTGGGTGCCGAGACCGAGGTTTCCCGTGATGACGTTTCTGCGCTCGGCCCCGTCTTCGAGAAAGAAACCGTGCCCGGCGTGGTCGTAGCAGACGTTGTCGGCCACCGTCAGCTCGTTGGTCCCGTGGATGGTCACGCAGCGATTGAAGCTGTGATGGATCGATGAACGCCTCAGGTACGAGGCTGGGGCGTTGCCGTCCATGTGGAAATGAACCGGGTATCGACGCAACGCCTTGCTCTGACCCATGTTGATGAGCTCGACGCCGTCGAGGCGCGCCTCGGCGCCCTCCATGATCATCATGTGCCCGCCGAAGCCGTCTTTGTTCGAAGCGTCGTTGCCGCGGACGACCAGGTTGCGGCTGAGCAGTCCCACCTCCGCTCGCTCGTCGACGCTGTGCTCACCCCACGACTGGATCTTGCCCCAGTGGCGGTACTGCAGGGGCTGGTCGAGCTTCACCGTCGTCCCGGAGATGGACGTGATGCGTCGCTCTTCATCGTGATGCTCCCAGTAGTCGGACGATGCCAGCACGATCTCGTCACCGACGCGCCAAGGCGAGGCCTGGGCCAAAGTGATGACCTCGTCGCCGGGCCGGGCCGTCTCGTTTAGCTTGGTCCATCCGTCTACCGGTCGCCCGTGCATCTCGAGCGTTCCGCCCATGACGCCCAGCACCTTTGTGCCCATGCCCATGATGTCGTCGCTGCGCGGACCGTCCGTGAGGGTGATGACGCCCCGGTGTAGGTATGGGTCGTCTACCTTCCCGACACGAAGGGCCCCGTGCACGATGATCCAGTCGGAACGGAGCTCGAGATCCTTGTCCGCGAAGGACAAGAGGCCGTCGACCTGCAGGCCGCTCAGTTCGGGTGTAGAGGAGTCGAGGCGCACCTTCGATCCCGGCGGGATCCTGACCTGGTCTCCGGCCTTGGGGATAGTCCCGCCCCAGGTTCTCGGGTTCGACCAGCGCTGCACGACGGTCCGTTTACGCGCGACGGCAGTGAAGGAAGCGTCGGCCCGTTCGGTCGGCCCGGCAACGAGAGCCGTCGACGAGGTGATCAGACTTGCCATGAGCAGCATGGAGAGTCGTCGCATCAGCGACATGATCGTTCCTCGCCTTCAGATGTTTCGGGGGCCCAGTGCATCCGCTGGTGGAGGTATCGGCAGGACACGTCGAGGGCTGAAGACGTGTCAGGGGCGGCCGGGGCGGGAAAGAGAGGGCGAAGGCCACCGACCAGGAGGTTTCACAAGTGACCAAGAGACCGGAGTTAGACGAGACCGGCGGGATGAAGGATCGGCCCTCCCACCCACACGATCAACCCGCGAGCTCCACTGCTCCGGAGGCATCGGAGCAGAGCCCCGACCCCGAGTTCCAAGAGGCCAAGGACGGCAAGGCCAATAACAAGGAGCAGTCGGGCAACCGCTGGTGGTCGCGCTGGCGCTCGTGACTTCTTTGCTCCACGTCCTCTCTCTGTCTCCAAGATGAGGCGAGCCTCTCCATCTAACTAGAGGTTCGGAGGTCAGGGGCCGAACCGGCTCTCGCTGAGGTCCGGCGGGTCGTGAGACGTCTCTAGCTCGAGATCACCGGGCGAACGCGCTGGAATATCGTCCGGGCTTGGTCCGTTTGCGGTAAGAGATTTTCTCGACCAGGAGGCACATATGCCGACAACCGTCGGCCGAGCGGGGCCGGCAAAATGAGCTCCGGATCATCACTCCCGAACGAGCCCGTGCTCGCCAAGGGTCTCGTCCGTCGTTTTGGCGAGATAGAAGCCGTCGCAGGGATCGACCTGGCGGTCGCGGCCGGTGAGATCTTCGGATTCCTCGGGCCCAACGGCGCCGGGAAGTCCACCACGGTTCGGATGCTTACGACGTTGCTCAAGCCCACCGGAGGCTCCGCCAGGGTCGCAGGTCACGACGTCGTCAAAGAGGCCGACGCCGTACGCCGGTCGATCGGTGTAGCTCTTCAAGACGCGGCCATCGATCCCCTCATGACGGGCAGGGAGCTTCTCGCCCTCCAGTCTGTCCTTCACGGAATACCCAAAGAGGAGGGCCGGCGCAAAGGGGAGCAGCTTCTCGAGACCGTCGGACTGACCGCCGCGGCCGACCGCCGCGTCGGCACCTACTCGGGCGGGATGAGGCGCCGTCTCGACCTCGCCCTCGCGCTCATCCACGAGCCCCAAGTCCTTTTCTTGGACGAGCCGACCACTGGGTTGGACCCGAACTCGCGCGCCGCACTGTGGGAAGAGGTCCGCAAGCTCAACCGAGAGTCGGGCACCACCGTCTTCCTTACGACGCAATATATGGAGGAGGCCGATCAGCTGGCCGGACGCATTGCGATCATCGACGGCGGGAAGATCATCGCCCAGGACACGCCCGCCAGGCTGAAGGCGAAGGTGGGGGACCCGACGTTGCGCGTGTCACTTGCGCCGGGTCAGGACCGACTCAACGCCGAGGCAGTGTTGCTCGAGTTCGGCGAGCCGGCTCCCGACGCTGCCG
>JALZBO010000028.1 GCA_030863545.1 Actinomycetota bacterium
TCCACGACCTCGCCCATGAACTCGTGCCCGAGGATGTCGCCCTTCCTCATCGCCGGTATGTAACCGTCCAGAAGGTGAAGGTCGGAGCCGCAGATTGCGGTGGAGGAGATCTTCACGATTGCGTCCCCGGAGTTGAGGATCCTGGGCTCGGGGACGTCCTGGACCTCGACCCGAAGCGGGCGGATCCAGCAGTTCGCTTTCATGATGATTCCTTTCTGCTAGCGCGGGCGGCACTCCCACGACGAAACCGCAAGGTTCGCCGTTACTTCGCAACCAACTCCTCGTTGGCCCGGCTCTTGGAGGGCTGCGCCGGCTCGGGCATGAATTGGCGTTTGCTCGTCGAGCCCTCGGGGCTTCCCTCCGAAACGACGACCTCCCCGGTCTCGAGGACCTGCTTGAATCGACGAAGATCGTCCTTGATCTGCTGCTCGGGGCTCTCGCCGAAGAGCTTGGCGAGGCCGCCCGCAAGCCGCCCTCCCGGGATCCGGTACCGCACCTCGGCCTTCACCTCTGTTCCTCGATCACCCGGCGCCTGCGAGAACCAGACGGATCCCGACGTATCGACGTCTCCCCCTACAGAGCGCCACGAGATGAGCCGTCCGGGGATGTCCTCGACGAGCTCCGCGGCCCACTCCACGGTGGCGTTGCCCGGCGCTCTGGCTACCCAGTGGGACCGGCGCTCTCCCACGGCCCTCACCGATTCCAAGTGGTACATGAAGCTTGGGAGTCTCTCGAAGTCGCGCCAATAGCCGTATACGTCCTCGATGGGGCGCTTCACCGTTATCGCAGCGGTGGCCGCCGCTCCCTCGTCTGGTGCATCCTCCTCGCTCCCGCTGTTGCCGAGCGCAGCAAGCAAATCGAGCGCCGAGACTCCCGCCACCGCCGCGGCTGCCGCACCGAGCCTGCCCCTCTTGCTGTCTTCGGACCGCATGGCCGACGCGAGGAGCGCGAGATCCACGGCGTCTCCCGCCACCCTTACCCACAGCCAGCTTCCGGACCGCTCGCTCCTCAGGATTCCCGCTCCGGTCGCGATCTCTCGGAGGCCTACCCAACGCATGATCGCCCGGCTGGATCGCGTGTCCTTGACGCCGGCTAACCTGGTGACGACTCCTGGAGATACGACCTGTACCGCACCCAGTGCGTTGCTGAACCACCCAAGGGCGGTGCGAACCTCTTTTCGGGCGGGGGGATTGCTCATCGAACACCTCCGTCGGGTCGACATCCGGCTGAGTAGCAGGAGGTCAGGATTGGTGAAGGCTCTCGAAAAACTGCCGGCCTCGACCCGCTCTTCTAGTCGTGCCCGAGCGGGCACCCGGCCCGTGGCTCTTACCCCCGAACCCCTGGAAGAAAACGGCTTGCGATGGGGATTCGCGGCTTACCGAAATCGTTTGGCATGCCGGGGCAGTTCTTCCCTCTAGGTCTGTAGACGTCCCGGCTGTTCCGCTTCAGGCGCACCTGAAAGAAGCGTCTCCGCCAACTCCTTCGCCTCCGCAACCGCTTCGGCAGGTGGAACGCCCTCCAGCGCCCTCACCACCGCAAAGCGCCCGACGAGGTAGGAGCTGAGTGGCGCGTTTGTTTTCTCTCCCGTGCGCTCGGCAATTGACCGAGCCAAGGCAAGCAGCCTTTCGGCAACCTCCCCCGAGACCTCCATCTCCCTATCGGGACGCAGGAGTTTGCCGGAAAGGGCCTCCGCGTATCTGGTCAACCACTCGGTCATAACTTCACCTACCTTGGCGTGCGCAACCTCCGGACCGTCCTCACGTAGGGTACCGCCTTGAATCGGCGTGGAGGCCTCCCACCCGGCGTGGAAGGCGAAAACCATGACGCTCGGTTGGTTTGGGTCTAGGATTTTTCCGTCCCCAGCTTGGGAAGCGGCCATAGGAGGCGGGCCGAGACAGGAGTGTGTCGCCATCTACGAGCCAGATCAGCCTTCGTTCGGTGAGGAACGAACCACCAACGTCTTGTGGGGACGAGTGATTGCGCTGGGAGTCGTGCTATTGCTCGCTTTCTTCCTAGGCAGGGTAAGCGCCGGGGGCGGCTCGTCGGAGGAGGTTGACACCTTGAGGGACCAGCTTTCGGCGGCGCGCGCGCAGATAGAACAGCTCGAAAGAGAAAACCAGCAAGCGCAAGCACAAGCACAGGCGCAAGAGGAGGAGAGCCCCTCCCCCACGACCGGAGCCGGCACCGCCAGCCCGCGCGCCACCGGCACGTCCAGCCCATCCCCGACCGGGGCAGCGACCGAACAAACGTACAGGGTCCGCGCCGGGGACACGCTTACGAGGATTGCGACTCGATTCTACGGCAACGCCCAGCTCGACGACTGCATCGCGCGGGCTAACAACATAGACAACGCGAGCCAGCTGAGAACGGGGCTCGAGCTCAGGATTCCGCCCAGAGATTCCTGCTAGCTTTACTCCTCGGCGTCAGTGGACGTACATGCTCTCGATCACGTCGCCGTACCTCTCGGTGATCGTCTTTCTTCGAACCTTCAACGTAGGAGTGATCTCTTCGGCGTCCTGAGTGAAGTCATGCGGAAGCACCGTCCACCTCTTGATCTGCTCCGCCCGCGCTAGGCTCTCGTTCACACGCTCGACTTCCGCCTCGATCGCCTTGAGGACCGTCGTGTCGGCCGAGAGGTCCGCAACATCTCCAAACTCCACTCCACGCTCTTTCGCCCACGCCGTCACCGCATCGGCATCGAGGGTCAGCAAAGCGCTCACGAAGGGCCGGCCGTCCCCGATGATCACGGCTTGGGAGATGAGTGGAGAGGTCTTGAGGCGTCCCTCTATCTCCTGGGGAGCGATGTTCTTGCCGCCTGCGGTGATGATGATGTCCTTCTTTCGATCCGTGATCCTGAGGTACCCGTGGTCGTCGAGCTCCCCGAGATCCCCGGTTCGCAGAAACCCGTCCTCCGTGAAAGCCTCGGCCGTAGCCTCGGGGTCCTTGTAATAGCCTTTGAAGACGTTCGGGCCGCGGACGAGAATCTCGCCCTCCTCATCGAATTTCAGCTCCAATCCAGGAATGGGAGGGCCGACCGTACCGATTCGCGCCTTCCCTGGAGGGGTGACCGCGGTAGGTGCGTTGGTTTCGGTCTGGCCGTACGCCTCCACGAGGTCGATGCCGAGGGCGTGGATGAACTTGATCACCTCCGGCATGATCGGCGCGGCGCCCGTGATCGCGAAGCGGCAGTGACGCATTCCGAGCTCGTGCCTCGTCTTCGAGAAGATGAGCTTGTCGAAGAGCTTGCACTTCAGCCTCAATCCGAGTGGAACGGGCTTACCCGCCTGCTGCAGCTCAACCCTCTCCAGTGAGGCCTTCACCGCCTTAGCGATGAGCTCCTTCTTCTCGTGGGTCTCGTATCGGCCCTTGACTCCCGAATAGAACTTCTCGTAGACCCGCGGAACACCCACGAAGAAGGTGGGCTCGCACTCCTTCAGGTTCTCGCGCAGCTTGTCGACTGACTCGGAAAACCAAATCTCGAACCCGAAGCAGATTCCCCCCCAGTCGGACGCGAGCCTCTCGAAGATGTGGGACAGCGGCAGGTACGAAACCATCCGCTCCTCGCAGTCCCTGAACCCGAGCAGGCCGCCTACCGAGTGGAGCGTCCATGCAAAGCCTCCGTGAGTGAGCATCACTCCCTTGGGGGGGCCGGTCGTTCCCGAGGTGTAGACGACCGTCGCGAGGTCCTCCGGCTTTATCGACTTGATTCGCTCTTCGAGCTCCGAGCTTCCCCCCTCTGCATGCCGCCTGCCCGACTCCCTCAGCTTGTCCAACGAGAGGACCCGCTCGTCGCTACTGCCAGCTCCGGGCTCGATCACGACAATGGTCTTGAGCTTCGGCAGATCCGGCAACGTCTCCATGATCTTCGCCAGCTGGACGTCGTCCTCGACGATCGCAATCGTGGACTCCGAGTGCCCGACGACGTGCGCAACCTGCGGAGGAGAGTTCGTGATGTAGACGGGGACCGTAGCTCCCCCGCACATGAGGACTGCAACATCTGCGATGTGCCATTCAGGCCGGTTTGAAGACAAAAGCGAGACAAAGTCTCCCTTCCCGAGCCCGAGGGATAGCAGGCCATGCGCGACTTCACGGGCCGTTTCATCAAACTCCCGAAACGAGATCGACCGCCAGGAAC
>JALZBO010000031.1 GCA_030863545.1 Actinomycetota bacterium
TCAAGCTAATGCACCCGCAGTTCGCCAGAGACAAGGCGTTCATCGAGCGTTTTCGCCGGGAGGCGAAGGCGGCGGCGAGCCTCAACGACCCCCGAATCGTCTCCATCTTCGACTGGGGAGCCGACGAGGGCACTTACTACATCGTGATGGAGTACGTCGACGGCAAGACCGTTCGCGACATCATCATGACCGAGGGACCGCTTCCTCCCGGGCGGGCGGTGAAGATCGCCGCCGACGTCTGCGCCGGCCTCCACCTCGCCCATCAGAAAGGGATCGTTCACCGCGACATCAAGCCCGCGAACATCGCGGTCACGACCAACGGCCAGACCAAGGTCATGGACTTCGGAATCGCCCGAGCAGCGAGCGACGCGGGCCAGACGGTGACGCAGACGGGAACCGTCATCGGCACGGCAAATTACTTCTCGCCGGAGCAAGCGCAGGGCTTTGCCGTCGACGCACGCAGTGACGTCTACTCGCTGGGGGTCGTCCTTTACGAGATGCTCACCGGCGACGTTCCCTTCAAGGGCGACACCGCCGTTTCGATCGCCTACAAGCACGTGACGGAAGATCCCATTCCGCCCCGGCGCATCAACCCGAACATTCCGGAAGCCCTCGAAGCGATCGTCATGAAGGCACTCGCCAAGAACCCCGACAACCGCTATCAGAGCGCCGATGAGATGAGGCGCGACCTGGTGAGGTTGGCAAAGGGGGAACGGGTGGAGGCGACCCCCCTGCTCTCTGCGCAGGACACGGCGATGATGAACCTCCAAGAGTCCACGGCTGTTCTGCCCCTGCCGGCCCGGGAGACGGAGCCCCCGCGGAGGCGGCGCCTCGCTCCCATCGTCGTCGGCGCTCTGCTCGTGATCGCGGCCGCGCTGGCGGCGATTTTCCTCTTCCTGAACGCCGGGGAGCTAGCGCCTACCCCGACCATCGTGGTGCCGGACGTCACCAACCGCCCCTTGGAGACAGCAGACCGGACGTTGACCGCCCGAGGACTGAACCCGACCGTCGTCCGCCGCGAGTTCAGCGACTCCGTGGAGGCCAACTTCGTCATATCGCAGAACCCGGGAGCCGGGCAGAGGGCTCCCCGGGGGGCCCGCGTCGAGCTCGTCATCTCGCAGGGCAGGGAGCAGGTGGCGGTCCCGAACGTCATCGGCAGGACCCGCTCCGAAGCGGTTCAGCTTCTCGAACAGGCCGGGTTGCAGCTAGGGCAGGTTGATCAGCGCGCCGACGACACCACTCCTGGCGGCAGGGTCATAGAGCAGGTCCCACGCCCGCAGACGAGACTGAGTCGCGGTGAGTCAGTCGACCTGGTCATCAGCACGGGCAGGCCGATGGCGACGGTGCCGGATCTCATCGGCGCCGACCAGCAAACTGCCCTCGCTAGGATCCAGGAGGCAGGACTTACGTCCCGCGTCCAGGAACAGTGCGACTCGTCGCAGCAGCAAGGCGTAGTCATTTCGCAGGATCCCGCGGCGAACAGCCGCGTCCCGGAAGACTCGGCGGTGACCATCGTGGTCAACCGTTCTGCTGAGGTGCCTTCGGTGGTAGGAGAGAGCGCCGACGAGGCCCAGGAGACTCTGGAGGAGGCCGGGTTCGCGGTTAGGGTGGAACGAGTCTTCGGGAACCCATTGCTTGCGGCCGACGAGGTCGTCGATCAGGACCCGCGGGGCGGCGCGAGGGCGTGCCCGGGTGCGACGGTCCGGATCACAGTCGCCTGACGAGCGCTCCCTCTAGTTCGGATCACCTTGCCGGACGAGCGCTCCTTCTAGGAAGTTGCTGATGAGCGTCATGCCCTCGGGGGTCATGATCGACTCGGGGTGAAACTGCACTCCTTCCACCCCATCGGCCGCGTGTCTCACCCCCATGATCACCCCATCTGGAGTTCGCGCCGTCACCTCCAGTTCCGATGGGAGCGTCTCCGGGTCGATGACGAGGGAGTGGTAGCGCGTGGCGGAGAAGGGGTTGGGAAGGCTGCGAAAGACCCCTGTCGAGGTGTGTTCGATCACCGAGGTCTTGCCGTGCATGACCGCGTCGGCTCGGACGACCTGCCCGCCGTAAGCAACCCCGATGGCTTGGTGCCCGAGGCACACCCCTAGAAGGGGGACTTCCCCGGCAAAAGTATGAATTGCCTCGATGGAGCACCCCGCGTCCTCCGGCCGTCCGGGCCCGGGCGAGATGACCACCGCGTCCGGTCTTGCCGACGCCAGCACACTGATGGACGCGTCGTTCCGCATAACGATCGGCTCGGCACCGAGCGCGCCCAGATACTGGGCGAGGTTGTAGACGAACGAATCGTAGTTGTCGATCAGCAGGACGCGCACTTAGAAGTTCGGCGGCAAGAGTCTGGGTACGACGACTTCAAAGAGGTAAAAGAGAATCGGGATTCCCACGAGCACGACTACTACCCAAAACAGCTTGCTCCGGGGCTTCTTGCCTGCGGGTCTGCTCATGCCCCCGTCGCCTTCGGTGTTCCCTGTAGCGCGGCGACGATGATGAGGCGCTCCCTGGCAGAGAAGCGTGGGTGACACGTCGTCAACGTGAGTCGGGCGTCGTCGGTTGGCGCGATCACTCCCACCTCCGTAGGCTTCACAATCTTCGTCTGCGTCACCACGTACTTGTACCCGCCGCTCTGGTCGAACATCGTGATCTCGTCGCCCGCCCGCAGCTCGTCGAGTCTGTAGAACGGAGCTCCGTAGGTGGTCCGGTGCCCCGAGATGACCATGTTGCCCAGCTCCCCAGGCATCGCCGTCTCCGGGTAGTGGCCGGGCCCCTTCTTCAGCTCCTCGACTCCTACTCCCTCGACCACAACGCTGTTGACCCCAATCTTTGGAATCCTTATGAGGGCAACTCCACCTCCGAGATCCGGCCTCTCTTCGGCAACGTTTGTCTGCCACTTCTGAGCAAGATCCGCAGCAAGCGCCTTTTGCTCCCGCCCGGTCACGAGGTTCGTGCCGAACAGTTGGTAGGCGAGGAAGAGCAGGGTCAGAATACCGAGGGCGATGAACGACCGCCCCACGACACGAAGGGCCTTCATTGGCTCGCTAGACTAGCACTCCTCCCGGAGTCGTCCCCACAGTCCGTGACGCTCCCTCACAATGGACACTAGGAGTTAGGGAATGCCGAAATCGAAGTCTAAGCGCAGCCGATACGTACCTCCGCCTCGGCCCAAGCCCAAACCCTCGCCGCGTTGGGTGCCGGTTGCCTTCTTCGCGCTCATCGGCGTCGGGTTCCTCCTGATCATGTCCCGCTACCTGCTCAGCACCAACCTGCCGTTCTTCGACAACAACTGGTTTCTCGGCGGGGGCCTCGCGCTGATCGCGGCGGGATTCGCGGTCGCGACTCAGTGGCGCTAGGTTCGTCAGCGCCTTATCAGCACCATGGGCTCGCCGCAGTGCTTCGGCGCCTTGTCTTTGGCAGCCATGACGATTGCGAGCTCCAGGCCGCACATCTCACAGACATATGAAAGCTTGAAGCGGGGGTCCACCTCCACGGGCGTTGGATCCGGCGGAGGCGGGTGGGTCAGCTGGCGAGCGTAGCCGATCCCGAACCACGCAATTCCTACTGCCATCACTACCGCGACGAGAACGCGCCCGAATCCCGAGACCTGCCCGCTCGCCCGCAATACGAGCGTCGCGCCGGCAGCCAGGAGGGCCAGCGCCACTACAGCGATGACTGCTCGTAAAACGAGCCTCCCCGCCCCCGGGATCTCCTCAGACCCGCGTGCGCGCCTCAGCGCGCTACCCTCGCGTCTCCAGTTGGGCGACCCACTCACTCATCTAGTCCCCGTATAAGGGGATAAAAATAGGTCATCACTCGGCCCCAGCTCTCAAGGATCAACGACCCGAAAGGAAGTCTAATGGCGGTTAAATTTCAATCCGACGAGTACTTCGAAGAGGTCAACTCGGCGCTGACTTCGAACGAGGAGGTGATCAAAGCGGCGAAGGGTCACAACGTGGCCGTCCAGGTCGTGACCTCCGATATGCCGGAGGTTGGCGAAAAGAAGACTTACTTCAAGATCGTGGACGGGACCCCCGAGGCCGGAACTGGCGAGATCGCCGATCCCGACGCGACGATCTCTCAGAACTATGCGACGGCGGTCGCCCTGGACAAGGGGGAGCTCAACCCGCAAACCGCCTTCATGGAGGGCAAGATCAAGATCAAGGGCAACCTCATGAAGATGCTGTCTCTTCAGAAGTTCATGCAGACGCTGGGGCCCGCGACCAGGCACATCGAGCGGGAGTACTAGGCGGCCGTACCGGGCTTGACTGCAAATCGCAGCGAGGAGCCCGTTGGGCCCTCTACGACTCGCGCGTCGGGAAACAACGTCATGATGAGCTCCACCCCCAACGACGCTGCATGCTCTCCGGTGGGAAGCTCATCGTTTTGAAGGATGCCCTCCTTACGAGCCTCCCAGCCACCCCCCTCCACCTCGAACGCCAAGTCGTCGCCCTCTACGGACACGATCACCCTGACGGGCTCCACCGAGTCCGTCCCCCTCACCGCATTTGCGCAGGCTTCCGACAGTGCGATCTTGAGGTCGTCGATTTCGGTTTCGTCGCAGCCGAAGTGCCGTGCTATCGCCGCTCCGAAGATTCGCGCCGTGCTCACGTCTTCTGCACGTGGCGGGAATTCCAGCAGGAAGCGTGGCTTGCTCAACTTCATCTCACCCGCTCTCTCGGGCTAGCCGCGGGTGGCTTCCTCCACGGTGTCGTAGATCGGGAACACCTTGTCGAGTCCCGTTATGGAAAGTACCCGTTTTACGGAAGGCGTCGGAGCGACGAGCACCAGCGAGCCTTGATGCTCCTTTGTACGCCTCAGCCCTGAGATGAGGACGGCAAGACCACTGGAATCCATGAAGTCGACCGCGCCGAGGTCTACCGCAAGGTTGTAGTTTCCTCGCTCAACCTGCTCAATGATGTGCTGCCTCAACCGCGAGGCATTGGAGAGGTCGACCTCCCCCTCGACCCCGACAATAGTCCAGGGGCCCTGTAGATTGGATCCAATGGTCAGTTCGATCGCTTGTCCCCCTGCTTGGATTGAGACTTGCCGCACCGCGTGGGCGAGTTTTGGACGCGACTGCTATGCGTCCGACCGACCGTGAGTCCCGGCTATTATAGCGACCCCACCCTACGAAACCGGAGAACGGTGCAGAGGACGATAACCGTAACTCTGCCTGCCAAGGGCGACTTCGTTCACATCCTGCGATCGGTTGTCGCAAGCATCGCGGCGCGTCTCGACTTCTCGGTAGATGCCATCGACGACCTGCGCCTCCTCGTGGATGAGGCCTGCGGCCAGCTGCTATCGATTCCGGGAGCCGAGGTGCTCACGCTTCGCCTCGATCCGTCGCCGGACTCCCTCGAGATGCTGCTTTCCTCGAACGGCGTCTACTCCTGGCCACCCGCGGGGCAAAACGCTCTTTCCTGGGAGATCCTTTCCGCACTAAGCGACACCAGCACCTTCGAGCAGCTCGACGGCGAGCCGACCATCCGCGTTGCCAAACGAGTTCATTCGATGCCTCGATGAGCGACCCGGCGCCGAGCGGCATGCCCCCAGAGCGTGAAGCGCTCCTCAACCCCTCGACTACTGAGCGGGCGGGCGAGCTCTTTGCCCGGCTGCCCCACGATCCCGCAGCGCGGGACGAGCTCGTTCTGATGTTCAGACCACTTGCCAGATACCTTGCTCGCCGGTTTGCGGGCCGGGGTGAGGCCGTCGAGGATCTGGAACAGGTGGCGTCGATCGCGCTGATCAAGGCGGTGGATCGGTTCGACCCGGCCCGGGAGGTCAAGTTCTCCACGTACGCGACCGTGACGATCGTAGGCGAGCTGAAGCGCCACTTTCGGGACAAGGGGTGGGCTCTCGGGGTCCCTCGGCGGGTCAAGGAGATAAGCCTCCACGTCGAACGGGCCGTCGCGGAGCTGAATCAGTCGCTAGGGCGCTCCCCCACCATCAAGGAGATTGCCGCACACACCGGCAGCAGCGAGGAGGAGGTGATCGAGGGGATGGAGGCGATGCATGCGTACTCTACGGCCCCCCTCGATCCTCCTACCGAGTCGGACCGAGATTCCCCGGCGAACCGGATAGGGGCAGACGACGACTCTCTCGAGATCTTGGAGAGCTGGGTCAGCGTGAAGTCGGTGCTCGAAAAGCTGCCGAGGCGCGAGCGGCGAATCCTGCACCTTCGCTTCTTCAAGGGGATGACGCAAACGCAGATAGCTGCGGAGCTCGGCATCTCACAGATGCACGTCTCGCGGCTGCTCTCGGCTACGCTGCGCCAGCTAAGGGAGCGGTTGGGGCCTTTGGAGAGCTCCGGAAGCTCCTAGCTCTCCTGCTCTTCCTTCGGAGGCCACTCGGACGGAGGGAAGCGATCGGAGTTCTCCGTAGCCGAGCTTGCCGCGGTCTGCACCCCGAGCTTCTCGACGGCCTCCTCGATGTCGTCGGTCCCGGCCGCCTCCTTTAGCTCTCTTATCCCGGTTCCCGGAAAGACCAGGGACTCGGCCACCCTGGCAGTCTCCTCCTCCTGGACGCCCACACCTGGAAGGTCCGGCCCTGCTACCTCTTCGTTCATGGCCTGCTGCGCCTCTTGGAGCTTTTCTTGAGCTTTCTGCTCCAGCTCCTCCGGACTAGAGGCTGCGGAGGGAGTTACCTCCTGTCCTTCTTCGGACTTGACGGGCGCGGCAAAGATCCCTCCTTCCGGCACCTCTTCGTTGGTTCCACCTGCCTGTGATCCCTGTGCCGCCATGCAAGCCCTCCCTCTTCGTCTCGACTCTTTTCCAATCAGTTGATTTCGACTGCTTTTACCCGAGTGCGCTCAAGGGAAAACTTTGCGCACTTCCGCCTCCTGCCGAACCTCGGACGTAGAAAAGCATGACAATAATCATTGGAATCGTAACAATACTTTAACAACCATTTCGGTTTCGCCTCTCCGATCGCTGGTAAACATACAAGTGACCGCGACCGGCTCGGGACGTGCTTACGCGGACTCCCGAGCATCAGACGTAGCAGGATCGGAGGTCAAAAATCACTAAATCCAGACTCCACCCAAAGGACGTGGGGCGGTCACCACTAAAGGTGGCGATCGTTGCCCCTCCGTGGTTTGAGCTGCCGCCTCCCGGTTACGGGGGGATCGAATGGATCTGCTACTTGCTGGCGGAAGGACTCGTCGAACGAGGCCACGACGTTACGCTCATCGGCGCCGGCCCCCCAAACACCCGGGCCAAGTTCATCTCTACCGGCCAGCCTGCCAGCGAGCGGCTAGGTGATCCGATTCTCGAGCTGACCCACGTTGCGAGGGCCGCTGCGACACTAAGGTCGGAGGATTTCGACGTCATTCACGACCACACTCTCTCGGGGCCCCTGCTCAGCTTCGACCGGATGACGCCGACCGTGCTGACGGCTCACGGACCGATCAACGACGACTTTGCCGCCTATTACTCCGCTCTCCCCAACATCTTCCTCGTCGCGATATCGCACTCTCAGAGGAAAAGCAGGCCCCACTTGCCGTGGGTCGGAACAGTGCACAACGCTGTCTCCGTCCGCGAGTATCCGGAGAGGGCCCGAAAGGAAGATTTCGTCCTGTTCCTTGGACGCATGAACGCGGACAAGGGGGCCCATCTTGCCATCGATGCCGCTTCCAAGGCCGGATACCCGATCGTCCTGGCCGCGAAATGCAACGAGCCTCAAGAGCGCGCTTACTTCGAGGCCGAGATCAAGCCGCGGCTCGGGCCCGGCGTTGAATGGATCGGTGAGGCCGACACGTCGACCAAGATGGATCTTCTCTCGAGAGCCCGCTGTCTGGTCTTCCCCATCCAGTGGGAGGAGCCTTTTGGAATCGTGATGGTCGAGGCGCTAGCGGCAGGCACTCCCGTAGTTGCGACCCGTCGGGGCTCTGTCCCCGAAGTCATCGTCGACGGGGAGACGGGCTTCATCTGCGACGAGGTGTCTCAGCTACCCGAAGCTATACAGAAGGCTGCAGACCTCGAACCTTCGGCTTGCCGGAGGGACGCGCTGAGACGGTTCGACGTGGACCACATGGTGGCCGGTTACGAGCAGGTGTACCGAGCCGTGGCCCAGTTCGGGCGGCGTGTGGCGGTTTGAGCCTGCTCGGGGAGCTGAGTCTCAAGCGGCGAGCTCTTCGGGAACCTTGATGACGACGATCGCCATGTCGTCTCGGAGCTTCCCAACCTGGAAGCTGAGGACCTCGTCCTCGATCCGGTCCGCAATCGCCTCGGCGCCCATCCCCTTGCAGCGCTCGAAGGTCGATACCAGTCGTGGCTGGCCGAATCGTCCTTCCACCCCACGGGCGTCGATGACGCCGTCGGTGTAGAGGAGCAGCGCGTCTCCGGGCCTCAGCTCGAGAGCCCGGTCCCAAAGGTCAGGCTCCGCCAGAATT
Source organism: Actinomycetota bacterium (assembly GCA_030863545.1). Lineage (GTDB taxonomy): Bacteria > Actinomycetota > CADDZG01 > JAHWKV01 > JAHWKV01 > JALZBO01. The sequence goes on from JALZBO010000031.1 coordinate 8,393, forward strand.
CCAAGCAGACTCCCCCGCCTCCCCTCGCTGGTGACGGTTCCATCGCGCCGCAAGACCAGGGGTGCGGGGTGGCCGGCCCGCGAGATCGTCACGCGAATTCCGTCGCTGCGCAGCTGAAGCCGGCAGTAGGCGGCCGTCATGAAGCGCTCCTGGTGGCGGCTCTGGAGCACCACCTCGTTCAGAAATGCCAGGATTCGCCTCGGCTTACGAAGCTGCATCTTTGCCGCGCGTATCGTGTGGCGGGCCAGCGCGGTCAGGGCCGCCGCTTCCGCTCCCTTTCCACAAACGTCTCCGATGACGGCGGCCCAGTCGTCATCGCCGGTTTGGAATAGGTCGTAGAAGTCCCCACCCACCTGGTTGCCCTCGCCAGCGGCGTGATACCGAGCAGCTATCTCGGCGCCGGCAATCCTCGGAATGGCGGCGGGGAGCAGGCTCTTTTGAAGCGTATATGCGAGATGGTTGCTCGCCTCGAAGAGCCTTGCATTGTCGAGGGCGAGAGCGCCCCTGCGCGCAAGGTCCTGAGCGAGATCGAGAGTGGGCTCGCCGAAGCGCCGCTCTTCTCCTCTCCTCACGAGCAGAGTCAGTGCCCCGAGCGACCACCGCGCGACGATCGGTACGGACAGGCACGCCCCTATCTCCAGGTCCTCCAGCATTGTGCGAGTCTCGTCGTCCGCCGAGATGGCGTCCAGAAGGCGGCCGGAGACCTCGGTGATGAGCTCCGGCTCTCCCGAACGCATCACCCTCACCGCCGGATGCTCTTCGGTCGCGGCCGGATCTGAGCCCTTCAACCTCTCGACCACCGGGCGTACCTCCTCCATGCCGTGGACGGCCACCCGCTTCACCCTTTCGCGCTCCTCGTCGGACATGTCGACGATGCACATATCACCGAGTGCCGGAACTGCGGCCTGAGCAAGCACATCGAGGACGGATGCGGAGTCGAGGGCCGACGAGAGCATCGTGCTTGCTCGGAGCAGGAACCTGTACCGCTCCTCGGCGACGGCCGCCCGTTCGCGAGAAACCCGCTCTGACTGTTTTTGTTCCTCCTCCTCCGCCTTCAGCTGCGCGATGTCGCGAAGGTTGACGAGGACCGCTCCGACGCTGAGCTCGGCCAGCAGGTTGCTGAAGCTCACTTCGACCCATCTCCACGAGCCGTCCTTGTGCCGAATCCTCAATCGCAAGCTCCGCGTCTCGCCCGATACCTCCACTACACCGGCGAAAGCGCGCATCGTCTGCTCCCGCTCGTACGGGCTGACATGGTCGAGGAAGTGCGTCCCTATGAGGTCGTCCTCCGTGTAACCCAGCAGTAGCTCGTTCGAGCGGCTGGCGTAAAGAATCGTTCCGTACCGGTTGAGCAGGAGGATCCCGTCGAAGGAGCGCTCGACCATCATCTGAAACCGCCGCTCGCCGCGTGCTTGCGCCAGCTGTTCGCCGGCTTCCTCCGTAAGCAACGCCACGACGCATCGGCGGCCGCCGACCTCCCCCGTCCACGCGGAGACCTGCAGCTTCACGTCGTTGCCTGCTTTCGGGCGAAGCGTGACGGCCGTTGTTCGTTCCCGTCCCGCATCGAAGACAGAGTTGCCGAACTCGAGCAGCGCCGTGGCATCGTTGGGCAATAGCGACGAGAGGGGGAGGTCGAGGAGCTCCTCCTTCGAATACCCCGTGAGCGAAAGGGCGCGCGGGTTGGCTTCGATTATTCGGTGGGCATCGGGATCGAAGATTATGACGGCGTCGTTCGTGTGCTCGAACACCGCCCTGAGAAGGGTCGCCGGTAGGGAGGAACCCTGGTGCCCGTCCACGACCAGCTCCCGCGGCTTTGGTTCGCTCAACTCTTTCCCAGGTACCGCGCCACGAGGACGAGTGCGTCGTCGACACCCCTCCAATGTTCCGCGAGGATCGTGTCCGCGATCTGCTGGGGGGTTCCCTCTGGGGCGAGGTGGTCGACAAATCCTGCCGAGACGCCGTCGGTGGCGAGGATGAGAAGGTCGCCGCGCGAGACTTGAACGGTGGTGGGGTGGACGCTCGGAAGCTTGTGGCCGACGACTCCGCCCCTCAGGAGGGGCGATTCTGTCGTCTTTTCCCTGGAGGGTCGCGCCCTCAGGAGACGTCCCTCAACGTTACCTACTCCCAACCACGTCATAGCTTCTTCCGCGAGGTTTACCTGGGCGAGGGTCATCACCGCTCCGCGCGAGTATCGCAGAGCCTCGTGGCAACGCTCAATGAGCAGGGGAAGCTTCTCTCCAGCATGCTCCTTCAGCACCTTCAGGGCCGCGTGCGCCGCTTGCGCCGCCTCGCCCCCGTGGCCGAGGCCGTCCACCACGGCAACCAAGAGTCCGTCCGGGACGTGGGCGACTACGCTGGCGTCTCCCGACTCGGCGTTCCCCGGGATGGAGCATTGGGCCACGCCCCAGTCCAGGAAGTCCGGCCGCCGAACAACTTCAGGCACGGCCGCGCATCCACTTCTTCATCATTACCGTGGTCCCCTTCTTGATCTCGGAGGAGATTGCGAACTCATCCATCAGGCGGCGCGCGCCGGGTAGCCCCAAACCCATACCAACACCGGTCGAGTAGCCGTCACGCATCGCGAGGTCGATGTCCGGAATCCCGGGACCGGAGTCCTTCGCGATGACTACGATCCCGCTCTTCCCCTTCTCGTTTACGGGGGCGACGACGATCTCTCCGTGGTCGGCATACTGGATGATGTTTCGGGCCAGCTCGGAGATCGCCGTGGAGATGACGGTCAGGTCGCTTCCTGTAAAGCCAACCTCTTCTGCAACCTGCCTTCCCGTTTGGCGGGCCATGACGACGTCACCATCCGTGGAGACCGCGACCGTCCGCTGCGTTGCCACTTAACGGCGGTCTTTGACCCGCTGGTCGAGAAAAGCCAGCCCCTCCTCCAGATCCAACGCGGTATTGACCTCCTCCAGGCTCGTCCCAAGCTGAACCATTGCGAATGCAACCTCGGGTTGGATTCCGACCAGGACGGTCTCCGCCCCGCGCAGGTTCGTCATATAAGCGATGTTGCGGAGGGAGCGGGAGGCGAACGAGTCCATGACGTCGAGCGCGGTGACGTCGATGATGATTCCTCGCGACCGGTATCGCCCGACCTGCTCCATCAAGTCGTCGCGGAGCGCGAGCATGTCGCTGTCGGTCAGCGCGGCCTGAATCGACGCAATCAGGTAGTTGCCCTGCTTCAGAATGGGGACCGGCATGGCGTAGAAGACGTCAGCGGAGCTCGACGGCCAGCGACTCCTGACGCCGCACCTCGTACCCCAGGAGGCGCTCCGCTTCCTCTATCCCTCCCTGTAGGTCTCCTACTGCATTCATCTTGCTGAGGTCGACACCGATCGTCACCAAGGTTTGAGCAATCTCGGAGGACAGGCCAGTGATGATGACGCTTGCCCCCATCAGCCTCGACGCCTCAACGGTCTGGACGAGGTTGTTCGCAACCGTGGAGTCGATCTGAGGGACGCCGGTGATGTCGATGACTACGACTTTGGCCCGGTTCGTACGTATTCCCCTCAGGAGCTGTTCGGTGACCTGCCGCGCCCGCTGCGAGTCGAGGACTCCGATGATGGGCAGGATCAGCAGCCGCTCCCGCACCTGCAGAACCGGCGTCGAAAGCTCGCGGATCGCCTCCTGCTGCTGGCGGATCACGCGCTCACGCTCCTGCACGAAGCTCACGCCGACGGTGTTGGCGATTCGGTTTGCGGCAGGCTCGTAGGCGTCCAGCACGCGGTTTAGGAGGTCGAAGTCGTTCTGATACTTCTCGAATAGCGACCGGGCGAGGACGTCCCTCAGGAGCAGGACGATTCCGAGGACCTCGTGCGTTTCGACTCCCCTCGGAATGATGCGTTCGGAAAGGTTGCGAGCGTAATCTTGAAGAGCTTCAACGCTTCCGGTCTCGAGAACCTCGACGTAGTTGTCGTAAACGGACGTCGCCTCGGAGAAAATCTCTTCCGGCGTCATGGCCGTTAAGAGCTGGGCGTCCGTGATCCTTCGAGCCCACTCCTCGCGCAGCTGAGTTCGGTTCTGGCGGAGGTGCGACACCAGCTCCCGGAGCAGGGCGTCGCCGATACGAGGAGATTGAGAAGGGTCGTGCTCACCTTGCATTCTTTTCCTCCGGAGTCGTGGTCTGGTGGCGAAGCTCCCGCCGGTCGGAACTGCTCGTGAGCCAGTGGCTAATTGAATCTACCAAAGAGGCCGGTGCTCCGGCAGAGGCGTCGGATAGGGGCGAACCTTCTCCGACCGAGTCTCCTCACGTACGCGGAGAGCGGTTTAACGGTAGGCACGGCGTTGTCGTAGAACGTGTGATCGGCGCGCCCGCTGGATACCGCCAACACATGCGAGAGTAGCCGGGTGGAGATCGCGGTCGTGGGACACGTCGAGTGGATTGACTTCCTGCGGCTAGAGCACCTCCCGACGCCCGGGCAGATCGTCCACGCTCAGGAGTCCTGGGAAGAGCCCGGAGGGGGCGGAGCGGTGGCAGCCGTCCAGCTCGCCAAGCTCGCCGGAGGGGCGTCATTCTTCACGGCACTCGGCGACGACGCGCGGGGCCGGCGTGCCGAGCGAGAGCTGACGGATCTCGGGCTCGCAGTCCACGCCGCGTGGAGGGCGGCGCCGCAGCGCCGCGCGATCACGCCGATAGACAGCAGTGGCGAACGGACGATCATCGTGTTGGGCGAGAGAGTGTCGCCCCGGTCGACCGATCCCCTCCCTTGGGAGGACCTGCAGAATGCCGACGGCGTCTACTTCACAGCCGGGGACGTGCAGGCACTTCATAGGGCGCGGAAGGCTCGCGTGCTCGTGGCGACCTCCCGCGTGCTGCCCGTTTTGCAACAAGCCCGGGTCCGCCTGGATGCCATCGTCGGAAGCGCCGCCGATCCAGCCGAGCGATTCGAGCCAAAAGACCTCGTCCCGCCCCCGCATCTCGTCGTCCGAACCGCCGGCCGGTCGGGTGGCACGTACCAGGTCGGGGAAGGTGAGAGCGTCCACTTCCCCCCGGCGCCCGTACCCGGTCCTATTCAAGATGCGTATGGGGCCGGAGATTCGTTTGCTGCGGGGCTGACGTACGGCCTTGCTACAGGATGGCCACCGGCAAAGGCCGTCTCGTTTGCAGCCAGGTGCGGCGCGGCGGTGCTTACAGGCCGCGGACCTTACGAGGGCCAGCTCGCTTCGCCCGAGTAGGAGGAACTGGCTCCCCCCGGAGTTTAGGAATCTCTGCAGCAAGCGATTATCTTGGAGAAACAGTCCATTGAACGATGAATCCCGATCGTCGAGGGGTGATCTCACCCTGTGAGCGCCCGGGAGGAGATACCGGGGGGAGGGCCGGTGGCCCTGGAGACCAGCAAAGACCCTGCCGTCGAACCGAACGGAACGCAAGACCGATCTCCCGAGGCGGCCTCAGCCGGGGATGCGGGCAAAGGAAAGGGCGTTCAACGGAAAGCGGCGTCAGGCGTAAAGGGGGCGGGCGCGCCGGCCCACCGCTCCGAGCCGACGCTCTTCACCAAGGCGGCCCGAGTCCTCGGCTTGCTTGGGGTGGTAGCGCTCGCCTTCGTGCCTCTCAAAGAAGTGCCGGGGCAGGCACCCACGCCCGAGGGGGAGGGCGCGGGACATAGTGCAGCCAGAGTCGCTCCCGACTCCGGTGCCGGGCTTTCAGCTGCAGGTCCTGACGGCCAGCTCGTTCCCCAGTCCGACCTCATCTATCGGATACCTATCAAGATCCGGCCGTCATGCGTTCCATGGGACTCCGTGGTCGAGGGGGAGCTTGAGACGCTTCTCTGCCGCGACCAGGAGTCGGGAATCTTCTACAGCGTCTTCCCGACGGTAGAGACGATGGATGCGGCGTTCGACAAGTGGCTCTCGGTCGCGCAGCCCCCTCCCCCGTCGGAGTCTTCCGGGTGCGCCGTAGGCGAAGCCGTCGTGGGAACGTGGAGGTACGCGCGGACGCCGACGACGAATGAGGGGCGCATGTTTTGCTACGTCAGCCCGGTCGGGAACGCGTGGATAGTGTGGAGTCAGACTTCGACACGGATCCTGGGTTACGCGGGGGCGTCGGCGCCGGACATCGCCGCCCTTCACCAAAGGTGGCGAGGGTGGGTCCAGGTCCGGCCTGGCTCCTGACGATTTAGTCCTTCAGTACCAGGATCAATTGACGCCAAGGCCTAGCGTGAATCCGTCCGTCGGCATCCGCCTGGAGCGGTTCCTAGAGAAGCTGGACTTCCCCATGTTCATCGTCACCTGTAGGGCGGGCGATGAAAGCTCGGGGTGTTTGGTGGGCTTCGTCACCCAGTGCAGCATGGATCCGACCCGCGTTCTCGTCTGTCTTTCCAAGAAGAACCACACCTACCGCGTGGCGACCGGTGCGAGCGTGCTCGCCATCCACCTCGTCCCGCACGACGCCCTCGACATCGTCGAGCTGTTCGGTTCGGAGACGGGGGATGAGACCGACAAATTCTCCCGCTGCCGGTGGTCTCGTGGCCCCGAGGACGTTCCACTGCTCGATGCCTGCCCCAGCCGGATTATCGGCCGAATCGTGGACCGGACCGACGTGGGCGACCACGTCGCGTTTTTGATCGAGCCGTTCGAGGCAGCAGCGGGGAACGAAAGAATATTCACGTTTGGCATGGCAAGAGCCGAAGCTTTGGAGCCGGGCCATCCCGCCTGACGAGTCATATGGAAGAGGGGCCT
>JALZBO010000075.1 GCA_030863545.1 Actinomycetota bacterium
ATCCCGACGTGGCCCTCGCGGTAGATGTCACCGTTCATGATTCCGATGAGAGCCTTCCCCGGGCTTATCACACCGGAGCAATTCGGGCCGATCAGGATCGTCCTGCGTTCCGTCGGGAAGCGCAGCAGGTAGGACTTGACTCGCATCAGGTCCTGGGCGGGAATGCCCTCGGTTATCACAACGGCTAGGCGAAGCCCGGCCGCGGCCGCCTCCATGATGGCGTCGGCACACCCAGCCGCCGGTACGAAGATCAGGGTTGCGGTGGCGCCGGTGGCCCTCACCGCTTCCCTGACGGTGTTGAAGACGGGGAGACCGAGGTGGGTCCTGCCTCCCTTACCGGGGGTGACGCCGCCCACGACCTTCGTGCCGTAAGCGATCATCTCCTGGGCGTGAAACGTCCCCTTGTCGCCCGTAAAGCCCTGGACTATGACCGGCGTAGATTTATCGATCAGGATGCTCATGCTTTTTCCCTAGACTCCGGCGTTGACGTCTCGGGCGTTGGAAGAGAGCGCGGCAACCGCACTCTGGGCCGCCTCCGTCAGCTCGTTTGCGCTGATTATCGCCAGCCCGCTATCGGCGAGGATGCGCCGCCCCTCTTCCAGGTGCGTCCCCGCAAGTCGGACCACGAGCGGGATCGTGAGCTCCATCTCTCTTGCGGCTTGCACGATCCCCTCAGCTACCCAGTCGCACCGGTTGATGCCTGCAAAGATGTTCACGAGGATCACCTTCACGCGAGGGTCGGACGTGACGAGCCGAAACGCGTTTGCGACCCGCTCGGGCGACGCGCCTCCCCCTATGTCGAGGAAGTTGGCCGGCTCGGCCCCTGCATGCTTTATGAGGTCCATCGTGGCCATGGCGAGGCCGGCTCCGTTGACGATGCAGCCGATGTTCCCTTCAAGCGCGATGTATGCGAGCCCGTGGTTGGCGGCCTCGACCTCTCTTGGGTCCTCCTGAGTGTGGTCCCTCAGCTCGTGCACCCGCGAGCGCCGGAACAAGGCGTTGTCGTCGAAGGACATCTTGACGTCGAGGGCCAGGACTGCGCCCGCCGCGGTGACGACGAGCGGGTTGATCTCGACCAGGGTGGCGTCGAGGTCTCGGAAGGCCCGGTAGGCGCCGAGGACCGTCTTGACCGCGTCCTTTACCTGCGGCCCCTCGAGTCCGAGCCCGTAGGCGAGCTCTCTTGCCTGAAAGGCCTGCATCCCGACCGCCGGCTCTACGACCTCTCTCAAGAGCGCCCCGGGAGCGCGCGAGGTGATCTCCTCCACGTCCATCCCTCCCTCACGGGAGGCCAGGACGGTAATGCGCTCTAGTGTGCGATCGAGGACCAGGCCGAGGTACAGCTCGCGCTCGACGGGGACGGCCTCCTCTACGTACACGCGGTTGACGACCTTGCCTTGTGGTCCCGTCTGGCGCGTCACCAAGCGGCTTCCGAGCAGGTCGCGCGCGGCCGCTTCGACTTCGTCGTGGTTGGAGCAGAGCCGGATGCCTCCGGCCTTGCCCCTGGCACCTGAATGGATCTGCGCCTTGACGACCCAGCTCTGGCCCCCGGCCTCCCTTGCCGCGGCCACCGCCTCGTCCGCTGTGAAGGCGACCCTTCCCGACGGCACGGGGACCCCGAACTCGGCGAGCAGTTCCTTTGCCTGGTACTCGTGGACGTCCATCAGTACTCGACGTTCGTAAGGCTCTCGGCTTCCTGCCGGAAGTTGATCTTGTCGGCGAGCTCGACGACGTTCACGGCCATGCGTGCGGAAGCGGCGTCGATCATCTTTCCGTCGAGCTGAGCAGCGCCCTTGCCGGCAGCAGCCGCCTCGTCGAGGGCGATGAGGATCCGCCGGGCCCGGTCGACCTCTCCCGTCGAGGGGGTGAAGACCTCGTTTGCGAGTGTGACCTGCGATGGGTGGATCGCCCACTTTCCCTCGTACCCGAGAGCCGCCACGCGTCGACCTGCTGCCACGTACCCCTCCGGATCGCCGAAGTTGCCGAACGGGCCGTCGATCGCCCGAAGCCCATACGCCCTGCAAGCCGTGGCGACGCGTGCCAGGTGCGCATGCCATTGGTCGCCTGGGTAGTCGGGGTTGAGCCCGCCGATGCTGGTGGTCCGCGCTCGCATGCTCGCGGCGAGGTCCGCGGGGCCGAAGTGCATGGCCTCGAGGCGGCGGCTGGACTGACCTATCGCCTCGACGTTGGCCAGCCCGAGAGCTGTCTCGATGAGCACCTCGATGCCGATCCGGTTGCTGATGTCCATCGCCTGCTCGATCTGGGTCAGCAAGGCGTCAACCATGTACACGTCGGCCGGCACTCCCACCTTGGGTATGAGTACCGTCTCAAGCCTGTCTCCGGCCTGCTCGACGACCTCGATCACGTCCCGATACATGTAGTGGGTGTCGATCCCGTTGATCCGGATGGAGACGGTCTTCCCGCTTCCCCTCCAGTCGAAGCTGTTCAGGGCCTCGATCGCGTTGTGGCGCGCCTGGACCTTGTCGTCGGGTGCGACCGCGTCCTCCAGGTCCAGCATGATGTAGTCGGCCTCCGAGCTGATCGCCCTGGAGAAGAACTTCGGCTGGGAGCAAGGCACGCAGAGCTCGCTGCGGTGCAGGCGCGTGGGGGCGGGCTCGAAGCGGGTGTGGCTCAATCCGTTTGCTCCGCAGGGGCCAGATCTCTCCCGCCGGCGCCCACCGCCGCGGTGACTGAAAGCGGCTTCGAAAGGCTCGCCGATTCGCGGTCAACTTTGTCGGGCAGGGGAGGAGCGGTCCTCCGGTAGTAGCTCTGGGCCGCGGCCATACCGGACCCGGCCTGGATGGAGATACCCACGTCCAGCATGGACATCTCGACCCCCGCGATGGCCCCGAGGAGCATGAGGTCGTTCACGTCTCCCATGTGTCCGATCCGGAAGAGCTTGCCCGCGACCTTCGTCAGGCCCGCACCCAGCGAGAGGTTGTACCGGCGGAAGGCGACGTCGATGACGTTGGCGCTGTTGAAGCCTGGGGGCACCATCACGGCCGTCACCGTGTCCGATGCCCACTCTGGGCGGCGCGCGCAAAGCTCCAATCCCCACGCCCGCACGGCCTCGCGCACTCCCTCGGCCGACCGGAAATGGCGGGCAAAGACGTTGTCCAGCCCCTCCTCGAGCAGTATGTCGAGCGACTCGCGCAGCCCGAAGAGTAGGGCGAGAGCGGGGGTATAGGGAAAGTAGCCGGCCGGGTTCTGCGCTTGCATGGCCTTGAAATCAAAAAAGGCGCGGGCGCAGCGGGCGCCTTCGCCTGCCGCCAAGGCCCTTTGGCTCGCGCAAACGATCCCAAGGCCTGCCGGCAGCATCAGGCCCTTCTGCGATCCCGTGATGGCGAGGTCGACGCCCCACTCGTCCATGCGGAACTCGAGGCTGCCGATGGAGCTCACCCCGTCGACGTACAGCAGGGCGGGGTGCCGGGCAGCGTCGATCGCGCGCCTCACTGCGGCCACGTCGCTGGTGACGCCAGTCGAGGTCTCGTTGTGGACGATGAGGACCCCTTTGATGCTGCGGGATGTGTCGTCCTGCAGGGCTTCCTCGACCTTCTCCGCAGGCACGGCCTCACCCCACTCGACATCGATGGTGTCGACCTGGAGGCCGTGCTTTTGTGCACACTCGACAAAGCCGACGCCGAAGTGCCCGTTGCGGACGCCGAGAAGTCGATCGCCTGGAGAACACGTGTTTACGAGCGCGGCCTCCCACCCCCCGGTTCCGGTCGCAGGGAATATGAAGGGCTGCCCGTCTTCGGTCTGGAAGAGGGTTCTCAGATCCGCAAATAGAGGCTTCGTCAGGTCGGGAAACCCGGATGAGCGGTGATCCTCCATCGAACGAGCCATCGCACGGATGACCCGTTCCGGCACGTTCGTCGGGCCGGGGACGAAGAGAAAGTGGCGTCCGGGAAGATCGGAGAGCGAACCGGGAAAAGACATGGCGCGCATCCTACCGCGAATGCGGCCGACCGCTTTCAGCGGAACCAACGGGCATGCCGGTGCACTTCGGGCGGCCGTTGACCGACAATTCTCCGGATGGAAGCGTTGCCGGTGGTCATCGTGGTGACGGGGCCGCCCGGGAGCGGAAAGACCACTCTGGCGGAGCGCCTGAGCGAGCAGATGAAGCTCCCGCTCGTCACCAAAGACGATCTCAAGGAGATCCTCTACTACGTCTATGGATGGGGCGACCCCGAGAAGGAACAAAGCGCGACTTCGGGCGCCTATGAGCTCATGTTTCACATAGTCGAGCTGCAGGTTCGAAGCCGGCGATCTCTAATCATCGAGTCTAACTTTCGCTCTACCGCTGCCGACCGGCTGCGCGACCTGATGCAGCGGTACCCTTTCGAGCCCCTGCAGATCCGCTGCCACGCGGACCGAGCGACTCTGCTCGATCGCTTCACCCGGCGGGCGCGCTCGGGGACGCGGCATCCCGGACACCCGGACGAAGCTTCACTCATGAATCCCGACCGGCTACTTTCGTCGGGCGCTCGTCTCGAGCTCGGAGGGAGGTTCTTAGAGGTGGACACGTCCGGCCCGGAGGCGGTGAATCTCGGGAGTCTTTGTGAGGAGGTAAAGGAGATCCTCCGCCTGCCGGCCGGAAAGGCAGGGGCAGACTGGCGCGAACCCGGTCGAGGCGTCAGCGGTCCGCTGGGGGGGGCGGGGTGAGTATGTGGCAGCCGCTCCCGACCCGACTCCGCCAGCCTGCCTTTCCTGCAACCTATTTATCGGCACACTTTCCAAAAACTTAAGTACAAATTCCGGATCTGCCCCTCCCCGGGCTGAGCTCCGCCTGTTATTCACGGAACTTTTCGCTACTCCGGCCCGTCCAACTGACGTTCGGGCAAAGGGCAGAGCAGAAAGGGACGAGTCCTATGAGGAAGCGATGGCCCGTGGCTGCAGTTGTTGTTCCAGTCATCTTGGTCGCCTTGATCGCCGCGTCGTGTGGCCGGCAGGCGGCCCGTGAGTCGGTAGCGCCGGAGCGCGCCGTCCCTGAGGCAAGCCCCCCGAGGAACGCCTCCCCGGAGATGAAGCCGGGTGCATCATCTGCAGCCGCCACCTTGTCCCGCGATGCTTCAGGCGATGCCGGCGAAGGCGGAGACGGCGACGCCGCCGAAAGGGGCGGCGACGCTGGGGCGAGAAGCATTGCGGCTCCGGCTGCGCTCCCCGAACCCGCCCCGGCCCCGGAGCTCCCGCCGCTTCCGAATGTGCCTCCGGCTCCCAACAGGATCATCAAGAACGCAAGCGTGGAGGTGGAGATTTCGAAAGGCAGCTTTCGGCGGCAGTTCGCGAGGGCATCGGCCGTCGCCGAGCAGTTTGGCGGGTTCGTCAGCAACTCGTCGGTAACGGAGAGCGAGGGCAACCTCTCCGCCGGAACGCTGACGATAAGGGTGCCGTCCAACCAGTTCCAGGCCGCCTTGGAAAGGTTCAAGAGCCTCGGCAAGGTCACGAACGAGCAGCAGAGCGGGCAGGACGTGACGAAGGAGTTCGTCGACCTCGAGTCGCGCCTGCGTCAGGCCAGGGCCCAGGAGGCCTTCTACCTTCGGCTCATCGATCAGGCGAGGACGATCTCCGACATGATCCAGATTCAAAGCCAGCTCGCCGCGGTCCAGCTTAGGATCGAGGAGATCGAGGGGCAGCTGCAGTTCCTACGCGACCAAACGTCCTTCTCCACGATCACCGCCCGCATCTACGAGCCGGGGGCGCCGCTCGAAGACCGGCCTCGGCCGCTGGGGCAGGCCTGGGAGGATGCTCTTGGGGCTTTCCAGAAGGTCGTGAGCGGTGCCGTCGTCGGGCTGGGATGGATTGCCCCGTTCGCCCTGCTCGCGCTGATGGGATACGGCGTGTATCGGGGAGTGAGGAGGACTCGAACGAGGCGTGCGGGCGGCGCGACGACGCCGGCAGCGTGACCGCCGGGTATAGGACCTGGAGCGGGTGAGGGGAATCGGACCCCCGCCTGAAGCTTGGGAAGCTTCCGTTCTACCATTGAACTACACCCGCTTAAGGCCTCCATCTTAACCGCCCGGGGGCGGCGCGAAAGTCCATCGCCTTAACGTACGTAAGGCGGCTTCGACTCGGAAAGGGGCCTCATGGGCGAGGACGAACACCACAGGATGATGGAGCGGATGTTCGCTGTCGCCACTGGACGCTATGACGCCGAGGCGGAGTACGAGATGAGGCATGAGACGGACTTCGTAAGGGACTTCCCGCAGTCGAGGGAACGCATTCGGGGTAGAGACAATATGAGGGCAATGCAGAGGGCCTTCCCCACGCCACCTGCTACGGCTCCGCGGCGAATTATTGGGAGCGGGGACGTGTGGATTGCTGAGGTGGACAACGACTATGGCGACGACCCGTTCCACGTGGTCGTGATCGTCGAGTTTAGGGATGGAAGAATCGTCCGGGAGACGGCCTACTACACAAAGCCCTTTGAGCCGCCGGAGTGGCGGGCGCAATGGGTCGAGCGGATGTAATCGCGGGGTAGAATCCGGCCCTAGATGATCCTTTCAGATCGGGACATCCTCGCCGAGATCGATGGCGGCCGGATCGTGGTCAAGCCGTTCGAGCCGGAGAGAGTGCAGCCCTCCTCCATCGACGTACGGATCGACAACCAGTTCCGGGTGTTTCAGAACCACCGCTACAAGATCATCGACGTCAAGCAGAGGATGGACGACCTGACCGAGCTGGTGGAGGTCGCGGAGGAGGAGCCGTTCATCCTTCATCCCGGGGAGTTCGTCCTCGGATCGACCAGGGAGTGGGTGGAGCTTCCCGCTGATATTGCCGGTCGTCTCGAGGGCAAGTCTTCCCTTGGGCGCCTCGGCCTCGTCACCCACTCGACGGCCGGCTTCATCGACCCCTCCTTCACCGGCCACCTCACCTTGGAGCTGTCCAACCTCGCCACCCTCCCCATCACGCTGTACCCGGGAATGCTCATCGGCCAGATTGCCTTTTTTCGCCTCTCAGGCCCTGCCGACACCGGGTACGGGACGAAGGGTCTGCGTAGCAAGTACCAGGGCCAGGCCGGCCCGACCCCCTCCCGCTACTGGGAGAACTTCGTCGAGGACTAGGCAGAGGCCGTCCACCGCGGGGCGAGGCCGTTGGGATGGTGAAGCGGCCCCGGCAGAGGGAGATTTGGCCTCTGGAGCCCGATGGCGGGGCTGCGTCGCCAACCGGACGACCTCGGTTACGATGCGTGGATGGACATCGGCATCTTCGTCGCGATGGAGCCCCACAATCGATCGGCGGCCGACGACTACGCGGCCTTCATAGACCTCGCGCAAGCCAGCGAAGAGCTGGGGTACAAGTCGATCTGGATCACCTCCCGCCACTTCTCGGCGGCGTATGCAGCGGCCCCTTCTCCCCTCGCATTGTTCGCTGCCGCGGCTGCTCGCACGAAGACGATCGTGCTGGGAACCGCGGTGGTCACGCTGCCCCTGGAGAACCCGATCAGGCTGGCCGAGGACTTCGCGACGCTGGACGCACTTTCGGGAGGCCGGGTCTGTCTGGGGCTCGGCAGTGGGGACGACGAACCGGCTTTTAGAGCGATGGGGATCCCATTCGACAAGAGGGCACAGATGCTCTCGGAGCTGCTGCCAAAGTTCCTCGAGATGCTCTCGAAGGGGCGAGTTGGCGAAGCACGACTCTACCCCGAGGTGTCGGACCCCCTGCCCAAGGTCGCGCTTGGGGCCCAGTCGAAGGGCGGCGCCGGATGGGCGGGCTCACTCGGGATCGGTTTGTTGCAGGGCCGGGCCGAGCCCAAGGCGTGGGACCCCACGGAATCGCAGGCTGAAGCCGCGAGCGCATACCGGTCCGCCCACCCCTCGGGGTGGATATGCACGGCGCGAAACGCATGGATCGGCACGCTGGAAGATCCTGACCTCCTGGAGGGCCTCAGGCGGCACGACGAGTACCTGAAGTCACGAGGGCGCGAGGGTCTTCCTCACGAGTCGGGCCTGGCGATGGCCAAGCTCAACATCATCGCCGGGGAGCCCGATGAGCTTTCCGAGCGCCTGCGGTCGATGATGGCGCGGATAAGGCCGGACGAGCTCGCAATCTCGGTCGACCCGGGAGGGCTCGAGGCCGGTGACCGCCTTCACCGGCTCGCGCTCATGGCGAAGAGCTTCGGGCTGAGCGGCTCCTGAAACCAGGGCGATTTCACCGCTCTAGGAGATCCAAGAAATGATGGCGCGCCGGCCAGAGGAACGGCGGCTTCCGCTCCGCGTGCTGCTCATAGTCATCGCCGCCATGGTGGCCCTGGTCGTTCTCTTCCAGTGGAACCGGGAGCAACAGAGCAAAGACGAGATGGAGCAGCAGGGCGAGCAGCTGCTGTGCGAGGTTCGGGCGAAGCAGGCCCGGCAGGGTGGCCGCTGCGTGTACGACAGGGGCTCCAACCGGTGGGTGCCGGAGACCCGAACCAGCGAGTAGGCGGCGGTCTCAGGCCGACAAAATTCGGTCTCCCCACGGGCTCCGAACTGAAATAAATCCCGCCATGGGGACGTTGTTGTGAACAAAGTTGCCATGACAACGCTCAACTTTTACTATGTGTTTCAACTAAGGAATGAACATAACCGCGAGGCCCTGAGCCGATGGGATCAGCGGTTTGGTCAAACGAAATCTGAAGGGAAGGAAGGGTCAACAGATGCCTAAAGCAGTAGGAATAGATTTGGGCACCACGAACTCGGTAGTGAGCGTCCTCGAGGGCGGGGAGCCGGTAGTCATCCCCAACGCGGAGGGTCAGCGCGTCACGCCGTCCGTCGTGGCCTTCTCGAAGACCGGCGAGATCCTCGTGGGCGAAGTCGCCAAGCGCCAAGCCATCACAAACCCGGACCGGACGGTTCGTTCGGTCAAGCGCCACATGGGCACGGGCTGGACGATCAAGGTGGACAACAAGGCCTGGACCCCCCAGGAGATCTCGGCTCAAATCCTCACGAAGCTCAAGAGGGACGCCGAGGCCTACCTGGGCGACAAGGTCACACAGGCCGTCGTCACGGTCCCCGCGTACTTCGGTGACGCCCAGCGCCAGGCTACGAAGGAGGCCGGTGAGATCGCCGGGCTCGAGGTGCTTCGCCTGGTCGCAGAGCCGACGGCGGCGTCGCTCGCCTACGGCTTGGACAAGGAAAGCGAGCAGACGATCCTGGTCTTCGACCTCGGAGGCGGGACCTTCGACGTCTCGATACTCGAGATCGGAGAGGGCGTCTTCGACGTCAAGGCTACGAGTGGTGACACCCACCTCGGTGGCGACGACTGGGATCAGCGGATCATCGACCACCTCCTCAAGGAGGTCAAGAACAACCACGGAGTCGACCTGTCGAGCGACAGGATGGCGCTGCAGCGCCTGAAGGAGGCTGCGGAGAAGGCCAAGATAGAGCTTTCGCAGGCCACCCAGACGACGATAAACCTGCCGTTCCTCACGGCAACGCAGTCGGGCCCGATCCACCTCGAGTCGACGCTGACCCGGGCTCAGTTCGAGCAGATGACTGAGGACCTGCTCGAGAGGGTCAAGGGTCCGTTCCGCCAGGCCGTCAAGGACTGGGGCAAGTCGGTCTCGGACATAGACCACGTCGTGCTCGTCGGCGGCTCGACCCGTATGCCGATGATCACGAACCTCGTTAAGTCCCTCACAGGCGGCAAGGAGCCGCACAAGGGTGTCAACCCCGATGAGGTCGTCGCGATCGGAGCCGCCCTGCAGGCTGGAGTCCTGAGGGGCGAGGTGAAGGACGTTCTGCTTCTTGACGTCACGCCGCTGACCCTGGGAATCGAGACCCGCGGCGGCATCTTCACGAAGATGATCGAGCGCAACACCACGATCCCGACCCGGAAGAGCGAGATCTTCTCGACGGCCGAGGACAACCAGCCTTCGGTAACGGTGCACGTCGTCCAGGGGGAGGGCCAAATGGTCCACTCCCCAGGCGTCCGCTCGCTCGGCCAGTTCGACCTGGTCGGCATTCCACCCGCGCCGCGGGGTATGCCGCAGATCGAGGTGACCTTCGACATCGACGCCAACGGAATCGTTCACGTGTCGGCTAAGGACCTCGGTACGGGCAAGGAGCAGGCCATGACGATCACCGGCGGCACGGCGCTCCCGAGGGACGAGATAGACCGGATGATGCGAGAGGCCGAGCAGTACGCCGAAGAGGACCGGAAGCGCCGCGAGCTCGCCGAGGCAAAGAACATGGGCGACAACTTGGTCTACCAGACCGAGAAGACCATGAAGGAGCACGGAAGCAAGCTCGGCGACCCCGACCGGACGGCCATCGAGAACGCGATCGCCGACCTCAAGAAGGCGCTCGAGGGCGAAGACGCCGACCGCATCAAGTCTGCTTCCGAGGCGCTTACGCAGGCGTCGCACAAGCTGGCCGAGCAGATCTACGCGGCCAGCCAGCAAGCTGCAGCCGGCGGCGGCGGAGCCGCTGCGTCGGCGGGCGGAGGAACGTCTGATGACGAGGTGGTCGACGCGGAGATCGTCGAGGAGGGTGGTTCCTGATGCCGCAGAAGGAATCGACCCCCAAAGGCAGGCAACCTAGCGAGTCGCCCGAAGGCGCCGCTGGTGGCGAGTCACGCGTCTCGGTACGTGATCGCAGGAAGCTTAGGGACGAGGGGCAGGCCGGCGTATCCGGGGAGGCCCGGGCCGCCGGCACCTCGGCCGTCGAGACTCTAGGCGAGGCGACCACACCGACCGCAGGCGGGAACGGCGGAGCTACCGTAGGCGACGTTCCGAGCGTCGCTGAGGAGCTGGCCGCCGCAAGGGAGCAGGCGGCGACCTATCTCGACGACCTCCAGCGGATGAAGGCGGAGTTCGACAACTACCGCAAGAGGACGCTGAAGGAGCAGAGCCGCCTCGTCGACAACGCGGCGGTAGGCCTCATCGCCCAGCTGCTCGGAGTCCTCGACGACTTCGAGCTGGCAGTTGCGGCGGCTGAAGAGACGAGGGACTTCGACCGGATGCTCAAGGGCGTCGAGATGGTCTTCGGCGAGCTTAAGGAGGTCCTCGGGTCGGCCGGCCTCGAGAAGATCGAGGCGAAGGGCAAGCCCTTCGATCCTCGGCTTCACGAGGCGGCGCTGGAAGCTCCGGGTGACGGCTCCGGCGTGGTGGTCGTCAGCGATGTTTTGCGGAACGGTTACCAGTTCAAGGGAATGGTCTTGCGCCCGGCGATGGTGAAGGTGACCCAGGACGCATCGGGGGGCAAGGCAACCCAAGAGACTGAACCGGCCGGGAACGAGTAAGGCACTAGCTGGGAGCGAGAGGGCAGGGAGCCCTGAAGAGATGAGCGAGAGAGAGTGGATCGACAAGGACTTCTACGCCGTCCTGGGCGTGGATAAGAACGCGACCACCGCCGCGATCAAAAAGGCGTATCGCAAACTCGCTCAGAAGTACCACCCCGACGCCAACAAGGGCGACAAGGCGGCGGAGGAGCGGTTCAAGGACATCTCTCAGGCTTACAACGTGCTGTCCGACGAGAAGAAGCGGGCGGAATACGACCGGCTTCGAGAGATGCTCGCCTCGGGAGTGCGTTTTGGAGGAGGCCCGGGAGGCGGCCAGAGGGTCAGGTTCGAGAACTTCGGCGACGCTTTCTCGGGCGCCTCCTTCGAGGACCTTCTCGGCGACATCTTTGGAGGTCGCGGATTTGGAGGCTTCGGTGGAGGAACGAGTGGCTTTTCCCGGGGTCCCGTCAAGGGGCAGGACCTCGAAGCTGAGGTCGAGCTCGCCTTCATCGAGGCCCTGGAAGGGTCCACTATGGAGCTTCGGGTTACCGACCCGACCGCCGGTCCCCGCAACATCAAGGTGCGGATCCCGCCGGGGGTCAAGGACGGCGCGCGAATTCGCCTTCCCGGCAAGGGCGCGCGGGGGCACGAGGGCGGCCAGCCGGGAGATCTCTACGTAAAGGTCAAGGTCCGGCCCCACAAGTACTTTGGGCGGAAGAACAAGGACCTAACGCTGACCCTCCCCATCACCTTCTCGGAGGCCGCGCTTGGGGCCCAGGTGGAGGTGCCGACGCTTAACGGTGGGCCCGTGACGCTCAAGATCCCGCCGGGCACGTCGTCCGGGAAGACCTTCCGCGTCCGCGGCAAGGGGGTGCCGGCCGCAAACGGCAGCCGGGGCGATCTCCTCGTGACCGTTCAGGTTGCGGTCCCCTCGAAGCTTTCAAAGGAAGCGAAGCAGCTGGTGGAACAACTGGCAGAGACGGAGACCGAGTCTCCGAGGGTGGAGCTCGAACAACTAGGAGGAAAGCAAAGTGCGCGGTGAGAGGCAGCCGAGCGATCGGGCGGTTTATGTGATCAGCGTGGTGGCTGATCTCGCCGGTATGCATCCACAAACCCTGCGGATGTACGAGCGGAAGGGGCTCATCGAGCCGAAGCGGACCGCGGGCAACAGCCGGCGCTACTCGGAGCAAGACGTCCAGCGCCTTCGCCGGATTCAGCAGCTTACTCAGGACTACGGGCTGAACCTGTCGGGAGTCCGGCTGGTCATGGAGCTCGAGCGCCAGCTCGAGAGCCTGCAAGCGCGGCTGGCGCGGGCCAACCGGCGCTTGGCCGAGACGGAGAAGCGGCTGGCGGAGGCCGAGAAGGCACATCGCACGAAGCAGGGACTGCCCGTTCGCTTGCAGGACGTGAGAAGCGTCTTCGAAATGGACACAAAGGTTTGACAGAGAAATTGATGGACGGATGAACGATGGATTTGAACAAGCTCACGATTAAGTCTCAAGAGGCGTTGGCCGCGGCCCAGAAGCTTGCGGCCGACAGCAACCACCAAACGATCGCGCCCGAGCACCTGTTCAGGGCGCTCATGTCCCAGCCCGACGGCGTCGTCTTCGGGCTCTTGCAGAAGCTCGGCGCCCAGCCGCGGCTCGTGGTCGACCGGGTCGATGATCTGCTCTCGAGAATCCCAAAGGTCTACGCGACCGGGGCGGAGCCGCGCCTTTCGCCCGAGCTTGGCCGCGTCCTCGACCGCGCGTTCACGGAGGCCGAGCAGCTCAAGGACGACTACGTCTCTGCGGAGCATTTGTTGCTTGCTCTCGTCGAGCAGGCGTCTTCCCTGGCGCCGCTGTTCAAGGAGCTGGGCATCACCCGTGACGCCCTCCTTAGTGCGATGAGGGAGGTTCGAGGCAGCCAGCGGGTAACCTCGCAGAACCCGGAAGAGACCTATCAGGCGCTCGAGAGGTTCGGCCGTGACCTCACCGCCGAAGCCCGCAAGGGCAAGCTCGACCCGGTCATCGGCCGGGACGACGAGATCCGGCGCGTGATCCAGGTGCTCTCGAGAAGGACCAAGAACAACCCGGTTCTGATCGGCGAGCCTGGCGTCGGCAAGACCGCGATCGTCGAGGGCATCGCCAACCGAATCGTCGATGGCGACGTCCCCGAGGGCCTTAAGTCGAAGCGCATCATCGCGCTCGACCTCGGCGCCATGGTGGCAGGCTCGAAGTATCGCGGGGAGTTCGAGGAGCGCCTCAAGGCGTTCCTCAACGAGATCCGGGAGAGCGAGGGGGAGATCATCACCTTCCTCGACGAGCTCCACACGGTCGTGGGCGCAGGCGCCGCCGAGGGTGCGGTCGATGCCGCGAACCTCATCAAGCCGATGCTCGCCCGCGGTGAGCTGAGGATGATCGGCGCGACCACGCTGGACGAGTACCGCAAGCACATCGAGAAGGACCCCGCCCTCGAGCGGCGGTTCCAGCCCGTGATGGTGAACCCGCCGACGGTAGAGGACACGATCGCGATCCTGAGAGGGCTCAAGGAGCGCTACGAGGTACACCACGGCGTCCGGATCCAGGACTCCGCTCTCGTCGCCGCCGCGCTCCTATCCGACCGGTACGTGAGTGACCGGTTCCTCCCCGACAAGGCCATCGACCTTGTGGACGAGGCGGCGAGCCGGCTCCGGATCGAGATCGACTCCATGCCAGTGGAGATCGACGTGGTCGAGCGGAGGATCAAGCAGCTCGAGATTGAGCGCACCGCCTTGAAGAAGGAGAAGGACGAGGCATCCAAGGCGAGGCTCGAGAAGCTCGAGGAGGAGCTTGCGCGCCTGCGGGAGGAGTCTGCCGGCCTCAAGGCTCACTGGCAACTCGAGAAGGACGCGATCGACAAGATTCGAGCCCTCAAGGCCGAGATCGAGGACGTGAGGGCGCAGGCCGAGCGGGCGGAGCGCGAGGGCGACCTCAACGCGGCTGCGGAGCTCCGCTACGGGAAGCTCGTCGAGCTCAACCGGCAGCTCGACGAAGCAAACAAGTCGCTGTCGGACCTGCAGGCTGACCGCGTCATGCTGAAGGAAGAGGTCGACGAGCAAGACATCGCCGAGGTCGTGAGCAAGTGGGTGGGCATCCCTGTCTCCAAGCTCATGGAGGGCGAGATCGAGAAGCTCGTCAAGATGGAGGAGGGCCTGCACCTAAGGGTTGTCGGGCAGGATGAGGCGGTGAGCGCGGTCGCCAACGCCATCCGGCGTTCGCGCTCGGGTCTGTCTGACCCCAACCGCCCCATCGGAAGCTTCATATTCCTCGGTCCCACCGGCGTCGGTAAGACAGAGCTTGCCAGGGCGCTCGCCGAGTTCCTCTTTGACGACGAGAGGGCGATGATCCGGCTCGACATGAGCGAGTACATGGAGAAGCACTCGGTCTCGAGGCTGTATGGCGCTCCCCCCGGCTACGTCGGGTACGACGAGGGCGGCCAGCTGACCGAGGCGGTCAGGCGGCGGCCCTACTCGGTGGTCCTCCTCGACGAGATCGAGAAGGCGCACCCCGACGTGTTCAACTCCCTGCTGCAGATCATGGACGACGGCCACATGACCGACGGGCAGGGGCGCGTCGTCAACTTCCGCAACACGATCATCATCATGACCTCGAACGTCGGGAGCGACTGGATCCTCTCAGAGCCGGACCCGGAGCGGATGAGGGAGAAGGTCATGGACGCCGTGTCGATGACCTTCAAGCCCGAGTTCATCAACCGGGTCGACGAGATCGTGGTGTTCCACCGGCTGAGCAAGGAGCACATCGCACGTATCGTCGAGCTGCAGGTCGAGCGTCTCGCAGAGCGGGTTGCGAGCAAGGGGCTGTCGATCCAGTTGAGCCAGTCGGCGAAGGATTACCTGGCCGAGAAGGGGTACGACCCCGCCTATGGAGCGCGGCCTCTGAAGCGGCTCATCGCCAAGGAGCTCGCAGACCGCCTTGCGATCGAGCTGCTGCAGGGTTCGTTCGAGAGCGGCGACACGATCGAGGTGGACCTCGGGCCTGACGGCCTCGTGTTCAACAGGCTGCAGCGGGTGGAAGAGGCGGTAGCCGGTGTCGGAGCATAAAAGCGGCGTGCGCAAGGCTGTGAGCGAGGCCAACGTCCGCAACATCAGCGGCGAGGTGAACCGTCACTCGATCCGCATGACCGCAGACCGCATCCTCGTCACCTCCCCCAAGGAGATCGGAGAGCGAAAGAGCCGTGGCGGG
>JALZBO010000014.1 GCA_030863545.1 Actinomycetota bacterium
TAATCCTCGATGCGCTCGGAGTGATCTCGATCGAGTGATGAGCCGTCTTCAGAAGTACGCAACCCTCGGCGAGGTCGAGGAGCCGGCTTGCAGAAGACAATTGAGGTCGCACACCCGAGCGTACGAGACGGAGTGGAGCCGAGGGGATTCGAACCCCTGACTTCTGCCTTGCAAAGGCAGCGCTCTACCGGCTGAGCTACGGCCCCGACTGCACCATTCTAGGTCTCGCCAACTAAGCTCCTCTCCAGAGTGGCGACACGCACCCCCCTGTCGGCCAGGAGCGGGAAGAAGGTTGCCGGCTCGAAGACGGCCTCAGGGGCCAGTACCCCGGCAGCCCCCTTGCTTCGCCCGATGATCGTGAGGGCCGCCACCAGTAGCGGCGCCGCAAGCAGGTTCGGGAGTTGGTCGACCAGACCGTAGGTGATCGTGTGCGAAGAGCCATCCTTGGTCCCCTTCACGTCCACGCGGACAGCGGACCAAGGCTGAGCCACTCCCCCCGGCCCACCAAACGCCTTCCCGGCGCTTACCGTTGCACTAAGGAACCGGTCGCTAGACAGGAGGCCGGGGAACCGCTGAATCGGCTTCACCATCTGGCCCGCCACTGGCTCGGCCAGCGCACCCTTCACCTCCACCCGCCGGACCCCATCGATCGCCGTCGGGAGGGACAGCGCCTCGGGACCCGCGCAAAGATGCACGCTCCGCCACCCCACCGGCTCGGGGAAGAAGACCTCCTCCTGTCTGCCCCCCGCCTCCTCGAGGACCCAGCTCTGGCCCTCGAAGACCATCGCCATGCCGGTCAGCGCACTCGCCGCCTTTTGCAAAACCTCCCTCCCCAGCGAGCCCGAGCTAGAGCCGATCCACGCAACACGGATCTCGGCGGGCTCATCCAGGCGTTCGGCGGCGGCTGCGGCCATGAGATTCGTGAGACCGGGCGACCATCCCATTCCGGCCACTACAACCGTACCTGCAGCCTCGGCCCTGCTTCGCAACTCCGTGAGCGCCTGAAAGGACTCGGGAGTGTCGGCGGCGGACACGTACGGGATCCCTCGCGATATCGCCGCCATCGCCGATTGCTGATCCTTCTCGGGCTGCCCGGGCCAAGAGCCAACGGCCACGTCGCCCTGGCGAATCGCCTCCTCGAGGCCCCGCCGGTCCGCGGTGATCACACGCTCGACGTCCGGGTGCTCGGAGAGCGTCGCGGCGAGCAGGGGGATCACGCCGGATGACCCTACAACCGTGACGCGGGTCAATCGGAGACGTTCCGAGACGCGCCGGCCCCGGGCGCCGCGTCTACCCAAACACCCTCCGGAGGCCTGCGTGGCTCCTTCGGCCTCAAGGCCCACCCCACGAAAGCGCCGATCGCCGCCAACCCCAGGGCCTTGCCCAACCGAAGGGAGGGCTGCTGGCGTCGCCGCGAGGCCGGACGGCGTCGCCGCGAGGCCGGACGTCGTCGCCGCGAGGCCGGGCCGCGCGAGGAGGTCGCAAGATCTTTCATCCAAGCAGGCTAACAGAGGTGGCGGTCGCCTTCGGCTCTGGGATGGGGTGGTGGGGCTACCTGGAATCGAACCAGGGACCTCAGCATTATCAGTGCTGCGCTCTAACCGGCTGAGCTATAGCCCCCAAGGGGCCGATTTTACCCGCTGATGTTCGGACTAACGTACTCGTCCTCGTTGACGGGGGCGATCGCTGCGATGAACACCCCCGGCTCCAGGCGCATCACTCGGACCCCCGTCGTGTCGCGCCCTTGACGCGAGATGTCGCGCACGGTCATCCGTATGACCTGGCCGTCACTTGCGATCAGGAAGACCTCATGGCCGACCCTTACCACGCCCGCGCCCTGGATCGATCCCCGGCGCCCCGTGAGCCTGGCGGTCTTGACGCCTCTACCGCCCCTGCGCTGCCGGGGATACTTGTCGAGCAACGTCCGCTTGCCGTAGCCGTTGTCGGTCACGATTAGAAGCTCGGCGTTGGGATCGACCACGTCGAAGGCCACCACCTCGTCGTCCTCGGCAAGCCGCATCCCGATCACTCCGCCGGCCGGCCGCCCCATCGGGCGCACGTCGGCCTCATCGAAGACGATCGCCATGCCGTTCCGGGAGACCATGATGAGCTCGTCCTTGCCGGAGGTCGCCCTGACGGAGACCACCGCGTCGTCGTCCCGAAGGTTGAGGGCGATGATCCCATCGCGGCGCGACGAGTTGTAAGCGTTGAAGAGCGTTTTCTTGATGACCCCCTTGCGGGTGGTGATCACTAGGTACCTGTGGGTTTCGAAGTCCCGGGTGTCCAGGACCTGCGCCACGCTCTCGTCGGGTCCGAAAGGCAAGAGGTTTCGTATCGAGATCCCGCGGGCCACGCGGTCCTTCTCGGGGATCTCGTGCGCCTTGATCCGATAGACCTTCCCTCGGTTGGAGAAGATCATCACGTAGGCGTGGTTCGTCGTCGAGAGCATGTGTTGGACGATGTCGCCCTCCTTCGGCTTTGCTCCGATGACGCCCTTGCCTCCCCGGCCCTGTGTCTTGTAGACGGAGGACTTGACCCGCTTGATGTAGCCGGAGCGGGTGATCGTGACGATCACGTCCTCGTCGGCGATCAGGTCCTCGACGTTGAACTCGGCTTGGTCCGCCACGAGCTCCGTCCGCCTGGGGTTGGCGTACTTCTCCTTGATCGTCGTGAGGTCGTCGCGAATGATCCTCTTGACCTTTGCAGGGGACTTGAGGATCGCGTTCAGCTCCTCGATCGTCTTTCGCAGCTCCTCCGCCTCTTGGCGGATCTTGTCGCGCTCTAGCGCGGCCAGCCTGCGCAGCATCATGTCGAGGATGGCGTTCGCCTGGATCTCGGTGAGCTGGTAGTTGGCCATCAGGTTGATCCGAGCCTCCTCGGCGGAGGGCGCTTCGCGTATCAGCGTGATCACCTCATCGAGGTGGTCGAGGGCAACGAGAAGGCCTTGGAGGATGTGCATCCGCTCCTCCGCCTTGCGCAGCCGATAACGCGTCCGCCTGGTGATTACGTCGACCTGGTGATCGATGTAGTGGCTGAGCATGTCGCGCAGCGGAAGAGTCCGCGGAATGCCGTCCACCAAGGCGAGCATGTTGATGCCGAACGAGTCCTGCATCTGCGTGAACTTGTAGAGGTTGTTGAGCACGACCTGCGGGATCGCATCGCGCTTCAGCTCGATCACGATGCGGGTGCCCTTCCGGTTGCTCTCGTTGCGCCCTCCCGACACCCCGGTGATGCGCTTGTTGTCGACGAGCTCCTTGAGCTTCTCCAGGAGGCGGTCTCCCGACACCATGTAGGGAAGCTCAGTAACGACGATCCTGGTGCCGCGTTTGGTCTCCTCCACCTCGCACTTGGCCCTCACCCGAACGCTCCCGCGGCCGGTCTCGTACGCCTCCCGGATTCCCGCCCGGCCGACGATAATGCCTCCCCCCGGAAAGTCGGGCCCCTTTACGATCTCGGCGAGCTCCGCAGAGGTCATCTCCGGGTTCTCCATCAAGGCGATCACCGCGTCGACGACCTCGCCCAGGTTGTGGGGCGGGATGTTGGTCGCCATCCCGACGGCGATCCCCGTCGAACCGTTGACGAGGAGGTTGGGGAATCGGGCCGGCAGGACCGCAGGCTCGGTTTCCTCGCCGTCGTAGTTCAAGACGATGTCGACGGTCTCCTCGTTGATGTCGCGGAGGAGCTCCATCGCGAGAGGAGACAGTCTGCACTCTGTGTAGCGCTGGGCTCCCGGGGGGTCCCCGTCGGCCGACCCGAAGTTGCCGTGTCCGTCGACCAGGGGGTGGCGCATCGAGAAGTCCTGCGCCATGCGCGCGAGCGCGTCGTAGATAGCCGCGTCGCCGTGGGGGTGATACTTCCCCATGACGTCGCCAACCACCCGCGCGCACTTCTTGTACGGAGTTCCCGGGCGCAGCCCTAGCCCGAGCATCCCCCACAGGATCCTGCGGTGAACCGGCTTCAGCCCATCACGGACGTCGGGAAGCGCCCTGCCCACGATCACGCTCATCGCGTAGTCGAGGTAGGAGCGCTGGACCTCCTCCTCTATGTCAACGGTTCTGACCCCGCTCTCTGCGGCGGGAGTGAGGGGAAGCTGTTCGTCACCCACTGCAGATCGCCTCAGACATCGAGGGTCGCGTACTTGGCATTGCTCGTGATGAACTCCCGGCGGCTCTCGACGTTCTCACCCATCAGGATCGAGAAGATCTCGTCGGCGAGGGCGGCGTCCTCCATCTGCACCTTCTTGAGGATGCGCGTCTCGGGGTTCATCGTGGTGTCCCACAGCTCCTCCGCGGGCATCTCGCTCAACCCCTTGAAGCGGTTGAAGGTGAGCTTCTTGTTCGGGTGCGCCGCGCGCAGCTGATCGCGTTCTTCGTCGCTGAACAGGTAGTGCTTCTTGCCGTCGATCGTCGTCTTGTAAAGGGGTGGCTGCGTCAAGTAGACGTAGCCCGCGTCGATCAGGCCGGGCATGTGCCGGAAGAGGAAGGTCAGCAGCAGCGTGGTGATGTGCTGCCCGTCCACGTCGGCGTCCGCCAGAAGGCAGATCCGGTGGTAGCGCGCCTTCTCGATGTTGAAGTCCTCCCCGATGCCGGTCCCGATCGCGGTGATGAGAGCCTGCACCTCCCGGTTCTCGAGGATCTTGTGAAGCCGGGCCTTTTCGACGTTCAGGATCTTTCCGCGGATCGGCAGGATCGCCCGGAACTCTCGGTCTCGGCCACCCTTGGCGCTCCCCCCTGCGCTGTCACCCTCGACGATGAAAAGCTCCGAAGCGGAGGGGTCGCGCGACGAGCAGTCGGCGAGCTTTCCAGGCAGCCCTCCTCCCTCGAACGCAGTCTTGCGGGTGATGTCCCTCGCTTTCTTCGCCGCGATCCGAGCTCGCGCCGCCTGCTGAGCCTTGGCGATGATCCGCCGCGCCTCCGTCGGGTGTTCCTCGAACCACTCCCCCAGCTTCTTGTTGACGACGGTCTCGACGAACGAGCGCATCTCGCTGTTGCCGAGCTTGGTCTTGGTCTGGCCCTCGAACTGGGGCTCTTGGAGCTTCACCGAGATGATGGCCACCAGGCCTTCCCTGATGTCTCCTCCCTCGAGGGCCGGCTCCTTGCCGTTGCCGAGACCCTTACTCCTTATGTAGCGGTTGACCACGTTCGTAAGGGCCTTGCGGAACCCCTCTTCGTGCATGCCGCCCTCGTGGGTGTTGATCGTGTTGGCGAAGGAGTGGATCGACTCGGTGAACGAGGTGTTCCACACGAGAGCGACCTCAACCTCACGCCCCGGGGCCGCCTCCTGGAGGCGGATGATCTTGTGGAGCATCTCCCGGCCGGCGTTCAGGCTCTTTACGAAGTCCGCTAGGCCACCGGTTGCCTTGAAAATCTCCGATTTGCCCGTGCGCTCATCAGTGAACGTGATCATGACGCCCGTGAGATACGACAGCTCGCGCAGCCGTCGGGCGATCGTGTCGTAGTCGAAGTCGACGGTTTCGGTGAAGATGTCCGGGTCGGGCCAGAACGTGACCATGCTGCCGGTCTTCCCGCCACGCCCCAGAGACTTGACCTTCGTAAGGGGCCGGGTGGTCTTGCCCCTCGAGAAGGCGGCAACGTAAAGGCCGCCATCTCGCGATACCTCGACCTCCAGCTTTTCTGAAAGCGCGTTGACGACCGAGACGCCGACGCCATGGAGGCCTCCGGACACGGCGTAGCCCTTGCCGCCGAACTTGCCGCCGGCATGCAGCTCGGTCAGGACGACCTCAACCGCCGAGCGCCTCTCGCCCTTGGGGGAATCGATAGGTATTCCCCGGCCATTGTCCTTTACCGAGACCGAGCCGTCTTCGTGAATCGTGACGTCGATCCGGTCGCAGAAGCCGGCCAGTGCCTCGTCCACGGCGTTGTCGACCACCTCGTAAACGAGGTGATGGAGTCCCCGCGGGCCCGTGGACCCGATGTACATACCGGGGCGGCGGCGAACCGCCGCCAATCCCTTCAGGACGGTGATGTCCTGCCCGGTATAGGTGTTCTGAGTCTGAGCGGCCTTCCTGGGGGCCGAGACCGGTGTGCCCATTGTTTTCTGACCTGTAGTTTGGTTCAAACTTCTCCGGGTAGTTCAGTTAGCTGCGCGAGCGAGGCTCCCCTGAAATCTGGGGCCGACAGTGCGGTTGCGGAAAGCCGCGCCGTGAAGCGGCAACTCAGCAGCCCTCGTGAGGGGTCCTTGATCGTCCGAGACGGCTTGCGCTAATGATCCAAGTATACCACCGAGGGGTTGGCTCTCTCGGTTAATGTCGCCGCTCTAAAGGCCCTTTTAAGCGATGCCGCAAGCACCTCATCCGAGAGCCCTGCCGCAAGTGCGTCGGCAGCTCTTTCGGCTTGCTCTCGCTTGGCTGCGTTTTGCTCCCTCGCCCGAGCAACCGGCTGGCACTGCCCTCCCCCCTTTTCCGCCTCTCGCCGCGACGACACCCACGGCTTGATCCGCTTGACGATGTCCTGGCCCAACTCTTTGTTCAGTCTGGCGACTATCTGGCCCTCGAGGTACTTAAGCTCCGATGCCCATGCGGGCGACCCCGTCCTCACCTTCAGTACCCCGCCCTGAAGCGAGGTGGGCTTGCATCGAGACGCAATGTCGGAACCGACCATGGCCTCCCACCGCGCAAACAGGCGTCCGGTCTCGACCGGTTTCTCCAGCCCCCAACCCTCGGCAAGCCCGGCCAATGTCGGCCCAATAGGCATTAGCTCATCCACCGCTCGCAAACCTTCCCTCCGCGACAACGACCACCTTGCCGCCTTTAAGCGGAACTGCCTCCGCCGTGGTCGCTGTCGCCACGGTCTGCCCCGTCTCCGCGACGAGGCCGGCAAGCTGGCTGCGCCGGTAGCTGTCCAGCTCCGAAAAGACGTCGTCGAGCAGCAGGATCGGCTCCTCGCCATACAGCCTGGCCACCACATCCCGTTCGGCAAGCCGAAGCGCCAGCGCGAGGCTCCGCTGCTCCCCTTGCGAGGCGTACAGCCGCGCGTCGGCGCCGGCGAGGGTGATCGCCAAATCGTCACGATGAGGCCCAACTGAGGTCACGCCGCGCTCGAGGTCCCCTGCCTGCGCCGCCTCGAGTGCCTTTCTCAACTCCTCAGCCGTCGCTTCGGGATCCTGCGCCGCCTCGCCCTCTTTCCAGCTCGGGTCATAGGCCAGCTCGGGGGGAGCGCTGCCTGCAACCTCTCGGTACCGCATACGGATTGCTGGTTCGAGCCGTGCAAGCACCTCCACTCGATTCCTCACCACAAGCGCGCCCGCCGCTGCAAGCTGGTCGGTCCACACGTCAAGGTGGGCTCCGACCCTCGGGTTGCTACGAGCAGCCTTGAGAGCACCGTTTCGCTGCTTGAGGACGCGCTCGAAGTTCATGCGATCGGGGGCGCTCAGCGGGTGCGTGACTGTGCTGGCGTTGTCCAGGAAGCGCCGGCGCTCCTCCGGAGACCCCTTCACAATGGCCAGGTCCTCGGGCGAGAAGATCACCGAGATCGGTGCTCGAGCCGCTGACCGCCGTGCAATCGGCTGGCGATCGATCCACACCTTGACGCCGCCCGTCCGGCCGATCTGGGCGTCAACCTTCACGCCCTTTCCTCCTATCCCTCCCCTCGCATGAATCAGCGCTCGCTCCGCCTCATGTCGGATCATCGTCGAACTGGACGCGGTTCGGTGCGACCCAAAGGCCGACAAGCAGTAAATGCCTTCTAGCAAACTCGTCTTCCCTTGCCCGTTCCTCCCCAACACGAGGTTGAAGCCGGAATCAAACGCCATCTCCGCTTCCGCGTAGTTTCGAAAGTCCACAAGCTTCACCCACTCCAGCCACACCTAAAGCCCTCACACCCTTCTCAGCTGGGTAACCTCACCGGCATCACGAGGTAGGTGTAGTTCTCTTGGTTTTCCCCTTTCAGAGTCGCCGGCTTTGTCGGCTCGGTCAGCTCTAGCAGCGCCCGCTTGGCCTCCACGCCTTCCAGCCCATCGAGGAAAAACCGCGGGTTGAATGCCACAACCATCGGCTCGCCCTCGTACTCCGCCTCCTCCACGAACTCTGCCGCTTCCGCAACACCACTCTCGCTGGCGGTCAGCTGGACCTCCGGACCAAGGTGAAACCGGACAGGCGTATTGGCCTGAGCTACCAGACCCACTCTTGCAACCGCGGCCCCAAACGACTCGCGGTCCACTGCCAGCCGGCTCTTCTGCTGTTCGGGGATCAATCTCCTCCAGTTCGGAAACTCCCCCTCGATCTGCCTCGTAACAAGCTTGACGTGCCCAAAGCTAAGCACGGCTTGGGACTCACCCAGCCACACCTCGGCTTGCTCGCTCTCATCGGACGACAAATGGCGCGCGAACTCGACAAGGGCTCTATTCGGAATGATGGCCTGAGCCGACTCCGGCCCTTCCTTTATAAGGAGGTCACTAACCGCCAGCCGGTAGCTATCGGTTGCCACCACCTTTAGCGAACCTGTTTCTATGGCCCACAGCACTCCCGTGAGAACCGGCCGGCCCTCGTCTCCAGAGGCAGCTTTGCCTACCTGTTTGAGAGCACGGGCAAGGTGGGCCCCCTCCACGCGGCACACTTCCGTTGCATCCCCGGTTGGGGGGCGAGGAAAGTCGGACACCGGAAACGTCGCCATGGAAAACTCGGAGCGACCGGCCTCGACCCTCGCCTCGCCATCCGCTCCCGAGATCGTCACCCAGCCGCTCGGCAGACTTCGAAGAATCTCACCGAACAACCTCCCCGGCAACACCACCGCACCCTCTTTAACGACAGAGCACTCCCCCGTCACCGTCATGAAAGTCTCGAGATCGGAAGCCGCGAGCTCGACTACACCTTCCCTCGCACTGATTCGAATGCCTCCTAAGGCGGGAGTGTTCGCCCTTGGCGAGACGACTCGCAGCACCGCTTGGCTCAGCTCGAGCAGGCTTTCCTTCTCACATTCGATCTCCACGTTTCACCTCCAGGTGACAAGGGTAGGCACTGGTACTGACAGTTTCGTGTCGCTTATCCCCGCGCGCGGAAATTCCCGTTTCTCATCTAGATACTCACGCGCAGTAGTAGTAGCGATGGGGACGGTGTTGAAAACCTCAACGTCGTGCTCAGGAAAGGTTGGGTGTGCTGGGGACGGGATGCGGCTTGTATGGGGAGAACGCGCGGCGTTCGGAAGGAGTTGGGGGTGGTTCGTTGTTGTTCACAACCCGTTTGCCTTTGTGCGGATACGGGAGGTGAGCTCCTGAATCTGGTTGTAGGTCGAGCGTTTCTCCGCCATGCGGACGCGGATCTTTGTCATCGCGTGCATAACCGTTGAGTGGTCCCTTCCCCCGAACCAACTGCCGATTCTTGGGAGGGAAAGGTCCGTGAGCTCACGGCAGAGATACATCGCGACGTGCCGAGCGGTCACGAGGGCGCGGTCGCGCTTCATAGAAAGAACCTCGCTCGGGTCGACGTTGAAGTATCGGGATGTCTCCGACAAAATCAGCTCGGGGGTGATGGTGCCGGAGCCACCCTCGGGGTAGAGGTCTTGCAAGACGCTCTCGGCCAGGCTAACGGAGACCCGGGCGTGATCCAGGCTCGCAAATGCAACGACGCGGATGAGGGCTCCCTCCAGCTCCCGGATGTTGGACTCGACGCGGGATGCTATGTACGCAAGGACGTCATCGGGTAGGTGGACCACCCCCTCGAAGTCTGCTTTCTTGCGCAAGATGGCGATCCGAGTCTCGAGGTCGGGGGGCTGGACGTCTGTGATTAGCCCGCACCCGAAGCGGGAGCGAACACGCTCGTCGAGGCCGAGCTGTTTGGGGGGCCGGTCGGACGTGAGGACGATTTGCTTGGTTGCCTCGTAGAGGGTGTTAAAGGTGTGGAAGAACTCCTCGATCGTTGCCTCTTTGTTCTCGAGGAACTGGACGTCGTCTACTAGAAGGACGTCGGTTTCCCGGTAGCGGCGCTTGAAGCCAGAGATTCGGCCGGGATCGCCAACCGAGGCGATGAACTCGTTGGTGAATTGCTCGCTGGAGACGTACCGGACCGCCAACGCCGGCTGGGTTTGGAGGACGTAGTGGCCGATCGCATGGAGAAGGTGGGTCTTGCCAAGGCCCACACCTCCGTAAATAAAAAGGGGGTTGTACGCACGTGCCGGTGCTTCGGCGACGGCTAGGGCGGCGGCATGGGCGAAGCGGTTGGAATTGCCGATGACGTACGAGTCGAAGGAGTAGCGCGGGTTGATAAAAGCGGAGGACTCGGAGGAGGGGCGGGGGGCCGCAGCCGGCTCTGGCGCCTGGACGGGGAGGGGATCTACGTGGATGCGGACGTCGAGATCACGGCCGGCCGCCGTTGCGACGGCGGCTTCAATGAGGGGTAAGTAACGCGGCTCAACCCAGTCTTTGGCGAACTTGCTCGGGACCAGAAGGACGAGCTCGCCCGGAGGGGACGACCCCACGCGCATGGGCGCGAACCAGGACTGAAAGGTGGGCTCCGCGAGCTGGCGGCGGAGGAGGGAAGCCGCGTGGTCCCAGAGGTCCGACTGGGAAGAGACCTGTGTCAGGGGGTGCTGGGGAGTGGCCATGATTTCGTGGGGTTTGGGGATGGGGCGCGAAGAGCGCGCCGCGAAGAGTTTTCCACAACATAGTCCACAGGTGTGGAAAAGGAGGCCGTACCCACAGCGCCGCTCACCTCGCTAGACAGCTCAAAAGTGACAGGCCCCTGGGGGGAAGAGGTGCGACGGGGAAGTACCCGGGGGGAACCGTTTTGCCCCTCAGCGGTGGGCTCCGCTGGCAGGCCGGGGCAGATTATAGCGAGGGCGGGAGAGCGCCTCAACGGTGGGAAAGTTAGTCGTGTGGTGGATGTGGGCGGGCGCGTGGCGGCCCGGCCGGGATGCCAGCAGCGGCTATACTTTGGTGTTCGGCCCGGTACGGCCGGACACTTTCGGGAGACAACGTGAAGCGGACTTTCCAGCCAAACACGCGCCACCAAAAGAAGACCCACGGGTTTCGGGTGCGGATGCGCACGCGTGCGGGACGAGCGACGATCGCGCGGCGACGCCGAAAGGGCCGGGCTAGGCTGACACATTAGTGCAGGCTGGCCTGACGCGGGCGAAGCCCGTCGCGCTCAGGTCGCGTCGGGACTTCGAACGGGTCTTGAAGGATGGACAAAGTCACGTCACTCCGCAGCTCGTCATCCACGTGCTGCCGCGGGACGACGCCGGACCGGGGCGGCACGGCCTCATTGTCTCGAGGAGGCACGGGAGCGCGGTGCAGAGGAATCGTTTACGTCGGCAGGTCCGAGCGGCGCTCCGACTTGCCGGTGGCGTTCCTCCAGGATTTGACAGCTTGATAAGGGTACGGGTAAGGGATCTAAACGTGCGAGCAGCTGTAAGCGAGCTCTTACAAATTCTGCCAGGGAGGCGCGGTGAGTAAGAGTCTCGGGCCGGGGGCGGCGGCTGCCGGCGAAGTGATGATGGGGGCAATTCGAGCGTATCAGCGGCTGGTGTCGCCACTTCTGCCGTCGCGATGCCGGTTCGTGCCGTCGTGCTCTAGCTACGCGATAGAGGCTATACGGGTGCACGGACCGGGTCGGGGCTCTTGGCTGACAGTCAGACGGCTGGCGAGGTGTCAGCCCTTCGCGCAAAGCGGCTTCGATCCGGTGCCGCCCCGAGGATAACCGTGTTCAACGCAATCGTGCATGGGATGGGCCGGTTGATGGCCTATTTCTATGAGGTGGTCC
>JALZBO010000019.1 GCA_030863545.1 Actinomycetota bacterium
TCGTGGACGACGTAGTCACCGGGAGCCAGCTCGAGGACCAATGCGGTCGCCCTAGCGGGGACCTGAGCAGGTGGGGAGGCGGCCTGCCTGCGGCGCCCGAAGAGATCTGCCTCCCCGACGACGGCGAGAGCCGGCTCACCTTCGAACTTGAGGAGAAAGCCTTTCCCTACGCCGTCGGCCGTGATCACTCCCCGTCCCAACCTTGGGCCGGCAACAGGCAAGCCGAGGCCGGACTCGGCCAGGACCTCCCGCGCTCTATCGGCTCCCCGCCCCGCCGCAACGGTGACCGTCGCGCCGGATCTCAGGACATCGGAGAGGCGCTCGGCAAGGGCGTCCACGCGTCCCGCGTACTCGTCCCAGCCGGTTACGTCGAGGTCGACGCCTTCCTCCGCCCGCCTGTAAGCCCAAAGCTCGACCGCCCCTTGTGCAACCTCTCCGAAGTCGACGAAGAGGCTTTCCGACTGCTCGCCGCCCCAGCTCGCAGCTTGCTCCAGGAAGTCCGCGGCGCGATCGCGGCACTGCTTCGGGTCGCACAGCACGACATTGCCCTCGGGCGGAAGAAGGTCCGTCACCTTGCGGAGCGGGCCGGCCAGAAGCCCCAGGTAAGCCTCCATGCCCGGGAAGGGCACGCCGTTGGCGAGACGCTCGAGGTCTTCCCGGCGTTCACCCTCGAAGGAGCCGGACTCGAGAAGGGACGCAGCCTTCGCCCTCACCTCGTCGCTCAGCCGCAGCTCGCGGCAAGGCGTCACGGCGACAGCCTCGAGGGGCCCCTCGCTCCGTTGCGTCGTCGCGGAGAAGCGGCGCAGGTCGGTGATCTCGTCGCCGAAGAAGTCCGCTCGAAACGGCGGCCCCCCATCGGCGGGGAAGACATCGAGTATCCCTCCCCGCACCGAGAACTCCCCTGGGCGTTCCACCAGGTAGTTGCGCTCGAACCCGTAGTCGACGAGGCCCTTCGCGATCTCCTCGAGGGGTATCTCCGTCCCAGGACGGAGGGTGATCGTGCTTTCCGGCGGTTCCGCCACCCCCTGAACCGCCGCCCTCACCGAGGTAACGATGACCTTCGGAGGGCGTCCGGAGGAGAGATCTCTCAGCAGCTTGATGCGCTTCCCCATCGTCTCCAAAGTGGGGGAGATGGCCTCGCCGGGCAGGGCTTCCCACGCGGGATAAAGCGAGACGTCCCCGGCATCCATCCACACCTTGAGCGATTCGTAGAAGCGCTCGGCGTCACGGCTGCGCGGCAGAACGACCAGAAGGACGTGAGCCTGCGTCGCGAGGCCGGCGATGGTGAAGGCGCGCGCGACCTCCGCGACCGCCGCCTGGCGCTCTTCGAGAATGCGTTCGAGCACCTCGGGCGGCCAGATCCCGGCCACGAGATTTGTCTCTAGTGTCTTATTCGGCATTGCTCTCATTCGGGAGCCGCATTGAACCGGTTCCTGGTTGCGTCGAGACCCGAGTGGATCAGGCTCAGAACCGCCTCCCCGGCTCGCTCCTCCGCTTTGGCCAGCTCCGAGGCCTCCTGCTTGGACACCTGCTGTAGAAGAAACCCGGTCGGATCCTGCAGGGGGGAGGATGGGCGGCCAACTCCGATCCTAACCCGGTAGAAATCTCTTGTTTTCAACGCATTAGTCACCGATTCGATTCCATGGTGGCCCGCGCTCCCCCCTCCTCGCTTTACTCGAAGCACGCCCGCAGGAAGGTCGATCTCGTCGTGGACGACGATGAGAAACTCGGGGTCGATCCGGTAGTAAGCGGTGAGCGAGGCGACGGCCCTTCCGCTTTCGTTCATGTAGGTGGTCGGAGCCGCAAGGATGAGACGAACTCCGTCGGAGCTCGTTTCGGCCACGCGGGCCGGCGCCTTCGATGACCCCATCTTCGATCCCAGCCTCCCGGCGAGGCCCTCCACGGAGCGCCTCCCGGCGTTGTGGCGGGATCCTTCGTAGCGGCTGCCGGGATTACCCAGACCCACCGCAAGCCAAGCAGGCATGTTTGCTGCTCGATGAGGGCGGGACCAGAGTGGAGGAGCCGAGTCGGTACTCGCGTCCGAAGCGGGACGCTATCCTTCCCCTTCTGCCTCGGCGGGCTCGCCGGCCTCGGGCAGTTCCTCACCCTCCTCCGGGGCGACCTCCTCTTCGACCTCCATGACGGTGGTCTCGATAATCGCCACGACCAGGTCCTCGGGAGGATTCACCACCTCCACCCCCGCCGGGAGCACGACGTCGCTCACCTTGAGAGGGTCGCCGATGCCAAGACCCGAGATGTCCACCTCTATCGCTGCGGGAACGTCGGTCGGCAACGCCTCGACCTTCAGCTCGTGTAGGTGGACGTCGAGCTGCCCGCCCTCCTTCACGCCGCGCGACTCGCCGACGAAGTGAACCGGTACGTCGGCGTTGATCTTGACGTCCCTGGCCACCTGCACGAAGTCGACGTGGAGGATCGTCCCCTTGATCGGATGCTTCTGGATCTCGCGAGGAACAGTCAGGTACCGACTGCCGTCCACCGCCAGGTTGATGAGGACGTTCGCGCCGGCCTCGGTCTGCAGAGCCTGGATCATCTGCTTTGAGTCGACTACAAGCGAGGTCGGCTGGACCGAAGGCCCATACAGGACCGCCGGGACCTTTCCCGCCGCGCGAGCCCTCCGAGCCGGTCCTTTCCCCGTCTCGGTGCGCGCGGCTGCCTCGAGCGTGACCTCCATTTAGGCCCCAGTGTACCCGCTCACCGGACGCATGGGTGAGAAGGACGACCCGGACTCACCGCCGGCGAAACGGGTTCTCGGGCGGGATCGCCTCTAGGTGCTCGCCCTGGAAGATCTCCGAGACCGACTCGTCCTCGAAGACCGCCTTGATCGTGGAGGCAAGGATTGGAGCGATCGAGAGGACCGTGATCTTCTGAGCCCCCGAGCGCTGGGCCACGGGAAGGGTGTTCGTCACGATGACCTCGGTCAGCTCGGATTTCTCGATCCTTTCCATCGCGTCGCCCGAGAAGATCCCGTGGGTGGCGGCCGCCATGACCTCGGCAGCCCCATGCCGCTTGAGCTCGTCGACCGCCCCGACGAGAGTCCCGGCGGTGTCGATCATGTCGTCGACGATGAGACACTTCCGCCCCTCGACGTCTCCCAGCAACCCCCCCGCCTTTGAGACGTTGCGAACATCGGCACGCCGGCTTTTGTACATCACTGCTATCGAGCAGTGCAGGTGGCGGGCGTATTTGGCGGCGTGGGCTGCCCGGCCCGCGTCGGGGGCAACGACGACGAGGTTGTCGCGGTACTTGTCCTCGACGTACTGCGAAAGAATCGGCAGAGCGGTGAGGTGGTCGACGGGGCCGTCGAAGAACCCCTGGGTCTGCCCACTGTGCAGATCCACGGTCAGGACCCTGTCGGCTCCCGCAACCGCAATCAGGTCCATAACGAGGCGGGCAGAGATCGGCTCCCTCGCCAGTGACTTGCGGTCCTGCCGCGAGTATCCATAGAAGGGGATCACCGCGTTTATCCGCTTGGCGCTCGCCCTCTTGAGCGCGTCGATCATGAACAGCTGCTCCATGATCATCTCGTTCACGGGGTGGGAGTGGCTTTGGACGACGAAGGCGTCCGTTCCTCTAACGGATTCCTGAAACCGGACGTAGATCTCGCCGGACGCAAACCGGCTGACCTCCACCTCCCCGAGCCGCATTCCGAGGTGTGCGGCTATCTCTTCGGCGAGCTCGGGATTGGAGGTGCCCGAGAAGATCATCGCCCGCTTCTTTACTCCTACCTCCACGATCTCCCCGCTTTCTCCAGCCGTCTATTCCGCCTTCGGCCGCGGTTTTCTCTTCCGAAGAGGCCGGGCGGGAACGCCGACGACGATCTCGTCGTCTCCCACGTCCTTGGTCACCACCGACCCCGCCCCCGTGCCTGCGTGGTCTCCCACTCTCACGGGGGCGACGAGAGTGGTGTCCGCGCCCGTAAAGGCACCATCTCCGACCGTCGTCTTGGACTTTACCTTGCTCTCCGAATCGTAATTGGCAGTGATCGTCCCCGCCCCGAGGTTGACTCCCTTGCCGACCTCCGCGTCACCCACGTACGACAGATGGGGAACCTTGGAGCCTTCGCCGATGATCGATCCCTTTAGCTCCACGAACGTGCCGGCTTTGCTCGACGGACCGAGACGCGTGCCGGGCCGAAGGGACGCGAAAGGGCCAACCGCCGCCCCCGGTCCAACATGGGAGCCGCTGACCACCGAGTACGTGATCTCTGCGCCGTCCTCGACCACGGAGTCGACGACCCGGCAGGAGGGGCCGATCAAGCAGTGACCGCCGATCTCGGTGGATCCCTCGATGAACGAAAACGGCCTGACGACCGTTTCCGCGCCGATCACGACCGCCTCATCGATGTACGTCGTGTTCGGATCCTCCACCGTTACTCCAGCCGCGATGACCTGCTCAATCTTTCGTGCCCGGAGCCGGCGCGTCGCTTCGGCTAGCTGAGCGCGATC
This sequence comes from Actinomycetota bacterium, assembly GCA_030863545.1. GTDB lineage: Bacteria > Actinomycetota > CADDZG01 > JAHWKV01 > JAHWKV01 > JALZBO01. The sequence continues at coordinate 4,467 of JALZBO010000019.1, forward strand.
GTTGACGCCCTCTATCTCGCCCGGGTCGGGCGCCCCCAGCGTATGCACATGCCTACCTTGGCGGGCGAGCACCGCTGCAACGTCAGGCAGGTAGAACTCGCCCTGGGCATTGTTGTTGTCGATCTGATCGAGGGCCGGGAAGAGTGTGTCGGGCTGGAAGCACCATATCCCGCTCGAGACCTCCTTTATGGCGCGCTCCTCGATGCTCGCGTCGGTTTCCTCGACGATCCCCGCAAACCCTCCGTCGGCGTTTCGCTTGATCCTGCCGTACCCGGATGGGTTTTCGAGGTGGGCCGTGAGGAGCGTGGCGTCCGCGCGGGAAGACGCGTGTTGGGCGGCGAGTTGGGCCAGGGTCTCCCCCCGAATGAGAGGGCCGTCGCCGGGGAGGACCATCACGATCCCGCGGAAGCCGGCGAGCACCTGCCGGCACCGCCGCACCGCGTCTCCGGTCCCCAGCAGCTCCGCCTGCTCGACGAAGATCGCATCTGGCCGCTTCACCCGGACCGCCTCCTTGACGGCCTCCCTACCCGACCCCACCACGACTATGAGGCGCGCGACTCCGGGCACTTCGCCCACCGACGCGAGGACGTGGTGGATGAGCGGCAGCCCCGCCGCCCTGTGCAGGACCTTCGGCGTCGAAGACTTGAAACGCTTGCCCTGGCCCGCGGCCAGGATGACGGCGGCGATTCCGTCCTGGTTGGAATCCACGCTCCGGGAGAAGGATTCGAACCTTCACTAAGGGATCCAAAGTCCCTGGTGCTGCCGTTACACCATCCCGGAAGTGTTCTGCCCATCCATTTAACACCCCCGGTCCGCTGGAAGAGGAGAACGGGCTACCCTCGGAGCGCCTCCGCGATCCGCGCAAACTCCTCCAGCCCGAGCAACTCCGCCCGGGACCCGGGATCGACACCCGAGCGAGCCAGCGCTCGGTCCACCCTCCCCGGATCGGCCCCGAGGCCGCCGGCAAGAGCGTTTCGTATCGCCTTGCGGCGCTGCCCGAAGGCCGCGCGCACCACCGTCATCAGCTCTTTGCCGGGAATCTCTACTGGAGGCGCGCGCCTCTCGAGCCGCACGAGGAGCGACTCGACCTTCGGAGCCGGCCAGAAGACGGTTGGGGGCACCCTGCCGAGAGCGCGGGCTCGGCAGTGGTACGCGACCAGGACGCTCACGGCTCCATACTCCTTGGTCCCCGGCGAAGCGACCAGGCGCTCGCCGACCTCCCTTTGAATCATCACGACCCAGTCCGTGATGTCCGGAGCCTCCTCGAGCATCCCCGCCAGCAGAGGCGTGGCGATGTTGTACGGGAGGTTGGAGATGAATCTGTGGGGCCGGCCGCGGGTGAGCGCGCCGAAGTTCGTGGCCATGGCATCGCCCACGACCACCTCGACGTTCGTCTTTCCGGCGAGGACCTCCGTGAGCGCCGGGATGAGCTTCCTGTCCAGCTCGAGCGCAATGACTCGCTCCGCCGCATCACTCAGGGCAAGAGTGAGCGTTCCCAACCCGGCGCCCACCTCGACAACATGGTCTTCGCGGCCGACCTCAGCAAGCTTCACGACTCTTCGAATCGTGTTGGGATCGATCACAAAGTTCTGACCGAGAGCCTGCGAGGGGCGAATGCCGTAGCGCCTGGCAAGATCCTTGACGTCGGTGGGGGTGAGGAG
>JALZBO010000043.1 GCA_030863545.1 Actinomycetota bacterium
GCTCCGGGCCCTGGCAGGCTTGGTCCCCCTCGAGAAGGGGCGGGTCACCCTCGACGCCGAGGTCATCGAGGACCCATCTGCGGGCATCCGGGTTCCGCCCGATCGGAGATCCGTCGGCTACGTCTTCCAGGAGTACCTGCTATTCCCGCACCTGACGGTCCTCGAGAACGTGGCGTTCGGGCTCCGCGCGAGGGGATTAGCCAGGGCGCAGGCGCGCCAGCGGGCGGGCGATTGGCTGGGCCGGGTGGGCCTCGAGAGATATGCGCGGTCAAAACCGGGGGCGCTCTCGGGCGGGCAGGCGCAGCGCGTAGCTTTGGCAAGAGCGCTTGCAACCGGCCCCCGTCTTCTCCTGCTGGACGAGCCCCTTTCCGCTCTCGACGCAGGCGCCAAGGTGGAGGTCCGGCGGGAGCTCAAGAGACACCTCGCGTCATTCGAAGGGATGAGCCTGCTCGTCACCCACAGCCCCCTCGAGGCCGCCGCTCTCGCCGACCGTCTCGTCGTCCTCGAGGGTGGCAAGGTCGTGCAGGAGGGAGCTCCTGCAGAGGTAGCTCAGCGGCCGCGATCGAACTACGTCGCCGAGCTCGTAGGCCTCAACCTCATTCGCGGAACGGCGACGGGCAACCGCGTGGAGGTACCCGAGGGGGGACAGCTGGTCGTGTCCGAGGCAAGAAGCGGCGACGTCTTCGCCGCCATCCACCCGAGAGCGGTTGCCCTGCATCGATCGCAGCCGGCGGGCTCGCCCCGAAATGTCTGGAAGGGGTCGGTTGCCGGAGTCGATCTCGAGGGCGAGCGCGCCCGTGTGGCCGTCGACGGGCTCGTGCCGATAGTCGCCGAAGTGACCGCCGCCTCGACCGCCGACCTCGACCTGGCGTCGGGGGGAGAGATCTGGGTGTCGGTGAAGGCGACGGAGATCTCGGTCTATCCAGCCTGAGCTGTTGCGATTAGAGGAGGATTCGCACGAGCTGGTTCGAACGAGGTGTCGGCGCTTGCCACGGTCAATCGCCGGAGCGGGGCTCGCTTCCAAACGCGAACGACGTATGTTGGTTAGGTGAAGCAGCCAGATGCCGACCCGGCAAGCCTGATCGGCGAGGACCGCGACGACTCGGATCCCCCTCGCGTCCCCACGGTCGTCTCGGTCAATGTGGGAGAGATCAGGCACGTCCAGTGGCGGGGACGAAGCGTCCCGACGGCCATATGGAAGTTCCCCATCGAGGGAAGGGTCGAGCTGCGGGGGACGAACGTGTCGGGGGACCACCAGGGCGACCGCGTCGGCCACGGGGGGCCCTTCAAGGCGGTCTACGCGTACTCGGTGGAGGATTACCGGTGGTGGGAGCAGGCGCTGCAACGCGAACTCGATCCCGCCAACTTTGGCGAAAACCTGACGCTCGAGGGCATCGACCTCAGGCAAGCGCTCGTGGGCGAGAAGTGGCGAGTCGGGACGGCCGTCCTCAGGGTTACGCAGCCCCGCACCCCCTGCTTCAAGCTTGGGATAAGGATGGGGGATCCCCGCTTCCCCCGCCGCTTCTCCGAGGCTGAGAGACCGGGGGCCTACCTGGCCATAGAGCAGGAGGGGGAGGTGGGAGCAGGTGACCCACTGGTGATCCTCGAGCGCCCCGCCCACCCAGTGACGCTGCAGCTGCTGGCACACCTGAACTACCGGAACCGAGACGTCGCCCACCTGATCGAGCAAGCCGTCCACGTCGAGCTGGATCGCGGCGAGTGGGAAGAGCTGGTCCGCGCCCTCGATCTGCCCCCGGAGTATCTGGGTAGAGACTTCACAGGAGGGTAGCGCAAGGAGGGATCCATGGCGGAGTTCGTTTCGGTGGGCAAGGCGGAGGAGGTTCGCGACGGAGAGGTCCGGGCGTTCCAAGCAGGTGGGGAAACGATCGCGGTGGCGTCGGTCGGGGGCAGCCTCTACGCCTTCGACGATATCTGCTCGCACGCCATGTGCTCGCTTTCCGAAGGTGACCTCGAGGGGACCAAGATCGTGTGCCCCTGCCATGACTCATGGTTCGACATCACTACCGGAGAGGTTCTGAACCCTCCGGCGTACGAGCCGATCGCGACCTTCCCGATCAGGGTCCAGGACGGACAGATCCAGGTCGAGGTCTAGTGAGCAAGACGTTCCTGATCCTCGGTGCCGGGCTCGCCGGTGCATGGGCGGCGGCTACCCTGAGACAGGAGGGCTTCGAGGGACGGGTTGTCCTTGTGGGGGACGAGCCCCATCCCCCCTACGACCGGCCTCCCCTCTCGAAGGAGTACCTTCGAGGGGAGAGGGAGTTCGAGTCGACTCTCGTAAGGCCGAGGGAGTTCTACGAGGAAAACGGCATCGAGACGGTCTTCGGCGCAAGAGGCACAAGCCTGGACCCCGGCACGAAGACGGTTTTGCTCGAAGGCCAAGGCCCCATTACTTACGACAAGCTGCTGATCACCACGGGAAGCAGGAATAGAGCCTTACCGGTGCCGGGCGCCTCGCTCGAAGGGATCTACGATCTGCGGACGCGCGACGACGCCGACGCGATACGTGCTGCAGTGAAGCCGGGGTCGCGGGTCGTTCTGGTCGGGATGGGCTTCATAGGCTCCGAAGTCGCTGCGTCCTTGGCGAAGATGGGAGCAAGAGTCGTCGCGGTCGAGGCTCTCGAAACCCCCCTGTTCTCCGTCCTCGGCCGGGAGATCGGGCAGGTCCTCGAGGAGATCCATCGGGAGAACGGAGTGGAGATGATCCTTGGGGAAGGCGTCGCGTCGTTTGAAGGCAAACGCAGAGTTGGCAGGGTCGTGACGAGCACGGGAAACCGGATCGAGTGCGACGTCGCCATCGTCGGAATAGGGGTGCAGCCGGCGACGGAGGTCGCCGAAGAAGCCGGGATCGAGGTCGACAACGGAATCCTCGTGGACGAATACTGCCGGACGTCGGCCGACGACGTGTTCGCGGCCGGCGACGTGGCCACTCACTTCCACCCGGTCGCCAAGCGGCACCTTCGCGTCGAGCACTGGCAGAACGCCATAAAGCAGGGCCAGGCCGCGGCCAAGAACATGCTCGGGGACGTGACCGTCTACGACGAGGTTCACTGGTTCTGGTCGGACCAGTACGAGCACAACATCCAATACGCAGGCTTTCCCGGGGAGTGGCAGGAGATCGTCGTGCGGGGGAGCATCGAGGACCGGAAGTTCGCGGCTTTTTACCTGACGGGCGGCAAAGTGGTCGCGGCCGCCGCCTTCAACCGCTCCAGAGATGTCCGTAGAGCCACGCCCTTGATCAAGACGGGAACGCCGGTCGAGGTGTCCGTGCTCGGGGACGAGAGCGTCGACCTACGGGAGATGATCGGAGCACCGAGCAGTTGAGCGCCGAGGGCCTGCAAGGCATCGTGGTCGGGGTCCCTGCCGCGCGTCGTGCGAGGGAAACGGCCCAGCTCGTACAGCGTTGGGGCGGCGACCCACTGGTCGGCCCGACCGTCCAGGAGGTCCCGGTGCCCGACGACGAGCCCCTCCGCACCGCGACGGAAGAGGTGATCCGAGCACCGGTCCGGTGGGCGGTTTTCCTGACGGGAGTCGGAACACGGCGATGGATGGCGGCGGTGGAGGCGCTTGGACTGCGTGAGCCCCTTCTGGAAGTCCTTCGCGCCGCCACCCTCATCCCTAGGGGCGCGAAGGCGTCGGCGGCCCTGAAGCACTACGGCCTCGAGCCGGCTTGGACGCCGGAGAGTGAGACCTCCGCCGAGATCGCCGAGTGGCTCTCGGAGCGCGTGCGTCCCGGCGATGCGACCGCGCTCCAGCGACACGGGGAGCTCGTCCCTCGGCTCAAGGCTTCACTCGAAGCGGCGGGGGCTCGGGTCATCGAGGTCGCGCCGTACCGCTGGGAGCTACCCGACGACCTTGCTCCCGCCGAACGGCTCGTCCGCGCTCTGGTTGCCGGCGACGTCCACGCCCTCGTCATCACGAGCGCTCCCCAGGTGCATCACCTCTTCATGATCGCCGAGCAGATGGGTGATGCGGGCGATCTGCTGAGAGCGCTGTCCGGGCGCGTGTTCCTGGCCTCGGTGGGCAGCGTGGCCTCGAGTGCCCTAGAGGAGCGAGGGCTCAAGCCCGACCTGGTTGCGGACCCCCCGCGGCTCGGAGCTCTCATGAGGGCCCTTGCCTCTCGCCGGAGCGAGGTCCTTCGGAAGTCCGGGGACGTCACACAGCCGGTTTGATCGGGGCATAGGCCAGCAACAGCCTCTTCTCCCCGACGTCGCTGAACCAGATCGTCGCCTCCGCCTTCTCGCCGAAGCCCGAGAGCGAGGTGATGACGCCGCTGCCCCACCTCGTGTGCGACACCTCCTGACCCACCCGCCAGCCGGCGTTAGCCCGCTCCATGTCCGGGTATCTGGGCGCGGAGCCAAAGCCGGACGCGCCATCGAACGAGCCTCCCGATCGCGCCCGCCGCGGCTCGTCCCCGACCTTGTTCACGAGGGCGGAAGGGATCTCTTTGAGAAACCTCGACGGGGGGTTGTAATTGACCCCTCCCCAGAGCGACCGGTTGAGGGCGTGCGTGAGGTAGAGGCGCTCTTTGGCCCTCGTGATCCCCACATAGGCGAGCCGCCGCTCCTCTTCCAGTTCCTCGGGTTCAGTGAGGGAGCGCATATGGGGAAACACACCCTCCTCGAGCCCGACTATGAACACGATGGGGAACTCGAGCCCCTTTGCGTTGTGGAGGGTCATCAACGTGACCGAAGACTCCTCCTCGTCGTACTCGTCCTGCTCACTGACGAGGCGGATCTGGGCAAGAAAGTCCTCTAGCGTTCCGTCCGGAAATCGCTGAGAGAACTCCGCGGCTACGCCTGCGACCTCCTTCACGTTTTCGACGCGTCCCAGAGCCTCGATCGACCTCTCGGCCTCGAGCTCGGCCATGTACCCCGACCGCTCCCACGTCGCCCGAACAAGCTCGGGGAGCGGGACTCCGCCGTCCTTCAGGCCGCGCAGCTCCTCTATCAGCGAGGTAAAGGCGTGCAGCCCGGCAACCGCCTTACGGGAGAGACCCGCAACCTCCTCCGCCTGCTGCATCGCGTCGTAAAGGCTGATTCCCCGGACCGTGGCGTAACCCTCGACCTCGAACATGCTCCGCTCCCCGATGCCGCGGCGGGGAGTGTTGACTATTCGCCTCAGGCTCACCGTGTCGGCGGGATTGGCAAGCACCGTGAGATACGCAAGCACGTCCTTGACCTCGCGGCGCTCGTAGAAGCGCAACCCGCCGATGATCTTGTAGGGGATCCCGAACCGGGTGAAGACCTCCTCGATTACTCGGGACTGGGCGTTCGTGCGGTAGAAGACGGCGGCATCCTTGAAGCGATATCCCTCCGTCTCCCGCAGCCTCTCGATCTCAACGGCGACGAAAGCCGCTTCGTCGTGCTCATTGCCTGCGTGAAAGCAGGTGATGAGCTCCCCCGCCCCCGAGTCCGTCCACAGGTTCTTGGGTTTGCGCGCACGGTTGTTCTCGATCAAAGCGTTGGCCGCGGAGAGGATCCGCTGGGTCGACCGGTAGTTCTGCTCGAGAGTGATCACCCGCGCCTTCGGGAACGCCTCCTCGAAGCGCGCCAGGTTGCGGTAGTCCGCTCCGCGAAAGCCGTAGACGGACTGGTCCATGTCGCCCACGACGGCGACGTTCCCGTCGGGGTGCGCCAGCAACCGGACGAGCTCGAACTGAGCCCCGTTGGTGTCCTGAAACTCATCGACCAGGATGTGCTCCCAGCGCTCGCGATAGTGCCCAAGGACCTCGGGGAATTCGCGGAAGATTCGAATCGTGAGGTTGATGATGTCGTCGAAGTCGACCGCATTGGCCTCCTTCAGCCGCTTCTGGTAGGCGGTGTAGATGCTCGCAATCTCGCGTTCTCTCCAGTTGGTAGCCGCTGCCGCATACATCTCGGGAGTGATGAGCTCATCCTTTGCCCGGCTGATCGCATGCAGGATCGATGAAGGCTTCCACCGCTTCGGATCAAGGTTGGCGTCGCGGACGATGTAGGAGATGAGCCTCTCGCTGTCGGCGGAGTCGTAGATCGTGAAGGCGGACTTGTACCCGATGTTCCCGATCTGGCTCCGAAGCACCCGGACGCATGCGGAGTGGAAGGTGCCGATCCACATCTTGTTGGAGACGGAGCCCACAAAGGCAGCAACCCGGTCCCTCACCTCCTCTGCTGCCTTGTTCGTGAAGGTGATTGCCAGGATGGCGAAGGGGGAGACGCCCCTTTCGGCAATGAGGTAGGCGATGCGGCGGGTAAGGACGGCGGTCTTCCCGCTGCCCGCCCCGGCCACGATCAGCATCGGTCCTTCGCCGTGGGTGACGGCCTCCCGCTGCGGCCGGTTCAGGCCGGTTAGAAGTTCTTCCGCGGACCGTAAGGTGGTGCTCACTACCCGATTATCCCCGTTGTCGTATGGGCATTCCCGTTGATCGCCGGGCTCTTTTCGAGACGAATGTGTGCCAGACTCTTCTCGCCGGTTACGGCTCCGATCGGAGACTTTGATGGTTAACCCAATCGTTGCGTACGTGGACCGCCAGACGAAAAAGATCGAGGAGCAAACCGAGGCGCTGATCCGCACCTACATGCAGATGCTCAGCTCGAGCGCGGATGCCCGGGCCGTCCGGGACCTCGCCAGAGAGGGATCGGCAAGCGCCGCCGAGATCGCCGACCGAGCCCTGCCGATCCACACGGAGCTGTTCAGCCAGGTCATGAGCAACTCACGAAGGGACCTGGTGCTGCGGAAGAAGCAGCGCGTTCAGCTCATCGAGCAATTTTGCGTCGCTCTGTGGATCAAGTTCGTGGGCCGCGAGGGTTTCGACTTGATGCGAGAAAGGCTCGGACTAGTAGGGCAAAGGGGCCAGGTCGGGTAGCAGTGCCAAGGCCGGCCCCGGGCGGCCGTATGCAGCCGCCCCTGTAGCAGCCGCGCGCAGCCGTTCAGGATGGGGCCACGATCACCGACTAGGAGCAGGCCGCGTCCAGCTGTTCAGGATCCGGCGGCGATCCGAAAGACATCGCCGCGAAGCGAGATCGCATACATTTGGCCGGCCGAGTCCTCGCCGAATGAGCTCAGGCTGGGAACTCTCAGGTCTCGGAACGTGCGCTCGTCCGTGGCCGCCCCATTCCTCACGCGGAAGCCTTTGATGATGCCTTCACAGAAGTCGCCATACAGGTAAAAGCCTCGAAGCGACTCCACCTCGCCCCGGTACACTCCCCCGGACGTTACGGCACAGGTGTCCCCTCCGAGCGGATAGGTAAGGATTGGCCGCACCAGCCTCGACTCATCGATTCTCGTATCGGGCCTGAACACGCCGTTGCCCTCGTAGCGCGGCCATCCGTAGTTCGCGCCGGGTTGACTGCTTGGCGGCACGTAGTTGATCTCCTCGGTTCGGTTCTGTCCGACGTCACCCACATACAGGTCGTTAGTCGCCGGGTCGAAGGACCAGCGCCACGGGTTGCGAAGCCCGTAGGCCCAGATCTCGGGGCGAGCGCCCTGACGGGAGACAAAGGGGTTGTCGGGCGGGATCCCGTAGGGCCTTCCACCGGACGGCCTCCTGGGATCGATCCGGAGGAACTTTCCGAGGAGCACTCCGAGATTCTGCGCGCGGTTACCCGGATCTCCCCGGCCCCCGCCGTCGCCGAATCCGATGATCAGCATCCCCGTTGAGTCGAAGGCAACGAGGCCGCCGTTGTGGTTGGCAAAGGGCTGCTCCTCAAACAGGATCTCCCGCCTAGACCCGGGGTCCAGCCGGTTCTGGTTCGCAGGGTCGACCTTGTACTCGACGATCCGGCTGTCCCCGTTGGTATCGGTGAAGCTCACGTACGCCAGGCCGCTCTGAGCGTAGTCGGGCGCAAAGGCAATCGAGAAAAGCCCGCGTTCGCCCCCGGACGAGACCTGGCCGGAGATGTCCAAAAAGGGGGTCCGGACCGTCTGGCCGTCGGCAAAGATCATGATCCTTCCCGTCCTCTCCACGACGAACAGGCGCCGGTCGCCAGATGGCGCGGTGACGTAGACCGGCTGATTGAACCGCCCAACGCGCTCCAGACGCGGCCCGCCCGCCCTCGGGGGAGGAGTTTCGGTGGGCGCACCGGGAGGCGGAGACGGCGTGTCGGCCGGGGCGTCGGGGGCCGAGATGACGGGGTCGTCGGGCGGGAGAGGCTGCGGACGCTCAGCAGGGCGGCACGCCAAAAGAAGGACTAGCAGCGCGACTGCTCCGCCGGCTAACCGGTGGCGCAACTCACTCCCACTCGATCGTGGCGGGAGGCTTCGACGTGATGTCGTAGGCAACGCGGTTGATGCCCGGGATCTCCCCGACGATGCGGCTCGAGATCCTGCTCAATACTTCGGGGTCCAAGCGCGCCCAGTCGGCTGTCATCGCATCCTCGGACGTCACCGCGCGCACCACCACGGGGTATCCGTACGACCTCTGATCCCCCATCACGCCAACGGAGCGAACGGATAGGAGGACCGCAAACGACTGCCAGATCTGCCGGTAGAGCCCCGCACGCTTGATCTCTTCCACGACGATGGCGTCCGCCGCTCGCACGAGGTCCAGCCGGTCCCTCGTAATCTCTCCGACAATCCGAACACCGAGGCCGGGGCCGGGGAATGGCTGGCGCCAGACGATCTCCTCGGGCAGTCCCAGCTCCTCACCTATCAAACGGACCTCGTCCTTGAACAGCTCCCTCAGCGGCTCGACCAGCTCGAACTGCATATCCTCGGGGAGGCCGCCGACGTTGTGATGCGTCTTTATAACGGAAGCCAGGCTGCCGCTGCCGCCCGACTCGATGACGTCGGGATAAAGCGTTCCCTGCACGAGAAACCTGACGGGGGAGTTCGCCTGACCGTCCCCGCTGGCGGAGGGCATCGGCTCCGCCGCGACTTCCAGCGCCACCTCCTCGAACACGCGGATGAACTCGGTGCCGATGACCTTCCGCTTGAGCTCGGGATCGACGACGCCCTCCAGCTTCGATAGGAACCGGTCCTCAGCTTTCACGTGGACGAGGTTGATCGACAGATGCCGGCGGAAGGTGTCGACGACCTGTTCGGCCTCCCCCGCTCGCAGCATGCCATGGTCGACGAAGATGCACGTGAGCTGATCGCCGATGGCCTTGTGCACCAGAGCCGCAGCGACGGATGAGTCGACCCCTCCCGAAAGGCCGCAGATCGCCCTGGCCCCGCCAACCTGCTGGCGGAGCGCCTCGACCACTGCCTCGATGACCCCTGTCGCCGTCCACGCCGGCAGACAGTCGCACGCCTTGTGGACGAAATTCTTGAGGATCTCGGTCCCGTGAGGCGTGTGCACAACCTCGGGGTGGAACTGCACGCCGAAGAAGCCACGCTCCGTGTCCTCCATCGCGGCGACCGGGCAGGTGGGAGTCTGGGCCACGGGGCTGAACCCGTCCGGGACGCGGGCGACCGCGTCGTTGTGGCTCATCCACACGGTTTGTTGAAGGGGGACGTCGGCGAAGAGGACGCCACTGGACGCCTCGAGGTCTGCCGGCCCGAACTCGGAGCCCCTTCCCCGCTCTACCGTGCCCCCGAGCTTGGCGGCCATGAGCTGGTGCCCGTAACAGATGCCGAGCATCGGGACGCCCAGCTCGAACAGCCCTTGGTCGATGCCGGGAGCGCCCGGCTCGTAGACGCTGCTTGGCCCTCCCGACAGGATCAGGCCCTTAGGGCGGCGCTTGCGGACCTCGTCGGCCGTTATGGACTGGGGGACGATCTCGGAGTGGACATGGCACTCGCGGACTCTGCGGGCTATCAGCTTCGAGTACTGCGCTCCAAAGTCGACGACGAGGACGGTATCGAAGTCACCTGGGATGTCCATCGCGACAGGATATACAGCCTCGCGCCCATAGACGCGGCACCATCGCGCTCAAAACCGGGCACCATAGACTGCTACAGATGACCGTCGACGAAGCCAGAGCGCTGATGCACGAGTGGGTGACCAGCGAGGCTCTCCGAGCGCACATGGAGGCCGTGGCCGCCTGCGTTGGAGCGTACGCGAGGAAGCTCGCGCCGGGCGAGGAGGAGAGATGGGTCGTGTGCGGCCTCCTGCACGACTTCGACTACGAGCGGAATCCCTCCCCGGAGCAACATCCCTTCGTAGGGGTGAAGGAGCTCGAGCGGCTGGGAGTTGACGAGGAGATCCGGACGGCCATCCTCGGGCACGCCGACTACAGCGGCACCCCACGCGAGTCGCCGCTTTCCAAGGTCCTCTACGCGTGCGACGAGCTTGCCGGGTTCATCGTGGCGTGCTGCAAGGTCCGGCCGAATGGGATCGGGGACCTGACTCCCAAAAGCGTGAGAAAGAAGCTGAAGGATAGAGCGTTCGCAGCCAACGTCAGTCGTGAAGATATCGCCCGGGGTGTAAGAGAGCTTTCGCCCATTTGCGGCGTCTCCGACCCCGACGCCTTCGAGTCTCAGCACATCCAGACGTGCATAGAGGCCCTCCGGAGCCGCGGCGAGGCGCTGGGAATCTGACGACCCCTCCGGCCAATAGTATTCCGGCGTGAACACCGCCCGGGTGGGAGCCATCCCAGCGCAGCTTCTCCAAAGGATCTACCAGAGGATCCCACCGATCCTCCGCCGCCTGGTGGATGAGTGGCAAGACGATCGGGTAGGCGGACTTGCTGCGGAGGTTGCCTTTTTCGCCGTCCTCAGCCTCCTGCCCGGAACGCTTGCGGTTGCGGCGGGGCTTGGATCCTTGGATCAACTCTTCGGGACGGAGCTTGCCATGAGGGCCCAGACGGCGGTCGTCGATTTCCTCCGCCTGGTGCTAACGGAGCAGGCTTCGGCGACCATCGACGCGGTGAGGGAGCTCTTCACCACTGGGCATGGAGGCCTATTCAGCTTTGCCCTGGTCGGCGCTCTGTTCGCGTTTTCCCGTGGAGTTTTCGGGGCAATGCGAGCTCTCGACGTCGTCTACGACCTGCCGCCGTCCGGCTCCTGGCTAAGAAGCCGTGCCAAGGCGGTCGTCCTGTCGATTGGAACGATCGCAGTCTTCGCCCTTCTGCTGTCGATCGTCGTGGTGGGTCCTCTGTTCGGGGCAGGGATAGCCCGCGCCGGGGCCCTCGGCCTCTCGCGCTCGGTTTCCACCCTCTGGTACTGGCTGAGGTACCCCCTCGCCCTCGCGCTCGTATTCGGCTGGGCAGTGGCTCTTCTCCAGTTCGGACCCAGCCAGCGCCTCCCTTGGTCACGCGCCATCCCGGGTGCGCTGCTTGCCGGTGGGCTCTGGATGGCGGCGTCGATCGGCTTCCGCGCTTACCTTGTCCTGGCAACCCAGATCAATCAGATCTTCGGCGCACTGGGTGGCGCGTTGATCCTGATGATCTGGTTCTACCTTCTCAGCCTGGCGCTGCTCATGGGAGGGGAGTTCAACAAGGCCCTTGCGGCGAGGTCGGGGCAATCGGTCGCATCCCCACCCGCCCCATAAGCCTCGGTCGCTCCGGTTCCTAGTCCGCGAGCTCCTGCTGCCGCTGCATGAGCTTCCCCTCGGTCTTGATGGCGGGGGCGATCACGACCTCCGCCTTCTGAAAGTCCTTGACGGACTCGTACCCGCATGTGGCCATCGACGTCTTCAAGGCTCCGAACAGATTCATCGTCCCGTCGTTGACGCTCGTCGGCCCGAACAGAATCTCCTTGGCGGTGCCGAGAGGGTCGGACTTCACCCTGACGCCCCTCGGGAGGGCGGAGTGGAAGGTAGCCATCCCCCAGTGGTAGCCGCGGCCGGGAGCATCCGTCGCTCTGGCGAGCGGTGACCCAATCATGACCGCGTCCGCACCGCAGGCGATTGCCTTCGCGATGTCGCCCCCCGTGCGCATCCCGCCATCGGCGATCACCTGGACGTAACGGCCGCTCTCGTCGAGGTGGCGCATGCGGGCGGCGGCGGCGTCCGCGATCGCCGTCGCCTGGGGGACCCCTATACCCAGAACCTGACGCGAGGTGCAAGCGGCCCCTGGACCCACGCCCACGAGGACGCCTATGGCTCCCGTCCTCATGAGGTGAAGGGCCGGCTGATAGGACGCGCACCCTCCCACGATGACCGGAAGGTCGTACGTGGCGATGAAGCGCTTGAGGTTGAGGGGCTCGGAACGCGTGGACATGTGCTCTGCGGACACCACCGTCCCCTGGATGACGAGGATGTCGAGGTCTGCCTCGAGGACGATCTTTGCGTACTCCTCGACCCGCTGAGGAGTCAGGCTGGCGGCCGCGGTCACCCCCCCGCCTTTGATCTCGGAGACGCACTTGTAGATGAGCTCCTCCTTGATCGGCTCCTGGTAGAGCTCCTGCATCCTCGCGGTCGCGACGTCCTTCGGCAGGCTTGCGATCTCCTCCAGGACGCTCTCGGCATCCTCGTATCTGGTGTTCAGGCCCTCGAGGTTGAGAACCGCCAGTCCCCCCAGCCTGCCGATCGAGATCGCGCTCCTGGGAGAGACGACTGCGTCCATCGCTGCGGCCATGAGGGGGAGGTCGAAACGGTAGGCGTCGATCTCCCACGAGATGTCGACGTCGTCGGGGTCCCGGGTCCGCCGAGAGGGAACTATGGCGATGTCGTCGAATCCGTACGCCTTGCGGGCAGTTTTGCCAATGCCGATCTCAACTTCCAAGGTCGGGGATCCCTTCGGTGTGGGGCCAGCAGGAGCGCCAGCCGAAGCCTAAATGTACAACAGGTGGGAAAAATACTGCTGCCACCCGGCTCGCCTCTCCAGGCCGGTCCACCCTTCCGGCCTCGGGAGTCCCTGCCTCACCCCGTCGCCATCCTCCCTAAGCCCCGCCTCCCGTCATGTAGCCGCGAAGCTGAAGCCCAAAGATGATGAGCCCCGCAACTGCAAAAGGCACCCACTCGATCCCTTCCGTGCGCCTCGAGATTCGATGCGTCACGACGAGAACGAGCACGGGGAAAGCACCGTAGACGTAGTGGAGCAGCGGCATCCCGCCCCTCGTGACCAGCATGAAGAACCCAATCAGGACCTGGATAGCCACGCCGACCTGGGCGACCGCCAGGAGCGTCCAAAAAGACTTCCCTGCGTGGACGTTTCTGATCCAAAGCACGAGACCCATCAGAGCCAACAAGGCGAACAGGCCTCCGACGCTCAAGCCCACGTACTGGTGAATGGGGTTCATCGATCCCTTTCCTTGACACTTTCGGGCTCCCGCGGACGTCTCATTCAGTCGTCGCGAGAGTCGTTGATGTTCAGAATTTCCCGATGCAGAACGCTGTTCCGGGATCTTCGGCTCGGGCAGTTTACAAAGACTTGACACTCCCCAATGGGCACCCATAGCCTCTCGTCCGGATGTTTCCCCGAAGCCCCCACCGGACCCTGCTCAACACGGTCGCGGCTGCGATCGTGATTATGGCCCTCACCCCTGCTCCGTCGCTTGCCGTGGGAGAGGCGGCCAAGCTAAACACGACACGGAAGCAGATTCAGGAGATCCGCAAGCGGCTGGCGGCTGCGCAGGGGAGAGCCGCCGTCATTCAGAAAGAGGTGAAACGGCTCGAGGGCCAGATGGCGGACCTCGACCGGCAGATCGCTACCGGCCGGCACGACGTCTCCGCACTCGAGTCGGAGATCCGAACGGCCCAGAGGCAGATCAACGAGATGCAAAGCCGGTACCGGAAGGCAGTGGAGGCGTCGAACGAACGCGCGCGGCGCCTCTACAAGGCAGGTCCGGCGAAGTCGCTTGCGATGCTGTTCTCCATTGACTCGATCATGGAGCTGGCTCGCCTCCAGGTCTGGTGGGAGAAGTCCTCCGAGCAGGACTCCCGCACGATGGTGGAAGCGGCACGGTTGAAGAGCGCCCTGCAGGAGCGAAAGAACGACCTGAACGCGACCAGGGGGAACCTCAACAAGCAGAGGAGCTGGCTCGAGGAGAGGAAGGAGCTGCTGGCAGGGGCAAGAGCCGACAGGGCAAAGGCGCTCGCCGCCGTTCAGAAGGAGATCGATGCCGCCAAGAGGCACATAGAAGGGTTGGAAGCCGACAGCAACCGCCTGGAGCAGGTCCTCCGCCAGACCCAGTCACGGACGTCGGGAGGCGGAGAGGAGGGAGCGGCTTCACGCGCGGGCTTCATGAGGCCGGTAGCGGGGCGGATAACCTCCGGCTTCGGGCGTAGGTGGGGCCGGGCTCACACGGGCGTCGACATGGACGGGAGCACCGGTGACCCGATTCGGGCGGCGAAGGCCGGAAGAATTCTCGGTGTGTCGTGCGGTGGCGGCTACGGCAACTGCACCGTCATAGACCATGGCGGCGGCATCACCACCCTTTATGCCCACATGAGCAGAAAGGCGGTTTCCGGAGGGACCGTGGAGCGCGGGCAGGTCATTGGCTATGTCGGGTGCACGGGCTCGTGCACCGGCTCCCACCTGCATTTCGAGGTCCGCGTGAACGGCGCACCCCAGAATCCGATGAGGTATCTGTAGAACGCCCGCCGGAAAGCAAAGAACCCCGCCGGCGGCGGGGTTCTGTTGGTAGGGAGGCCGTCGCTACTTGTTGACCACCGCGAGGATGTCACGCTCGCTCAGGATCAGCAGATCCTCCCCCTCGAACTTGACCTCGGTTCCTCCGTACTTCGAGAAGATGACCCGATCGCCTGTCTTCACGTCCAAAGGAACGCGGTTCCCCTCGTGGTAGGCCCCCGGTCCAACGGCGAGAACAACTCCCTCCTGCGGCTTCTCCTTTGCGGTGTCCGGAATGACCAGACCGGAGGGCAGAGACTCCTCCCTCTCCTCTACCCGGACCAGCACCCGATCTCCAAGCGGCGTCAGACCCATGCTCTCCTCCTGTTTCAGTGGATTGTTTGGTGAGGTTGGAAGGCTCGAACGTGTTCGGCCTTTGAGGAAGATTAGCACTCCCAAGCACCGAGTGCTAATGCAGTCAGGCCCATCAACGCGTGGGCCGTAAGATCGAGCGAAGTGGAACCGCCCTCCCCGTGGATAGTTCGCTTCGCGCCCCTGCTCCCCGAGGGGCCCGTGCTCGACGTCGCGGCCGGAGCCGGCCGGCACACGCGCTACTTCCTCGACCTCGGGTTCGACGTGCTCGCCGTCGATCGGGATCTGAGCGGGATGCAAGACCTAAAAGGCCACCCCCGCCTCGAGGTACTCGAGGCAGACCTCGAGGACGGAAGGCCGTTCCCGCTGAAGGGTCGAATGTTTGCGGCCGTCGTGGTCACCAGGTACCTATACCGGCCGATCTTGCCGGACCTGGTCTCGGCGGTTGGACGAGGGGGGGTTCTGCTCTACGAGACGTTTGCGGCCGGCAACGAGCGGTTCGGTAAGCCGCGAAACCCCGACTTCCTTCTAAAGCCGGGCGAGCTCTTGGATGCGGTGAGGGGTCGGCTTCGAGTCCTCGCTTATGAGGACCTGGTGGTCGACCACCCCGCGCCCGCGGCGATCCAGCGGATTGCGGCGCTGAACGAGGGCGCGACGCTCACGCGAGGTGCAGGTTCGGATCCGGGTTCACGTCTATCCCCGTCCTGATCCCTCGCATGTAGCGGTAGTAGCCGCAGCAGGCGACCATGGCGGCGTTGTCCGTGCAGTAGACGGGAGATGGGTAGTAGAGCTTCACCTCGGCCTCCTCGCACATAGCGGTCAGCAGCTCACGCAGCCTCGAGTTAGACGCGACTCCTCCGGAGACGAAGACGTTGGAGACCCCGTACTCCTCGACCGCCCGCATGGTCTTGGCAACCTGTACCTCTACGACCGCCTCTTGGAAGGAGGCGCAGACGTCTTCGATCTTGGGTTTCAGGCCCTGGCTCTCCTGCCTTCTCACGTAGTCCTGCACCGCCGTCTTAAGCCCCGAGAACGAGAAGTCGTACCCCTTGTCCATAACTGCCCGCGGGAACTGGACCGCACGCCGGTCGCCTCCGAGTGCCATTTGGTCGATCGCGGGGCCGCCGGGAAATCCGAGCCCCAGGAAGCGGGCGACCTTGTCGAAAGCCTCGCCGGCCGCGTCATCCAGGGTCTCCCCGAGTACCTCGTAGATCCCGTGAGCCGCCATGTGGACCAGCAGGGTGTGCCCCCCGGAGACGACAAGCCCGACCGCCGGCGGGGCGAAGTCTGGGTGCTCGAGAAAGTTTGCGTAGATGTGAGCCTCGAGGTGGTTCACGCCGATAAGGGGCACTTCCAGCACCGAGGCCAGGGCCTTTGCGGCGGCAACGCCGACGACGAGCGAGCCGATGAGGCCGGGGCCCACGGTCACCGCAATCGTCGTCAGGTCCCATGCGGTGACGTCGGCAGTTTTGAGCGCCTCGGCGATGGCCGGGTTTATCGCCTGGACGTGAGCACGTGACGCGACCTCGGGAACTACGCCACCGTACTTGGAGTGCAGGTCGGCCGACGAGGAGATGACGTTCGACAACACCTCGCGGCTACCCCGAAGGACGGCGACCCCGGTCTCATCGCACGACGTTTCGATCCCAAGGGTCAGCACGTTCTCCTCGGATGGCGCTATCGGCACCTGCTCAGCCAGGGGCTCGAGATCCGGCGTCTCGACCAGATCCTGCTCCAGGGTCTCGAGGACGGGGGGAACCACCAGAGTCGGCTCGTTGCTAGCCATCCGTTCCTTCCTCTTCCGCGTCCAACCCCTCGGCCCGGCCATCCACCCGGGCCCGCAAACGGTCGAGGCGGCGGCCGTACTCCGGTGTGTCGGCCCCGTCGAGCCACATCACGATGGCGTCCTCCCCCGTCTCCACGTAGTAGCCTCGCCGCACACCGACGGCGCGAAACCCGAACCTCTCGTACATGTTCTGCGCCCCGAAGTTCGACCTCCGCACCTCCAGGGAGACGGTCCTGGCCCCCCGCGCGATTGCCGCATCCATCAGGCCAAGCATTATCTTCGTCCCCAGATGCCGCCGGTGGTAGGCAGGATCCACCGCGATCGTAGTGATGTGCGCTTCTCGTCCGGACGTGATCAGCCCGCCATATCCGACAACCGTGGACTCCCACTTCGCCACCAGATACACCCGGTCGGAGCGCCGTACTATCTCCTGCAGGAAGAGCGCCGAGCTCCATGGCCGCGGATACACCTGAGCTTCGATTCGCATGACCTGCCGGACGTGGCGCCGGCGCATTGGAACGAGCTCGACGTGGTTGACGTCGAAATCGTGGCTAGATGCAACCGCGGTCAACTCGATCTCCTCGCTTCCCACGCAATCTCCGCGTCCGTCCGCCTCATGTAGAGGGGCTCCACATCGAACAGCCGGTCGAAGTCCTCGCGGAAGAGTCTCGGCAGAGCGAGCTCCACCAGGGCGGTCGCGCGAGGAAAAGCATTTGCCATGGATCCGAACTCCACTTTACGCGCGTCCTCCAGCCTACTGCGATACAGCAGGGCTCCGTTGCCGACGAGAAGGCACTCTTTGCCCTGCCCCTGGATCTCCGCCGCGAGCTTTTCCGGGGAACCGACCTGGTAGGGGCTCTCCCTCGTGATCCCCCCAGGAACTTGCCGGTAAACGGCAAAGAAGACCTCGCTTCGCTTCGCGTCGATCACAGGCACGATGAGCTTGTCCGAGTAACGGACCTCGAAAGCGAGAAGGTCGAGGGACGGGACGCCGACGATGGGAACGGACAGGGCCTGTGCAACGGTCTTCCCCGTGGCGACGCCGACCCTCATCCCCGTGAAGAGGCCGGGCCCCAGCCCAACGGCCACGGCGGAGAGGTTGCGGTAGGAGAGGTCGGTCTGCTGCATGAGGAACTCGATTGCGGGCAGCAGGAAAGCCCCATGGGACGCGCCCCGGGAGATGAGGCAGGATCCGATAATGCCCTGCTCGGACCCGATCGCGATCGACGCCCACGGAGTGGAGGTTTCGATACCTAGGACGAGCAACCGTTACCCCGCCTCCGGCCGGGTCAATTGTTCCTCCCGCCGTTTGGCGCCTCGAAGCGGAAGTCGTTCGTGATCAGTCCGGGATCGGCTCTCCGCGTCGCCGAGAACAGCTCGTTGGCCAGCATCTTCACAGTCTCCATCCTCCCCTGCCATTGCTGCCCCTTCGGCGTCAGCGTTATCGTGCGGACATCCCCACCTCCGTGCCGGAGGTCGACGTTGAGATGATCCTTGGGCAGAAGCGCCTCGACCATGTGCCCCCACTCAATAGCTACGATGTAGGAGGGGTCGAGAAACTCGTCGTATCCGAGATCGATGACATCCTGGATCTTCCCCAGCCGGAAAATATCGAGGTGCATGAGCGGGTACCGGCCCCCGAGGTACTCCTTCATGAGGATGAAAGTGGGGCTCGTCACCCGCTCCGTGATGCCGAGCCCAACGGCCAGCCCCTGGACGAAAGTCGTCTTGCCTGCTCCGAGATCTCCCGACAGCACGACCATGTCTCCCGGCACGAGAACCGGGGCAAGCGAGACCGCGAGCCGCTTGGTCTCATCCGGCGACCGCGTCTCGACCACGAAAGGCTGACGTGGGGACTGCGAGGGAAGTGTCGACATCGCCGGCTCTAGAACAAAGATGCTTGCTCGACGGGCGCCGGAGACCGGGCCGACGCCCGAGAGGTCGAGGGCTGAGGTTCCGGCTCCTTTCGGTTGAGCTCCTCTCGTATGAGGTGGAAATCCGACCGTAGAGCTTGGATGGCGGGCGAGTTCGGGCCACCGGAGTGCAGAGCCGAGGCTGGATGAAACGTAGGGATGACGGTCGCACCGAAAGCCTGGAACCGCCTGCCTCTAACCCTGGAGATCGGTACCTGGCTCTTGAGCAGCCACCGGGTGGCGAAGTTGCCGAGCGTCACGATGATCCGGGGCTTTATGAACCGAATCTGGGCTTCTAGGTAGGGGCTGCAAGTCTCGATCTCATCCGGCTCGGGGTTACGGTTCCCGGGCGGGCGGCACTTTAGGACATTACAGATCACGCATTTGGTCCTATCGAGTCCGATTCCAGCCAGCAGCTCGTTGAGGAGGTGGCCGGCCGCTCCCACGAATGGCTTCCCGAGCCTGTCCTCGTGATAGCCCGGAGCCTCGCCGATGAACATGAGGTCGGATTCGGGGTTTCCGTCCAACCACACCACCTGCGTCCTCCCAGTTGCCAGACGGCACCTCGTACAGACGAGAGCCTCCCGCTTTGCCTCCTCAAGTGTCTGCCACCCCACCACAAGAACCCCCAACGCCCCGGAGAGCCAGCCAAGCGTGTGCTACAAGCCGACCGTGGACCGCGCTGACGATTAGATCGTGGGGTAGTGAACGTTGTCTGTTGACGGCTGCGTCACCCGTCTTCCAACCCGAGCCGCCTGCCATCATATCCAGTCTGAAACGGTACGAGACAACCGGTCTCGCCGGGGCTCGAGAGGAGTTATCAAGGGGCGGAATCCCTGTAATAGCGCGGGACGCGGGCGCTTATACCGCAGACGACCTCGTACGGGATCGTGTCGATCCGGTCCGCGATCTCTTGAGCCGTGATCCACTCGCCACCTTGAGAACCAAGGATGACGACCTCGTCGCCCACTTCGACGGAGTCATCACCGACGTCGACGAGAAAGTGGTCCATGGTGATCGTTCCCGATATGCCGTACCTGCGACCCCTGATCAATACGTCGCCATTGTTGCTGAGCGACCTTCGGAGCCCGTCTGCGTACCCGCATGGGATCGTGGCGACGTAGGCGTCTCGGCTCAGTGTGTACCGCTGCCCGTAGGAGATAGCCTCGCCTGCCGCGAGTCGCTTCACCAAGCCCACCCGGGACTTGACACTCATCGCCGGCTCGAGGTCTACGAGGGGAGCCAGGCGGGGAGCAGGGTAGATGCCGTAAATCGCAATCCCGGCGCGGACCATGTCGAGGTGAGCCGAAGGAAGCGTGATCGTCCCCGCCGAGTTGCAGATGTGGCGGATGAGGCCGTCGCGTGGAGCCATTGAAGCAAGCAGCTCCATGAACCGGCTGCACTGCTTGATGGTGAAAGGGTTGGTTACGTCCTCGGCCACCGCAAAATGCGTCCAGATGCCCTCTACGTCCACCGATCCCCGCGCGCCGATGAGCCCGAGGAATTCCTCGGCGTGCTCGCACGCCACGCCGTAGCGATGCATCCCGGTGTCGACCTTGACGTGGACCTTGATCCTCGTCGCCTGCATGGCGGCCAGATCCGCGAGTTCTCGGACCGACCGTTCCGTGTAGACGGTGGGGGTGAGATCGAAGGCCACCGCCGCGCTCAGCGCCCCGGGAGGGGGCTCCGCGAGGAGGAGGATGGGCCGGTCGATTCCGGTTCGTCTGAGTGCCAGTCCCTCCTGAACCCTGGCGACCCCGAGCCAATCGGCCCCACCCTCGATTGCCGCACGTGCAGCTTCAACCTCTCCGTGGCCGTACGCATTGGCCTTCACGACCGCGAGGAGGCGCGTGCCCGGCTGCAGCATGCCCTTGATCCGCTGAGCGTTGCGGCGGATGCAACCCAGATCGACCTCCGCCCAGATCGGCGCGTCCACGGTCACGATCTGACCTCGGCGATCACGTGCGGAATGACGTCGAGAAGGTCGCCGGCAATCACTCCCCGGTCGCCCACGGACTCTGCCAAGACCTCGCCGGCCGCTCCGTGCAGGTACGCTCCACCCCACGCAGCCTTGAAGGGATCGTTGGACGTTGCGAGGGCCGCAATGACCCCTGTCAACACGTCGCCGGTTCCGCCGGTCGCGAGCACCGGCCCGCCTCTTCCCACGAGCACCGCTTCGCCTTGAGGGTTCGCGACCACCGTTCCAAACCCCTTTAGCAGGAGGGTCGCCCCCGTAACGCGCGCACCCTCGAGAGCCGCGGAAACCCTGTCGCCGTCGATCTGTGTCGCGGTCGTCCCCAAGAGCCGTGAGAGCTCTCCGGAATGTGGCGTCAGGACCGTCGGAGCCTTTCTCGTCCGAAGGTCCTGGGCGCGTCCAGCGAACGCGTTGACGCCCTCGGCGTCGAGGACGATGGGAATATCGACCTCATCCAGGATGCGGTGGACGCACTTCAGCGTCTCCTCGTCGCGAGAAAGTCCGGGTCCTACAGCAAGGACGTTGGCCTGCGCGGCCAGCTCCAACACCTGATCGACAGCCTCCTGTCTGAGACCGCCCTCTCGATTCTCGGGGAGGGCCACGGTGAGCGACTCGAGGATGGCGACGTCGAGACCCGCCGCGATCGATTCGGGCACGGCCGTCCTGACTAGGCCGGCCCCCGTCCTCAGGGCCCCTAGAGCCGCAAGGGCCGCCGCCCCCGCCATGCCGGGGTGCCCCGCCACCACGAGCACCTTGCCTACGCTGCGCTTGTGGGCGCCGAGCGGGCGTGGAGGCAGGAGCTCGGCCACATCGGAGGGCTCGACGAGCTGAAGGTCTTCCGCAAGCAACTCGGTTGGAATCCCAATGTCCACGACTTCGACCGCGCCTGCGTGCTGGATGCCGGGCTGGAGGAGAAGCCCTGGCTTGAGCGCCCCAAACGTCACGGTCACGTCCGCCCTCACCGCCGGACCCTCAACCCGACCCGTCCGGCCGTCCACTCCTGAGGGAATGTCGACCGAGACAACGGGGATCCCCGCGGACTCGATCAAGCCGACGGCTTCGGCTGCCGGCCCAGAAAGGGTCCCTTTGAAGCCGGTGCCCATGATCGCGTCGATCACTAGGTCGGCCCTCTCCAGCTCCCTTTCCAGATTGGACGGTACGAACCTGCGGGTCTGCTCAACCCCGAAGAGGTCGAGAGCGCGCCGGGCGTCGCCTTTCATGGCGTCCGGGTCCTCGATGGTGTCGACGCGGCATAGCGCGCCCAGCTTCGTGAGGTAGGAGGCAGCGACGAGGCCGTCACCCCCGTTGTTGCCCTTTCCGCAGATGATCACGACCCGGCGCCCGTATATTCCGCCCATCACCCGGACGGCCGCCCGGCCGACCTCCCTCCCCGCCCGCGTCATCAACGAGAACGAAGGGATCCCGGACGCGATGGCGGCTCGGTCCGCCTCGCCCATGCGCTCGGGGGTGAGGACCTTTTTCATGAGCTCATTCTAGGGAGGGGGTTCGTGCTTTCGAATCGCTTCGGCGATGCCTTCGGCGACCTCGTTCGCGGTCTCCGGCTCGAGGCATTCGACCATCACCCGCACGACCGGCTCGGTCCCCGATGGCCTCACAAGGACCCGCCCCGAGCCTCTCATCGCCCTCTCGGCATCCTCGATCAAGGCACGGACCTGAGCGGAGGAGGAAGCTGCGCGGGGGTCGGGGACGCGTACGTTTACGAGAACTTGCGGATAGCGCTCGACCGCGGACGCCAGCTCCGACAGCTTTCGACCCGTCGAAACGACCCTGGCCGAGAGCCTGAGGCCGGTTATCAGCCCATCGCCGGTCGTGCTGAAGTCGGTCATGATGATGTGGCCCGACTGCTCCCCTCCTATGACCGCCCCCTTCTCGGCCATCGCCTCGGCGACGTAGCGATCGCCAACGGGGGTCTCGTGCAGGCTCAAACCCTCCCGAGCAATCGCCCGGCGAAAACCCAAGTTGGCCATCACCGTGGAAACCACGAGGTTGCCGTTAAGCCGCCCGGCCTCTGCCAGCTCGCTCGCCAGGATGGCGATCATTGCATCGCCATCCACGGTCCCACCCGCCTCGTCCACCGCGATCACGCGATCGGCGTCCCCGTCGTGGGCAAGGCCGAGGTCGGCTCCCACGCTGCGCACCTGTTCGGCGACGACCTCGGGATGGCCCGACCCACACGCTTGGTTTATGTTCGTCCCGTCCGGCTCGACCGAGACCGGGACGACATCGGCTCCCGCCCTCCGAAAAGCTTCGGGGGTCGTGCGGAAGGCCGCCCCGTGGGCGCAATCGAGAACGACCTTCAATCCTGCCAGGCTGCGTCCCTCCAACGCCGCCGTTGCATGCTCCACATAAAGCTCCTCGGCCTCCCGTACCTCGACCACTCGCCCGACTCCCGCCCCTTCCGGGCGGTCCGAGCTCCGTTCAACCGCTTTCTCTATGCGGCGCTCTGCTGCATCGTCGAGCTTCGCACCTTTGGGTCCGAAGAACTTGATCCCGTTGTCCTCGAAGGGGTTGTGGGAGGCCGAGACGACCACCCCTCCATCCGCACGAAGGTGGCGGGCCAAAAACGCGACCGCGGGCGTTGGTAGCACCCCGCATCGAAGCACCTCTCCACCGGCGGCCGTGATGCCGGCGGTAAGGGCCGACTCGAGCATCGGCCCACTGAGGCGCGTGTCGCGAGCGACGACGAACTTGGGCTGGGAGGATCCGAGCTCCCGGCAGGCCGCCTCGCCGAGCCTGAGAGCAAGCTCCGGCGTAACGTCCCGGTTTGCGACGCCCCGGATGCCGTCGGTGCCGAACAGCCGCTTCACGAGGGCGGCGAGGTTACCGCTTGGAGAACTGCGGAGCCTTGCGGGCCTTTTTCAAGCCGTACTTCCGACGTTCCTTGATGCGGGCATCCCGGGTCAGAAATCCGGCTCGCTTCAGCTGAGGACGAAGGTCGGGGTCGAGAGCGCTGAGAGCCCTGGCGATGCCATGGCGAAGGGCGCCCGCTTGGCCGCTTACGCCGCCGCCTTGGATCTGAGCAATGACGTCGTACGACTTCGTCAGCTCGAGGATCTCGAGCGGCTCCATGATGACGCGGCGGATGGCCAGGTTGGGGAAGTAATCCTGAAGAGTGCGGCCGCCGTTGATCGAAAAGTTCCCTGTGCCCGGCACGAGGCGGACGCGAGCAATGGCCTCCTTTCGCCGGCCAGTTGCCCTGGCGAACTCCACCGCGCTCATTTGCCCACCCCCATCACGGCGCCGCCTATCCTTACGGTCTCGAGTGGTTTGGGCTTCTGCGCCTCGTGAGGGTGGTCGGGCCCAGCGTAGACGTTGAGCTTCGACGCCATCGCGCGGCCCAGCCTGTTGCGGGGGAGCATGCCCTTGACCGCCTTTTCAACGACCACCTCTGGGCGCTCCTCGACGAGATCGGCGTATCTCAGCGCTCGCAGGCCTCCCGGATAGTTGGAGTGCCGGTACCAGACCTTGTCCGACAGCTTGTTCCCCGTAAGCTTCACCTTCGCCGCGTTGATGATCACCACGTGATCACCGTTGTCGAGGTGAGGGGTGAATGACGGCTTGTGCTTACCGCGAAGGATATGCGCGGCCTGAGAGGCCAGCCGGCCGAGAACCACGTTCTCTGCGTCGAGAATCCACCACTGCCGCTGGATCTCGGAAGCCTTTACGGAATGAGTCTTTTGCATCGCGGGCTAGATTACCCCCTCGCTCGACGGCTCGCGCCTCATGCCAGCTCCTCGGGATAGCCGACGGCGACGAGGAACAACCCGTGTGGGGGGGCAACCGGTCCCGCCGCCGACCGGTCACGAGCGTGCAAGATCGAGTCCACGCTTTCCGGGTCGATGCGTCCAGTCCCCACCTGAACGAGAGTCCCCACGATCGAGCGAACCATCTGCTGTAGAAACGAGTTGGCGGTGATTGCGATCGAGATGAGGTCGCCCTCCTGCTGGATCTCGATCGACTCGACCCTCCGCACTGGGCTCTTCCCCGGCTCCACCCGCCCGAACGACTCGAAGGAGTGCTCGCCGATCAGCGCCTGGGCAGCCTTCTCCATGAGGGTGACGTCCAGGGCTTGCGGATGGTGCCAAGTCGTGTGCCTGCAAAAGGGGTCGTGAACCTCCCGGGTGAAAATCGCGTACTCGTAGGTCCTCGCCTCCGCGGAGAACCGGGCATCGAAGCCCGGCGTCGCTTCGTCTACCGCCAGCACCGCAATCGCGGGTCCGCACATGGAGTTGAGGCGCTTCTTGAGGTCTTCCGGATGACGCTTGACCTCCGAGTTGAAAGACACGACCTGGCCGAGCGCATGAACGCCGGCATCCGTGCGTCCCGCTCCGGAGGTAACGACCTCCGTTCCCAGAATCCTGGCAAGAGCCGACTCGAGTACGCCCTGGACGGTCTCAAGCCCTGGCTGGCGCTGAAAGCCATGAAACGGAGAGCCATCGTAGGAGACCACCAGTCGGTAGGTAGTAGTCATGGCGGCAGGCGCTAGGCGCCCTTGTGTTCCCCCTCCTCGGGCGGAACCTCCGATCCGGTGACGCCGGGTGTTGCGGGCGCCTCGCCCGCGCCCTCCCCGCCTTCGCCGGGCTCGCCCGTCATGAAGACTTCGGTGTCGCTGGCAGGCGCCGCTTCCTCGGCCTCCTCACCGGCCTCGACGAGCTCGGTAGGACGAGAAGGCTCCGCCTGCTCCGCGGCCGGCTTCTTCCGGGAAGGCCGCTTGTCGGCTGCCTTTGCCTCCGTAGCTTCGGCCGTCCCTCGGGTCTCTGTCTTGGCTTCGTCCTGCTTCCTCCGGCGCCTTATGCCGCGCTTCTTCGACTCCTCGGCGGACGGAGCGGTCCTCGCTTCCTCCTCCACGAACTCGACGATCGCCATCGGCGCACCGTCGCCCTTGCGCGGCCCAAGCTTCATGACCCGGGTGTAGCCGCCGCGGCGCTCGGAGAACCTGGGGGCGACCTCGGCAAACAGCTTGTGGACGACCTCTCGGTCTTCGATCATCATGAGCGCCCTGCGCCGGGAGTGGATGGTTCCGCTCTTCCCCAGGGTCACGAGCCTGTCCGCGACTGGCCGCAACATTCTTGCCTTCGCCTCGGTCGTCCGAATCCGCTCCTCACGGATGAGCGCGGCTGCGAGGCCGGCGAGCATGAGGCGCTGGTGCGCGGGACCCGCGCCGAGCCTGGGCCCCTTGATCGGCTTAGGCATCCTTTTGCTTCAAAGAAAGACCCAACTCCGCAAGCTTCTGCTTGACCTCGTCGATCGACTTCTGTCCGAAGTTGCGGATGTCGAGCAGGTCCTGCTCCGACTTCTCGACCAGCTGACCGACGGTTGTCACACCCTCGCGCTTCAGGCAGTTGTAGGAGCGAACCGAGAAGTCCATATCCTCGATGGGCATCGACAGATCGGGGCCGCCCCCCTCCGCCCCCGGCTCGGGGCCGAGAAGAAGGCCGGGGCCCTCAGCGAGGTCCGCAAAAAGCTGGAACAGCTCCACGAGGGTACGCCCCGCGGCGGAAAGGGCCTCCTTGGCGCTGAGAGCGTTGTTGGTCTCGATGTCCACGATCAACCGGTCGTAGTCCGTCTTCTGCTCCACCCGCGTGGGCTCCACCGCGTAGGTCACGCGCCTGACCGGAGAGAAGATCGAGTCGATCGGGATCAGGCCGATGGGCGCGCCGGGCGGCTTGTTGCGCTCCGCGGGCACGTATCCGCGCCCCTTCTCCACCGTCATGTCGATCTCGAGGCGGGCTCGCTTGTTGATCGTGCAGATGTGCAGGTCGTGGTTGAGGATCTCGATGTCGGCCGGGGACTCGATGTCCGCGGCGGTCACGTCCCTCGGACCCGACACGCTTAGCCTCATGCTGACGGGCTCTTCGGACGCTGAGCGCAGAACGAGCTCCTTGAGGTTGAGGATGATGTCGGTAACGTCCTCCTTGACCCCCTGAATCGTCGAGAACTCGTGCTGCACGCCCTGGATACGGATGCTGGTGACGGCCGCCCCCGGGATCGAGGATATGAGGGTGCGGCGCAGGGAGTTGCCCAGGGTGTATCCAAACCCCGGCTCCAACGGCTCTATCGTGACTCGCGCAAAGTTGCCCTCGTCCGACCCGTCGATTGTGATTTGGGGACGATGGACCACGAGCAGGCTTGATTCCATATGAGTCCTTCCTCGAGCCTTACTTCGAGTAAAGCTCGACGATCATCTGTTCCTGTACGGGGACGTCGATCATCTCCCGGGACGGCTCGTCAACGACCGTGATCCGAAGCTCGCCGGGCTCGAGCCGGAGCCATTCGGGGATGGTGCGGTTGGCGGAGTAAGCGGCCGCCTCGACAATGCGGCCCACCGAGCGAGAGCGTTCCCTAACCTCGACGACCGAGCCTGGCTTCACCTGGAAGGAGGCGACGTCGACTTTCTGTCCATTCACCTGAAAATGCCCGTGGCTCACGAACTGCCTGGCTTGCTCCCGGCTCATCGCCAGGCCACCCCGGTAGACGATGTTGTCCAGCCTCGTCTCGAGGAGCTGTAGCAGCCGCGTGCCGGTAACGCCCTTTGCGCGGGTCGCCTTTTGGTAGTACCCGCGGAACTGGCGCTCCCGCACTCCGTATATGCGGCGCGCCTTCTGCTTCTCCCGGAGCTGGATGAGGTACTCGCTCTCCTTGATTCGGCCCCGCCCGTGCTCTCCA
The DNA here is from genome assembly GCA_030863545.1 of Actinomycetota bacterium. Lineage (GTDB taxonomy): Bacteria > Actinomycetota > CADDZG01 > JAHWKV01 > JAHWKV01 > JALZBO01. The sequence continues at coordinate 27,124 of JALZBO010000043.1, forward strand.
GGCGGGTAGGGGCGCCTCTCGATCGGACACTTGGGCCCGTCGCACTTCGTCCCTTTGAGGAAGAGCTTCATCCGCTCCCTACGACAGAGCCGGCAGTCCGGTGACGTCTGGTTCGGCATCAGACTCTCCGTCTCTTCGGAGGACGGCACCCGTTGTGAGGAACCGGCGTTGCGTCCATGATCCCGAGGATCTCGAGCCCCGACGCCTGTAGCGATCGAATGGCCGTCTCACGTCCGGATCCCGGGCCCTTCACGAATACGTCGACCCGCCGGACTCCGTGCTCCTGCGCCCTCTTGCTCGCCGCCTCAGCTGCAAGCTGCGCCGCAAACGGCGTGGACTTGCGAGAGCCTTTGAAGCCGACGTTGCCCGCCGACGCCCAGGAGAGCGCGTTTCCCTCCAGGTCGGTTATGCAAACGATCGTGTTGTTGAACGAAGACTTGATATGCGCCTGGCCATGCGGGACGTTCTTCTTCTCCTTCCGCTTGGCCTTCTTCGGCTTCGCCACGGCCTACGCTCCCTCCGGTCGCTTCGGACCGTAAAAGGCAAAGGCGGCTTGGATTCGCTCGCTCAGCTCGCTCAGTTTATTTCCCCTTCTTACGCTTTACGCCGACGGTCTTCTTCGGCCCCTTTCGGGTCCTTGCATTCGTGTGTGTCCTCTGTCCATGCACGGGCAAGCCCCGGCGGTGCCGGATCCCCTGATACGAGCCGATCTCGACCTTGCGTTTGATGTTCTGCGCGTGCTCCCTCCGAAGGTCACCCTCGACCTGGAAATTACCCTCGATAAAGCCCCTGAGCCGTAGCACCTCGTCGTCCGTTAGCTCGCGAACTCTCTTGTTCGGGTCGACCATCGTGCTCTTTACGATTGCCGAAGCGCGCGTCGGCCCGATCCCGAAGATGTAGGTGAGGGCCGTCTCGAGACGCTTGTCCCTCGGGAGGTCCACCCCCGCAATCCTCGCCACGGCCTACGCTCCCTTCGGTCGCTTCGGACCGTAAAAGGCAAAGGCTTGGATTCGCTCGCTTAGCTCGCTCAGTCTCGACGCTCCCTTCGGTCGCTTCGGACCGTAAAAGGCAAAGGCTTGGATTCGCTCGCTTAGCTCGCTCAGTCTCGACGCTCCCTTCAGTCGCTTCGGACCGTAAAAGCCAAAGACGTAAAAGGCAAAGGCTTGGATTCGCTCGCTTAGCTCGCTCAACCTAACCTTGCCTCTGCTTGTGGCGCGGGTTCGTACAGATCACCCTAATCCGGCCGTGCCGGCGGATGATCTTGCACTTCTCGCACATCTTCTTAACGCTCGGGCGAACCTTCATCTCACCTGTTCCTGAAGAGCCATACGATCCTTCCTCTCGTCAGGTCGTACGGCGACATCTCGACCTCGACACGATCCCCCGGCAGTACGCGTATGTAATTCATCCGCATCTTGCCCCCGATATGGGCGAGCACCTTGTGGCCCCCGGGGATCTCGACCCTAAACATGGCGTTGGGCAATGGTTCCACGACGGTGCCCTCCACCCTGATGGGTGCTTCCTTACCAGACTTGTCTTTTGTAGCCATAGCCTCACTGAACCCCGCGAACCCACCTAAGAAGCTTCGGTTGATGAGGACGAGGGATACCGACTCATCCGGCCAGGGGCGGTTGCTTGAGCACGCGAAACCTAAGGCCGGAAACAATTAATGGTAGCAGCAGTCAGACGCTAGTGCCAGAGCGCAACGCCGGGCGGCTCAGGCGGTGGGTGCTGCCGTAAGGATCTTCGGGCCGTCGGACGTTACCGCGACCGTGTGCTCGAAGTGAGCGGACAGACTGCTGTCGGCGGTCACGACCGTCCACCCGTCGTCGAGGATCTTCGTCCGCCAGTCCCCCATCGTGACCATTGGCTCGACCGCCAGAACCCACCCCTCTTCGAGCATGGGACCGCGCCCGGGCTCTCCGAAGTTCGGCACCTGGGGATCCTCGTGCAAGGAGCGCCCGATGCCGTGCCCCACGAACTCCCGGACGACGCTGAACCCGGCTTTCGCTACCACCTCCTCGATCGCATGCCCGACGTCGCCCAACCGGTTCCCAGCGCGGCACTGAGCGATCCCCGCTTCGAGGGACTGGACCGTCACTTCCAGCAGGCGCCGCGCTTCGGGAGCGATGTCACCCACCGCGAAGGTACAGGCGCTGTCGGCGTGCCATCCGTCGAGGATCAAGCCAAAGTCCGCCGAAAATATGTCACCCTCCTCGAGCTTTTGGTCGCCCGGGATGCCGTGGACGACCACCTCGTTCGGGGAAGCGCAGATGGTCGCGGGGAAGCCGCGATAACCAAGGAACGAGGGCACCGCACCCCTCAGCCGGATCGACCGGTCGGCCATCTCATCCAACTCCTTGAGCATGACCCCCGGCTTCACCGCATCTCCGAGCTCTGCGATGACCTCGGCGAGCATACGTCCTGCCCTCTCCATCTTTGCTATCTGGGAGGGCGTCTTCTTAATGATCATTGCCGTTGCCGGTGATCGCATCCATGAGGCGCTTGAAGACCTCGTCGGTGGAACCGAGGGCGTCGACCTGGAGAAGAAGACCGCGCGAGTCGTAGAACTCGTAGACCGGCTTGGTCTGCTCGCCGTACACCTGAAGACGGCGCTCTATGGTCTCCGGCAGGTCATCGTCCCTTCGTATGAGAGGCGTCCCGTCGTTGTCGCAGACCGAGTCCGTGCGAGGGGGGTTCGTGGCGAAGTGGTAGACGGCCTTGCACACGGGGCAAACTCTGCGGCCTGAAAGACGCTCCACGATCGCCGGACCCGTTACTAGGAACTGGATCACCTTGTCCAGCTTCGCTCCCCGTTCCTTCAGCGCCTCTTCCAGAGCCAGTGCCTGCTCGACGTTTCGCGGGTACCCGTCGAGCACGAACCCCTCGGAGGCGTCTTTTTCGGCAAGGCGGGTCCTGACGAGCTCGTTGGTCACCTCGTCGGGTACGAGCTCCCCCCGCTCCATGGTGCCCTTGACCTTCAAGCCCAACGGCGACCCCGCGTCGACGGCCTGCCGGAAGATGTCGCCCGTGGCGATGTGTGGCACGCCGAGCACCAGCGCCACCCGGCCAGCTTGAGTTCCCTTACCGGCTCCCGGCGGGCCCAAGAATACGAGGTTCATCCGCTGGCCCGCGCCTAGGCGAGGAAACCTTCATAGTGGCGCATGAGGAGCTGGGACTCGAGTTGTTTCATGGTCTCGAGCGCCACGCCGACCGTGATCAATATCGACGTGCCGCCAAACGGCAGGCTCTGGACCTGCAGCGTCGCAAGTGCGATCGACGGGAGGATCGCGATGGCCGCGATGAACAGGGCTCCGGGCAGCGTTATTCGGGAAAGGATGAAGCTCAGGTGCTCGGCCGTCGCCCGTCCGGGACGGATGCCAGGGATGAAACCGCCGTACTTCTTCATGTTGTCGGCCACGTCCACGGGGTTGAAGGCTATGGCCGTGTAGAAGTAGGCGAACCCGATGACCAGAAGCCCGTAGAACAGTATGTGGACCATGGACGCCTGATTGATCACGTGGTTCTCGATGAAGGTCCTTAGCGGCCTCCAGTGAATGACCGTCACGATCATGGCTGGGAAGTACAGGACGCTCGAGGCGAAGATGATCGGGATGACGCCAGACTGGTTGATCTTGAGCGGGATGTAGGTCGAGCCGCCCCCGTACATCTTCCGCCCTACCATCCGCTTCGCGTACTGCACCGGGACCCTTCTCTGTCCCTGCTCGACGATCACGATCCCGACGATGATGAGGATCGCCAGAGCCAAGATGACGGAGAACCACCCCCATCCCAGCTGCTGCCGGATGCTGCCTCCCTGAGCCGGAAGAGCCGAGACCACGTTCGCGAAGATCAGGATCGACATCCCGTTGCCGATCCCTTTTTGAGTGATCTGCTCGCCCAGCCACATCACCAAGGCTGTCCCGGCGGTGAGCGTCAGAACGATCAGTGCTACCCGGCCGGTGGTGAACTGGGGGATGAGGTCCACCGGCTGGTTGGCCGAGTCGCGGAATCCGCCCCTGTGGGCGAGAACCGCTATCCCGGTCGACTCCATGATGGCGAGGGCCACGGTCAGGTATCTGGTCCACTGCGTGATCTTCTTGACCCCGGTCTCGCCTTCCTTTTGCCACTGCTCGAGCTTCGGAATCACGACGGTGAGCAGCTGCATCATGATGCTTGCCGTGATATACGGCATGATCCCGAGAGCGAAGATGGCCAGCTGCGTGAGGGCTCCACCTGAGAAGAGGTTCAGCAGCCTGATGAGGTTGTCCGAGGACTCGGTCAACCTCCGGGCAGCCTCGAAGTCGATCCCAGGGGCCGGAATGAAGGCGCCCACGCGGTAGATCGCAATGATGAACAGCGTGAAGAGGATCTTCTTCCGTAGCTCGGGAACCTTGAAGGCGTTGAAGAAGGCTGCAAGCATCTAGTTCCCGAACTCCTCAGATGATCTGGGTTGAGCCCCCGGCGGCTTCAATCTTACTTATCGCCGCCTCGCTGAACGCTTGCGCCTTGACCGTCACGGCCCTCGTTATTTCGCCCCCGCCGAGCACCTTCACAGGGCCCTTTTTCCTGACGAGACCCTTGGAACGCAGCAGGTCGGGATCGACCGTATCCGCACCCAGCTTCTGAATGCCGTCGAGGTTGATCACGGAGTACTCCACCCTACTAGGGTTCTTGAAGCCGGGAAGCTTCGGCAGCCGCAGGTGCAGGGGCATCTGGCCTCCCTCGTAGCCGACGGGAACCTGAGCCCTCGCCTTCGCACCCTTCTGGCCTCTGCCTGCGGTCTTTCCCCGCCTGCCGGCGCGCCCACGACCCACCCTGACCGAGCGCGTTCTCGAGCCGGCTGCGGGGGACAGATCGTGCAGCTTCACTTCGACCCCTCGATCTCTTCGACCTTTACGAGGTGAACCACCTTGCGGACCATCCCAAGGACCTCGGGGACGCGCTCGTGCTCAACCGAGTCGTTCATGCGCCGTAGACCGAGCGCCTTCAAAGTGCGTCCTTGGTCCCTTTGCCGGGAAACGGGGCTGCGGACCTGGGTGATTCTAATGCGGCTCATCTTCAGATCTCGTCGGAGCCCGAGCTGCGAACGCCAGGCTCGGGCGGCTTCGTCAGGTACGGCGGCGCGACATGGTCGACGGGCTTCCCTCGCCGGCTTGCCACATCCTCGGGCCGCTCGAGCTTGCGCAGCCCGTCGATCGTTGCGTTCACGATGTTGATCTTGTTCGCCGACCCCAGCGATTTCGACAGGATGTCCTTGATTCCCGCGGCTTCGACTACGGCTCTCACCGGTCCACCGGCGATGACGCCGGTTCCGGGCGAAGCCGGCTTTAGAAGCACTCGCGCTCCGGACGACTCCCCTATGACCTGATGCGGGATGGTGGTCCCCACGATGGGAACCGAGAACAGGGACCGCCTTGCGGTCTCGCTGGCTTTTTGTATCGACGCCGGCACCTCTCTCGCCTTCCCCTTGCCGGTCCCGACGCGTCCAGCCCCGTCTCCTACGACGACAAGCGCGCTGAAGGAAAAGCGGCGCCCGCCCTTCACGACCTTGGCGACCCTTCTTGGCCGGCCGACGATCCGCTCGATGAACCCTCCCCGAGCCGCGTCCTCCTGGCCACCGCCTCGTTGGGCAGCGTCACGCCGGCCCTGGCGGCCACCTTGCGCCCCGCCGCGCCCTCCGTATCCGCCCTGGCCCGGCCCGCGACCTTGCCCGGCAGACCGCGAGGCGCCCGGGGGGCCTGTCCTTCCAGGTGCGGGAGCCATCAAACCACCAACCCTTCCTGCCGCGCTGCGTCCGCCACGGCTTTCACCTTTCCATGGAAGCGAAAGCCGCCCCGGTCGAACACGGCCTTGCTGAGCCCTTTCGCCTTCGCCCGCTCCGCGAGCAACCTGCCCACCTGCTTCGCCGACTCCACCGAGTTGCTCGCAGCCTCCCCATCTCGGGCGAGCTCCAAGGTCGACGCTGACGCCAACGTGCGGCCCTCGGTGTCGTCGATCAGCTGCACGTAGAGATGACGGTTGCTCCTGAAGACCGCCATCCGGGGACGGTCCGAGGAGCCCGAGACCTTCTTGCGAACTCTTCTATGACGCCTGATCCTCTGCTGTGCCGAACGGTTCACTTCGATGTCTTCCCGGACTTCTTGCGAATCTGCTCACCTGCGTAGCGGATGCCCTTGAGCTTGTACGGCTCAGGCTTGCGCTTCGCCCGTATCTCGGCCGCGACCTGGCCGACGAGCTCCTTGTCCGCGCCCCGAACTGTGATCCTCGTCGGGCTCGGCACTTCGAAGGTTATCCCGTCCGGCGCCGGATAGGGGACGGGGTGGGAGTAACCCAGCGAGAGCTCGAGGTCCCTCCCCTTGAGCGCGGCCCTGTACCCAACGCCATGGATCTCCAGGTTCTTCGAGAACTCCTCCGTGACGCCCTTGACCAGGTTTGCGACCAGCGTCCGCGTCAACCCGTGAAGAGCGCGATCCTCGCCGGCGTCCGAGCTGCGGGTCACGACTATCTGATCCGCTTCCTGCGAGACCCTGATCCGGTCGGGAAGGCGCCGCTCCAGGTTTCCCTTAGGGCCGGAGACGCGGACAAAGCGGGGTCCGAGGGTGACCTCGACGCCCGGCGGAACCGGAATGGGATCTCTTCCGATACGGCTCACCGGGTGTTCACCATATGTGCGCGATCACTTCTCCCCCGAGCCGCCTCTCGGCCGCTTCCCGCCCGGTCATCACCCCTGAGGACGTCGAGAGTATGGCGACGCCCATACCGCCGAGGACCTTGGGCAGCTTGTTCGACCTTGCGTAAACCCTGAGCCCGGGCTTCGAGACCCTCTTCACTCCATGGATCGTCTTCGCCCGGTCAGCCGCGTACTTGAGAGTGATCCTGATCATCTCGTGGGGGCCGTCGGAAATCATCTCGACGTCCTCGACGTACCCCTCCTCCTTGAGGATTCGAGCAATCTCGGCCTTCTGCTTCGACGCGGGGATGTCCACCGTATCGTGAGACGCGGTGTTTGCGTTGCGGATCCTCGTCAGCATGTCGGCTATCGGGTCAGTCATCGTCACGATGGAAGCACCTCACCAGCTAGATTTCGTGATGCCGGGTAGCTCACCCTTGTGCGCCAGCTCGCGGACACAGAGGCGGCACATGCCGAACTTGCGGAGATAGCCGCGGGGGCGGCCGCACCTGCGGCAGCGGAAGTACGACCTGACCTTGAACTTGGGGGCGGCCTTCGCCTTGTTGATGAGAGCCTTCTTTGCCATTTGCCTAGGTACCTCTTAAGAACGCCGGAACGGAAAACCAAACGCGTCCAACAGTGCTTTGCCCTCTTCGTCGTTGCGCGCCGTCGTAACGATGGTTATGTCCATCCCTCGAACCTTGCCTATCTTGTCGTAATCGATCTCCGGGAAGATCGTCTGGTCGTTAATGCCGAACGTGTAGTTGCCGCGGCCGTCGAAACCCTTGGGGGAGAGCCCGCGGAAGTCGCGGATACGCGGTATCGCCAGAGTGATGAGGCGGTCGAAGAACTCCCACATCCTGGCGCCCCTCAAGGTTACCTTGGCGCCGATGTTGACGCCCGCCCGCAGCTTGAAGTTGGCGATCGACTTGCGGGCCTTGGTCACGACGGGCTTCTGGCCTGTTATCACGACGAGGTCGGCGACGGCGTCGTCGAGCGCCTTGGCCTCCTTCAACACGTCCCCCGTCCCCATGTTCACCGAGATCTTCTCGAGGCGGGGAACGGCCATGACGTTCAGCTTCAGCTCCTCAGCGAGACGCGGCCTTATCTGCTCCTTGTACAGCGTCTTGAGGCGCGGCTCGTAGCTTCCCGCCTCCGCCATCTCTACAGCTCCGCGTGACACTTGCTGCACGTCCTTATCTTCGTACCGTCAGGATTGATCTGAATGCTCACCCTGGTCGGGCCATCGGTGGGGCAGATCAAGGCGACGTTGGAGATGTCAATCGGCAGCTCCTTCGTGATAATCCCACCCTCCTGGCCCTGACGCCCGCGCGCCGGCCGGATCTTCTCGTGGCGCTTCACGCGGTTGACCCCTTCGACGAGGACCTTCCCCTTTGAAGGCAGAACCGAGATGACCCGTCCCTGCTTGCCCGAGTCCTTGCCCGTGAGCACGGCCACGCGATCGCCCCGGCGTACCGAACGCATGCTCAGATCACCTCCGGTGCAAGGGAGATGATCTTCATGAACTTTCGATCTCGCAGCTCCCGAGCAACGGGCCCGAAGACGCGGGTCCCACGCGGGTTGCGCTGCTCGTTGATCAGCACCACCGCGTTCTGGTCGAAGCGGATGTAGCTGCCGTCCGGACGGCGCTTCTGCTTTGCCGTGCGCACGACCACACACTTCACGACTTCGCCCTTCTTGACCTGCTGGTTGGGGAGCGCGTCCTTGACCGTGGCTACGACGACGTCGCCGACGGAGGCGTACCTGCGGCTCGACCCACCCAGCACCTTTATCACCAGGACCTCCCGCGCCCCAGTGTTGTCGGCCACCTTGACCCTTGACTCCGTCTGGATCATTTGGCGCGCTCCAGCACCTCGACCACCCGCCAGCGCTTGGTTGCCGAGAGCGGGCGGGTCTCGGCCACCCTGACCTTGTCGCCCACATGGGCGTCGTTGGCTTCGTCATGCGCATAGACCTTGGAGTTACGGCGATAGATCTTGCCGTAGAGGGGATGCTTGACGGTTTGCTGGGTGTTGACGACGACCGTCTTGTCCATCCTGTCGCTGACCACGACTCCCACGCGGGTCTTCCGGGCACCTCTATCGGCCACCGGCACCTTCCCCTTCCTCCGACTCCGCGCCGCCTTCGGCCTCCGCGTCCTCCTGGTCGCCCGGAGCAGCCTCGGCGACCTGTCCGGCCTCTTCGGGTTCTTCGCGATCCACGTCTTCTACGTCCTCGGAGGGCTTGGTCTTGCGCCACTTCTTCTTGGGCTGCGGCTCCCTTATCTCGACTTCGATTCCGAGGTCACGCTCTCTCATGATTGTGAGGATGCGAGCGATGTCGCGCTTCACCGTCTTGAGCTGCCCGAAGTTCTCGAGCTGGCCGGTTGCGTTTTGGAATCGCAGGTTGAAGTACTCCTCACGGGCCTCTTCGAGCCTGGTCACCAGCCCCTCCGAAGGAAGCTCTCGATGCTCGTCCGCTTTCATACCGGCGCCTCCTCACGCTTCACGAACCGGCACTTGATCGGAAGCTTGTGCCCTGCCAGGCGCATCGCCTCCCGCGCAACCTCCTCGGGAACGCCGGAAAGCTCGAACATCACCCTGCCGGGCTTCACGACGGCAACCCACCCCTCAGGGTTCCCCTTGCCCGAGCCCATTCGGGTCTCCGCGGGCTTCTTGGTGAACGGCTTGTCGGGAAAGACGTTGATCCAAACCCTCCCGCCTCGGCGAACGTGGCGGGTGATGGCGACCCGAGCAGCCTCGATCTGCCGGTTCGTGATCCACGCCGGCTCGAGGGCCTGCAACCCGAAGTCCCCAAAGTGCACTTGCGTGCCGCCCTTGGCAATCCCCCTTCGCTTGCCCCGGTGCTGTTTACGGTGGCGGATCCGCTTGGGCATCAGCATCTAGGCACTCTCCGTCGCGGTGGTGGCTTCGGCTCTCTGCGCAGCGGACGATGCTTGGCTCGGAGACTGCGCCTTCGCTCGCCGCGCAGCTGACTCCCTGTTCACGACGACCTCTCCCTTGTAGATCCACACCTTGACGCCGATCTGGCCGGCAGCCGTCGCTGCCTCGGAGAAGCCAAAGTCGATATCGCCTCGCAACGTATGCAGCGGGACCTTGCCCTCGTGATACCCCTCGCGTCTCGACATCTCGGAGCCCCCCAGGCGGCCCGACGTCTGGACGCGGACGCCGAGGGCCCCCGCCTTCATGGCGGTGGTGACCGCCTTGCGCATTGCGCGGCGGAACGAGACCCGGCTGGACAGCTGCTCTGCAATCGCTTGCGAGAGGAGCTGGGCATCGAGGTCCGGCGACTTGACCTCTACGATGTCGAGGTTTACCTGGACGTTCACGTCCTTACCCGTCTGGGCTCGGGCCGCGTCGCCTTCCATCTTCTCGAGGTGCGCCCTGATCTCGTCGGCCTGCGCTCCGCGCCGGCCGATCACTATCCCCGGCCGCGCCGTATGGACCGTTACCCTGACGCGCTCCCTCGTGCGTTCGATCTCGATTCTGCCGATGGCGGCATGCGGAAGGAGGTCCTTCAGGTACTTCCTTATCTTCGTGTCCTGCTCGACGTAGTCGCGGTACTGGGCCCCGTCGGCGAACCAGCGAGACTTCCAATCGGTCGTGATCCCGAGCCGAAGCCCGTATGGGTGAACCTTCTGGCCCATCAGCTCTTACCTTTCTTCGCGGGTGCGGCCTTGGCCGAAGGTTCGCTCTTCCCGCCCCTAGTCGAAGCGGCCGCGGCATTCCTGACGCGTTCCTCCGCCCCCTGGGGCCGGCGTGCGGTCCGAAGGCGGCCGGGACGCGCCGGTGGCGGGGCGACCTGGACGCGCCGGCCAAGCTCTAGGTGGATATGGCAGGTTCGCTTGCGTATCCGGTACCCACGGCCTTGCGCTCGGGGCCGGAAGCGCTTGATCGTCATCCCCTCGTCGGCCCATGCTCCCTTGACGTAGAGCTCATCCTGCGGAACTTGATAATCGTGCTCGGCCGTTGCCACGGCGCTCTCGAGGACTTTGGAGATCGTCCGGCTGGCGGTCTTGGGCGTGAACGCAAGGATCCGGCGCGCCTCGTCGATGGGCTTTCCGCGGATGATGTCCATGACCTCCCGCACCTTGAAGGGGCTCATGTGCACGAACCTGGCCCGCGCCACGAAGGTCCCCGGAGGCCTCGTTCTTCCGTTCGCCATCTACTTCAGCCTCGTGCTCTTCTCGGTGTGATGGCCATGGGTGCGAAACGTACGAGTTGGGGCGAACTCCCCCAGCTTGTGGCCTACCATCGCTTCGGTCACGTAGACGGGGACGTGCTTGCGGCCGTCGTGGACGGCAATCGTGTGTCCGACCATGTCGGGGATCAGAGTCGACCGTCGGGACCACGTCTTGATGACGCGCTTCTCCCCCCGCCGGTTCAGCTCGTCGACCTTACGCAGCAGGTGCTCGTCCACGAATGGACCTTTCTTAAGCGATCTCGCCAAGACCTTACTCTCCTAACCTCTCTTGCCTCCGCGGCGGCGGATGATCGCGCGCTGCGAGTACTTCCCAGCTCTGCGCGTCCGTCCCTCGGTCTTCCCCCAAGGGGAAGTGGGATGGCGTCCGCCGGATGCTTTGCCCTCGCCGCCCCCCATGGGGTGATCGACGGGGTTCATAGCAACCCCGCGAACGGACGGGCGCTTGTTCTTCCACCGAGCACGTCCCGCCTTTCCTATCTGGATCAGCTCGTGCTCCGGATTGCCGACCTCCCCGACGGTTGCCCGGCACTCGACCGGAACCTGGCGCACCTCGGAGGAAGGCAGTCTCAGAGTAGCAGAGCCCCCTTCCTTTGCGACGAGCTGGACGGACGAACCGGCCGAGCGAGCGATCTTGCCGCCGCCACCCGGCTTCAGCTCGACGTTGTGGACGATGGTGCCGATGGGGATGTTCTTGAGAGCGAGGGTGTTTCCCGGCCTGATCTCCGCTCCCGGCCCACTCATGAGGCGGTCTCCGACCTTTGCTCTGGCGGGAGCCAAGATGTAGCGCTTCTCGCCGTCCGCGTAGTTGACAAGAGCAATCCGAGAACTCCGGTTCGGGTCGTACTCGATCTCTGCGATAACCCCTGGGATGCCGTCCTTGTCCCTCCGAAAATCGATGATCCGGTACCGCCGCTTGTGGCCGCCGCCCTGATGACGGACCGTGACGCGCCCACGAACGTTGCGGCCCGCCTTCTTCGAACGCGGCCTTACAAGCGACCGCTCGGGGCGGTCACGCGTGATCTCGCCAAAATCGGAGTGCGTCATGCCCCTGCGTCCCGGGGTGACTGGATTGGCTTTTCTAATCCCCATGGCTATCTCGTCTCGAACAGCTCGATCTTGTCGCCCTCGGCCAGCTTGACGACAGCTCTCTTGGAGTTGGCGCGCTTGCCCGAGGACATCTTCGTGAGGCGGTTTGTCTTGACCTTCCCCTTCCGGTTGATCGTGTTTACAGCCACCACCTTGACCCCCCAGATCTCTTCGACCGCCTGGCGGATCTGTACCTTGTTGGCGTCGGGGCGGACGATGAACGTATAGCTGTTGGCGTCGATCAGGCCGTAGGACTTTTCGCTGACGACCGGGCGGATGATGACGTCTCGAGCGGTGGTCACGACGCGTCTTTCTCCTGGATGCCGGAGGAACCTGGTTCGCTCTCCCCTTCGCCGGTTGCGGCGGAAGCCGCCGGCCCGCCCGAGATTGACGCGAGAGCCTCCCTCGTAAAAACGATCGTGTCTGCGCTCAGGACGAGCGCGGCGGTTGGGCGGCGAACCGTCATCACCTCTCGAAGGTTGCGGAACGACTTCCAGACCTCATCGGCCAGATCTTCGTCGTCGCCGAGTACGATCAGGACCTTCCCATTAGCGCCCCACCCGTCGAGCAGTTCTTTTGCCAATCGCGTCGAGGGGCGGTCGAAGGAGGGGAGCTCCACGACGACGACGTTCCCGTCCCGAGCTCGCGTCGTGAGGGCCGACGCCAGCGCCAGCGCCTTCTCCTTCTTATTGATGCGCATCCCGTAGTCGCGGGGCTTGGGGCCATGAGCGATGCCGCCCCCGACCCATTGCGGCTCGCGAATGGATCCATGGCGGGCCCTTCCAGTCCCCTTCTGGCGCCACGGCTTTGCCCCACCTCCCCGGACCTCGGCTCGAGTCTTGGTCGAGTGACTCCCGGATCGAGCGGCGGCGAGCTGCGCACGGACGACCGCGTGCATGAGGGGCACGTTCACGGGAGCGGCAAACAGGTGATCGGGCAGCGCGAAGCTCTCGTCCGGTTTGCCCTGGGCGTCGAAGGAGGTGGCACGGGCTTCCGGCGATGCTCTCATCGCCTCGCCGGTGGTGGCGGCCCCGCGGGCAGGTTCAACTACCCCCACGATCAGCCCCCCTGTTCGACGAGCGCACGAGCACGACGCCTCCATTTGGCCCGGGCACCGCGCCACGGACGAGCAGCAGGTCCCTCTGCGGGTCGGAGTCGACGACCTCGAGGTTGAGCTGGGTCACTCGCTCGTGGCCCATGTGCCCCGCCATTCGCAGACCTTTGAAGACTCGGGAAGGGGTCGCACAAGCTCCGATTGAACCTGGGGAGCGGTGCTTCCGCTCCGTCCCGTGGGTCGCCGACTTCCCGGCGAAGTTGTGGCGCTTCATGACGCCGGCGAACCCCTTTCCCTTCGAGATTCCGACGACGTCGGCACGCTCGCCTTTCGAGAAGATGTCCGCCCTGATCTCCTGTCCGACCTTGAAGTCCCCCAAGTCGCTCAGGCGAAGCTCGGCAAGATGGCGGGCCGGCGGCACTCCTGCCTTGCGCAGGTGTCCAAGCTCGGGCTTGCTCAGCCGGCGCTCGGGTACCTCGTCGAACGCCAGCTGAATCGCCGTATACCCGTCCTTCTCCGAGGTCTTGATGCTGGAGATCCGGCATGGGCCCGCCTGTATGACGGTTACGGGGACGACGCGCGACTGTTCATCGAAGACCTGGGTCATTCCCATCTTCCGTCCCAGAATCCCCTTCGTAACCTTTGCCACCAGATCGCTCCCCTAGAGCTTGATCTCGATGTCGACCCCCGCCGGAAGGTCGAGCCGCATGAGCGAATCGACCGTCTTCGGGGTGGGATCGACGATGTCGATGATCCTCTTGTGCGTGCGCATCTCGAAGTGCTCGCGCGAGTCCTTGTCCTTGAAGGGAGACCGGATGACCGCGAACTTCTCGATTCGGGTAGGCAAGGGAACGGGACCATGGACGCTCGCCCCGGTGCGCGTGACAGTGTCGACGATCTTCCGGGCGCTCTGATCGATCACCTCGTGGTGATAAGCCTTGAGCTTTATACGGATCTTCTGCCCGGCCACGGCTACACTCCCTCGCTTCGCTCGGTCACCAGAGCAGACAAGGAAAGACTCGGATTCGCTGGCTCAGCCATCATTCCCCTCTCACCTTGCGGACAATCTCGTCCGCGAGATTCTTCGGAACGGGCTGATAAGAGTGGAACTGCATCGTGTAGGTGGCGCGTCCTTGAGTCGCGCTCCTAAGGTCGGTCGCGTAACCGAACATCTGCGAAAGCGGCACCTGCGCCCGGATGAACTGGGTGTTGCCGCGATTGTCCATCTTCTCTATACGCCCCCGCCGGGAGTTCAGGTCGCCGAGCACGTCCCCCATGAACTGCTCGGGGGTGACCACCTCGACGTCCATGATCGGTTCGAGAAGCACGGGTCCAGCCTTCCCGGCAGCCTCCTTGAGGGCGATGGAGCCGGTGATCTTGAACGACATCTCACTGGAATCGACCTCGTGGTACGAGCCGTCGACGAGGGTGACCCTGAGGTCCACGAGCGGGTAGCCTGCGAGCACGCCGGAGGCCATCGCCTCCTGGATGCCGTCGTCCACGGCCGGGATGTACTCAGCGGGGATCGATCCGCCCCTGATCTTGTTGACGAACTCGTACCCACCGCCGGGGCCCATCGGCTCCAGGTCGATCTCCACATGCCCGTACTGCCCCTTGCCGCCCGTCTGCTTGACGTACCTCGTGACGTGCTTGTGCACGGGACGTGTGACCGTCTCGCGGTAAGCGACCTGGGGGCGGCCGACGTTCGCGTCGACTTTGAACTCGCGCATCATTCGGTCGACGAGGACCTCGAGGTGCAGCTCCCCCATGCCCGAGATGATCGTCTGACCGGTCTCCTCGTCGTTTCGGATGACGAAAGTCGGGTCCTCCTCGCTCAGCCGCTGAAGGGCCATACCGAGCTTGTCCTGGTCCATCTTCGTCTTCGGCTCGATAGCCATCGATATGACGGGCTGGGCAAAGGTCGGGGATTCGAGGCGAATCGGGTGGTCGGGGTCGCAAAGGGTATCGCCCGTGAGGGTGTGGCGGAGCCCGACCACGGCAACGATGTCACCGGTCATCACGGCCTGCTTGTCCTCGCGGTGGTTTGCGTGCATCTGCAGGATCCGGCCCGCTCGCTCTTTCCGGTCGCGGGACGAGTTGAGGAGCGCGCCGCCGCTTCTCAGCGTTCCCGAGTAGACCCTGATGTAGGTGATCCGCCCCACGTGAGGGTCGGACATGATCTTGAAAGCAAGGGCGCAGAAGGGCTCGCTGTCGTCCGGACGTCGCTCGACCTCCTCGCCGGTCCGCGGGTTCTCTCCCACGACCGGGGGAATGTCGAGCGGCGAGGGCAGGTAATGAACGATCGCGTCCAGCAAGGGCTGAACGCCCTTGTTCTTGAAAGCCGAGCCACAAAGGACGGGCTGGGCGTCTCCCGCAAGAGTCGCCTTCCGGAGCGCCGACCGCAGATGAGCGGGCGAGGGATCGCCGCCGTGGACGTACGCGTCCATGACCTCGTCATCGAACTCGGCCAAAGCCTCGTAGAGCTCGTGCCGCCAGTGCTCGGCCTCTTCCTTGAGCTCCGGCGGAATCTCGCGGTCCTCCCACTGCTCGCCGGACTCCGTCGTCCAGTACCGGCCCTTCATCTCGATCAGGTCGATGACGCCGCGGAAGTCGCTCTCCTTGCCCCAAGGTATCTGAACCGGAAGGGGATGGCCGCCGAGGCGTTCACGGACCATCTCGACGGTCATGAAGAAGTCTGCTCCTGCCCGGTCCATCTTGTTCACGAAGCAAATCCGCGGGACTTGGAACCGGTCAGCCTGCCGCCACACGGTCTCGGTCTGCGGCTCGACACCCGCCACCCCGTCGAAGACAGCCACCGCTCCATCGAGGACCCGCAGCGAGCGCTCGACCTCGACGGTGAAGTCGACGTGACCCGGGGTGTCGATGATGTTTATCCAGTGGTCCTTCCACTTGCAGGTGGTCGCCGCCGACGTGATCGTGATGCCGCGCTCCTGCTCCTGAATCATCCAATCCATGACCGCGGCGCCGTCGTGGACCTCCCCGAGCTTGTAGGTACGGCCCGTGTAATAGAGGATTCGCTCCGTGGTCGTGGTCTTCCCCGCGTCGATGTGAGCCATGATCCCTATGTTTCGCGTCCGCGACAGCGGAAACTCGCGAAAGGCCGACGCCCGTTGGCGGGTTTGAATTGCTTGGGTCTTATCCAATGTCTTGGTGGTCATCTCTTCCTTGCGCTATCAACAAAAAACGGCCGGAGATCCGGCCGGTTCGTCCGATACAGGCATGCCTCAAGCCTGCATGGTCGACCGGCGTCCTCCGTCCAAACCCTTCGCTCCTGTAATTCCTAAAAAGTCCAGCGTTAGAGCTTCGCCTTGACCAGGCCGAAGCTCATGGTCGTTGTCACCATCTGTAGTGCGCGAAAGCCTTGTTCGCCTCCGCCATCTTGTGGAGGTCTTCACGCCGCTTTACGGAAGCGCCAGCGCCGTTGGCCGCATCCATGAGCTCGCCCGCGAGCCTGAGAGCCATCGTCTTCTCCCGCCTCGCGCGCGAAAAGTTCACGATCCACCGCACCGCCAGGGTAGTAGAGCGTCTGGTTGGGACCTCGACCGGAACCTGGTAGGTAGCCCCTCCGACGCGCCGCGATCGGACCTCTACGAGCGGGCGGACGTTCTCAATCGCCTTCCTCAGCGTCTGGGTCGGGTCTCCCCCCGTCTTCTCGGAGACGATCTTCAGGGCCCCGTAGACGATCTTCTCGGCGAGCGACTTCTTTCCGCGGAGCATGATGCGGTTGATGATCTGGGTCACCAGGGGGTTGTGGTAGACGGGGTCCCCGACCGTCTCCCGCCGAGTTGCGGGACCTTTGCGAGGCATTAGCCAGCGCCTTTCTTGGCCCCGTAACGGCTGCGTGCCTGCTTTCTCCCCCGCACACCGGCTGCATCAAGGGTCCCTCGGATGATCTTGTAGCGGAAGCCTGGAAGATCCTTCACCCGGCCCCCCCTCACCAGCACGATCGAGTGCTCCTGCAGGTTGTGGCCGATCCCCGGAACGTAGGCGCTGACCTCCACGCCGGAGGTCAGCCTCACGCGGGCAACCTTCCGGAGCGCCGAGTTCGGCTTTTTCGGCGTCTGCGTCTTTACGACCGTGCAGACCCCGCGCCGTTGAGGCGACCCTTTGAGGGCCGGCGTCTTCATCTTGGTTCGGGTGCCTTCGCGGCCCCTCCGCACCAGCTGTTGAATCGTCGGCACTTGCTACCCGTCCTTTAACTTGGAGACAGACGCACCAAAGGTGGGTCTTTGAGGTCTCGGGGTTAGAAGCGATCTGCACGCGCCGCAAAGCGGCATGCGCACAACAACTAAACGTAGCATCGAGTCACTACGTGGTCAACCCAGGGCCCAGGACGCCTAAGTCCTGGGCCCCAAGATGTCAGAAGACCTCGGCTTCCTCCTCGTCCGGGTCGTAGTACTTGGCCCTCGCTGCGGCCTCGGCCTCCTCCTGCGCCCTTCGCTCCTCGTCCTGCTTGCGAAGCATGAACAGCAGCTCGGAGACCTCCTCGGAAGGAACGACCTTTACGGAACGGTAACGCGTCATGCCGGTTCCCGCAGGGATGAGCTTGCCGATGATCACGTTCTCCTTGAGTCCCAGCAGGGCGTCCGACTTGCCGCGGATTGCGGCCTCCGTCAGAACCCTCGTGGTCTCCTGGAAGGACGCCGCCGACAGCCAGCTCTCCGTCGCCAGCGAGCTCTTGGTGATTCCCATGAGGATCGGCCGTGCGGTAGCCGGCTCGCCTCCCTTCGCCGCCACCTCTTCGTTGATCGCCTGGAAGACCTTCCGCTCCACCAGGTCGCCCGGCAGCAGCTCGGTGTCGCCGGGCTCGATGACGCTCACCTTGCGGAGCATCTGCCGGACTATGAGCTCGATGTGCTTGTCGTGGATCGGCACTCCTTGGCTCTTGTAGACCTGCTGCACCTCACGCACGAGGTACAGCTGAACCGCCCGGATGCCTGCAACCTCTAGGATGTCGTCCGGGTCGATCGAGCCTTCCGTTATCTGGTCGCCCGGCTCCACGACGTCTCCCTCATCCACCTGGAGCCTTTGCCGGCGGGAAACCGCATACTGCTCCTCCCGTCCGTCGTCCCCGATCACCTTGACGACACGCTTGGCCTCCTCGTCGTGGATTTCGACTCGCCCCGCAATCTTCGCGACCGTGGCGCGCCCCTTCGGGGTGCGGGCCTCGAAAAGCTCGACGACTCGAGGCAAGCCGTGCGTGATGTCCTCTCCGGCAACTCCTCCTGTGTGGAAGGTACGCATGGTGAGCTGAGTTCCGGGCTCTCCGATCGACTGTGCCGCGACGATGCCGACGGACTCCCCGATGTCGACGAGGGTTCCGGTCGCCATGTTCCGGCCGTAGCAGAGGCGGCAGACCCCGTGCTTGGACTCGCATGTGAGGACCGAACGCATCCTTACGGAGTCCACTCCCGCGGCGACCAGCTGCCGCTCCTTCGGGCGGTCGATGAGCTCTCCGGCCTTCAGCAGGATCTGCCCGTTCTCGACGTGATCCTGGAGCGCGACCCTTCCAAAAAGGCTCGTCTCGATGTTTGGCGCTTCAACGCGGCCCCTGCCGGTCTCAACAGTGACCGGGACATCGATGCCCTTCTCGGTGCCGCAGTCCTCCTCCCTGACGATAATCTCCTGGGCGACGTCCACCAGACGTCGCGTCAGGTAGCCCGAGTCGGCCGTGCGCAGCGCCGTGTCCGCAAGGCCTTTTCGGGCCCCGTGAGTGGAGATGAAGTACTCGAGCACCGAGAGCCCCTCGCGGAAGTTCGCTTTGATCGGGCGGGGGATGATCTCACCCCTCGGGTTCGCCATGAGCCCCCGCATGCCGGCCAGCTGGCTGATGTTTCCCTTGTTTCCACGAGCTCCCGACTTCCACATGATGTAGATCGGGTTGAGCTCCTCGGTCTGGAACGCCGTGTCCATGTCGGCCGAGACCTCGTCGGTCGCCTTGGTCCAGATCTCGATGAGCTCCTGCCGGCGCTCGTCGTCGGTGATGATGCCACGGCGGTACTGCTGCTCGACCTTGGAGGCCATCTCCTCGTAGTCCCCAAGGATCTTCGGCTTGTTCGGCACCTGGACGATGTCCGTGAGGCCGAAGGTGATTCCGGCCGTCGTGGAGTAGTGGAACCCCAGGGCCTTGATCCCGTCGAGGATCTTCGAGATCTCGACCTTGCCGTACCGCTCAGCGCACTCCTCTATGATCAGGGCAAGCTCGCGCTGGCCGACGACCCTGTTCTGATACGGGTAGTCGCGAGGCAGAACGTCGTTGAAGATCAGCCGTCCCGGAGTGGTTTGGACGATGCGGCCACCGCCGTTGCCCTCCGGAGTCATGTCGCCTAAGTTCTGCTCGGGCAGGCGCACCTTTATCGATGCGTGAAGCGCGACCTCGTCGAAGTCGTAGGCCATCCGGGCCTCCTCCGGCGAGCTGAAGATCTTTCCTTCGCCCTTCTGTCCCTCCCGCTCGAGGGTGAGGTAGTAGGTGCCGAGGATCATGTCCCGGGTGGGCGTGACGATCGGTGTCCCGTGCGCCGGCGACAGGATGTTGTGGGTCGAGAGCATCAGCAGGCGCGCCTCGGCCTGCGCTTCGGCGGACAGCGGCACGTGAACCGCCATCTGGTCCCCGTCGAAGTCGGCGTTGAACGCCGTGCAGACGAGCGGGTGGATCCGGATTGCCTTGCCCTCGACGAGGATCGGCTCGAAGGCCTGGATGCCGAGCCGGTGTAGCGTCGGCGCCCGGTTCAGCATGACGGGGTGGTCGTAGATGACCTCCTCCAGCACGTCCCACACCACGGGACGCGCACGCTCGACCATCCGCTTGGCACTCTTGATGTTCTGGGCCTGGCCCAGGTCCACCAGCCGCTTCATGACGAACGGCTTGAACAGCTCCAACGCCATCTGCTTCGGCAGACCGCACTGGTGAAGCTTGAGCTCGGGGCCGATGACGATGACCGAACGCCCCGAGTAATCGACGCGCTTGCCGAGCAGGTTCTGACGGAACCGTCCCTGCTTTCCCTTCAGCATGTCGGAGAGCGACTTGAGGGGCCGGTTTCCGGGTCCCGTGACGGGCCGGCCGCGCCGGCCGTTGTCGAAGAGGGCGTCGACCGCTTCCTGCAGCATCCGCTTCTCGTTGTTGACGATGATCTCCGGAGCCCCCAGGTCGAGCAGCCTCTTGAGGCGGTTGTTCCGGTTGATAACCCGGCGGTACAGATCGTTGAGGTCGCTCGTGGCAAACCGGCCCCCATCGAGCTGGACCATCGGCCGCAGCTCGGGAGGGATGACGGGGACCGCGTCGAGGACCATCCCCATGGGCGAGTTCTTCGGCCCCTCCTGGGTAAAAGGCGCGATGACCTTCAACCGCTTGACGGCGCGGGCCTTCTTCTGGCCCTTGCCCGTTGCGACGACCTCTTGCAGCGTCTCCTGCTCTTCCCTGAGGTTGAGGGACTGGATGAGCTCCTTGATTGCCTCGGCCCCCATCCCTCCCCGGAAGTAGTCGCCAAAGCGGTCGCGCAGCTCCCTCCAGATGGTCTCGTTGTCGACCAGCTGGCGCGGAACGAGGTTCCGGAAGGTCTCCCAGGTCGTCTCGAGCAGCTCCGTCTCCCGCTCTGCGCGAGAGTTGATCTCCTTCAGCTGCTTGTTGTACTCGTTGCGGACCTTGTTCACCTCTGCGGCCTTGGCGCCCTTGCGCTCGAGCTCGGCCAGGGCGTTCTCGAGCCTGCCTTCGACCTCCTTGCGGCGCCGCGAGGCGTCCTCGGCAACCGCGTCGATGTCTTTCCGCATGCCCGTCTCTAGGCCTGCAAGATCGCGGGTTCTCT
Organism: Actinomycetota bacterium; assembly: GCA_030863545.1. Lineage (GTDB taxonomy): Bacteria > Actinomycetota > CADDZG01 > JAHWKV01 > JAHWKV01 > JALZBO01. The sequence goes on from JALZBO010000043.1 coordinate 47,984, forward strand.
TCGCGTCGTCGACCGCGGTGATGAGGTAGGAGGCGAAGTAGATGACCTTCTCGAGGTCCTTGGGCGCAAGGTCGAGCAGGTAGCCAAGACGCGACGGGACTCCTTTGAAGTACCAGATGTGGGTGACGGGGGCAGCAAGCTCGATATGGCCCATCCGCTCCCGGCGGACCTTCTGCCTGGTGACCTCCACCCCGCAGCGCTCGCAGATGATGCCCTTGAAGCGGACGCGCTTGTACTTTCCGCAGTAGCACTCCCAGTCCTTGGTCGGACCGAAGATCCGCTCGCAGAAGAGCCCATCCTTCTCCGGCTTGAGGGTCCGGTAGTTGATCGTCTCCGGCTTCTTAACCTCGCCGTTCGACCACATCCGGATCTGCTCGGCCGTTGCCAAACCGATCCGCAGCTCGTCGAAATACGTCACATCAAGCAATCATGGCCTCCCATAGCACCGCGATTATCAATTGATCCAAGACCGTCGACTCAGGCCTCGAGGTCGACGCTGGCAGGTTCTCTCCTCGAGAGATCTATGCCCAGCTCCTCGGCCGTGCGGTAGACGTCCTCGTCGATTTCCTTCATCTCGATCTCTTTGCCCTCGGCCGACAGGACCTCGACGTTCAGGCAAAGGGACTGCATCTCCTTGATCAGCACCTTGAACGACTCCGGAATGCCGGGCTCCGGAATGTTCTCGCCCTTCACGATCGCCTCGTAGACCTTGACCCTTCCGAGAATGTCGTCGGACTTGATCGTGAGGAGCTCCTGCAGCGCGTACGCCGCGCCGTAGGCCTCCAGCGCCCAGACCTCCATCTCCCCGAACCTCTGGCCTCCGAACTGCGCTTTTCCGCCAAGAGGCTGCTGGGTGATCATCGAGTACGGGCCGGTCGACCGGGCGTGGATCTTGTCGTCGACCAGGTGCGACAGCTTCATGATGTACGTGTAGCCCACCACGACCCTCGCATCAAACCGCTGGCCCGTCCGGCCATCGTAGAGCCAGGCCTTGCCGTCGGGGCCGACGAGGCTCTTGCCGTCCTTGAAAGTCTCCAGGGTCGAGCTCAGGGCGTCCATGATGTCTTCCTCGCGCGCGCCGTCGAAGACGGGGGTGGAGACCCACACCGTCTTGTCGCCGTTCGTCTGGTACCCCTCGGTGAGCTTTCCCGTCCACCCGTTGTGCGCGGCCCACCCGAGGTGCGTCTCCAGCACCTGCCCGAGGTTCATCCGGGAGGGAACGCCGAGCGGGCTCAGGATGATGTCGACCGGAGTCCCGTCCTCGAGGAAAGGCATGTCCTCGAGAGGCAGGATCTTGGAGATGACGCCCTTGTTCCCATGGCGTCCGGCAAGCTTGTCGCCCTCCTGGATCTTGCGTTTCTGAGCAACCTGCACCTTGACCAGCTGGTTCACCCCCGGGGGGAGCTCGTCGCCGTCCTCGCGGCTGAAAACTCGGACGTCTATGACCGTTCCGTTCTCGCCGTGGGGGACCTTGAGGGAGGTGTCCCGAACCTCGCGTGCCTTCTCCCCGAAGATCGCCCGTAGCAGGCGCTCCTCGGGAGTAAGCTCCGTCTCACCCTTCGGAGTGACCTTTCCGACGAGCACGTCGCCAGGACCAACCTCTGCTCCGATCCGGATGATTCCCCTGTCGTCGAGGTCCTTCAGGATCTCTTCGCCGACGTTGGGGATGTCCCGCGTGATCTCCTCGGCGCCGAGCTTCGTGTCCCGGGCGTCCACCTCGTGCTCGTCGATGTGAATAGAGGTGAGGACATCGTCCCGGACCAGGCGCTCGGAGAGGATGATGGCGTCCTCGAAGTTGTAGCCGTTCCAAGGCATGAACGCGACGAGAAGGTTCTTGCCCAGGGCAAGCTCGCCCTGGTCGGTCGAGGGCCCGTCCGCCAGGACCTGCCCTTCCACGACCTTATGCCCCTCCTCGACGATCGGCTTCTGGTTCATGCAAGTGGCCTGGTTCGACCGATGGAACTTGGCCAGCCGGTACCGTCTGCGGTTGCCGTCCTCCTCCCGCACGATTAGGTAGTCGGCGCTGACCTCCTCAACCGTGCCGGACTTCTCGGCAAGGATCACCTCTCCGGCGTCCATGGCGGCACGGGCCTCGAGCCCCGTCCCGATGAGGGGTGCCTGGGGACGGAGAAGGGGCACGGCCTGCCTCTGCATGTTGGCGCCCATGAGCGCGCGGTTTGCGTCGTCGTGCTCGAGGAACGGAATGAGGGCCGTTCCGACCGAGACTATCTGCTTGGGCGAGACGTCCATGTAGTCGACCTCATCAGGGTGCACGAAGTCGACGTCGCCTCCCTTGCGCCGCACGAGGACGCGATCCTCAGCGAACCGGCCATCGGCATCGAGCGCAGCATTTGCCTGCGCGATGACGTGGCGGTCCTCCTCGTCGGCAGTCAAGTAGTCGACGCGGTCGGTCACCCGGCCGTCCTCGACCCTGCGGTAGGGCGTCTCGATGAAGCCGAACTCGTTGATGCGCGCGTAGGTCGCAAGGCTGCCGATGAGGCCGATGTTCGGCCCTTCCGGCGTCTCGATGGGGCACATCCTTCCGTAGTGGCTGGGATGCACGTCGCGGACCTCGAACCCGGCCCTCTCACGGGAGAGGCCGCCGGGACCGAGCGCCGAGAGCCTTCGCTTGTGAGTCAACCCCGCCAGAGGGTTGTGCTGGTCCATGAACTGCGACAGCTGAGAGGTGCCGAAGAACTCCTTGATGCTCGCCACGACCGGCCTGATGTTGATCAAGGTCTGCGGCGTGATGGCCTCCACATCCTGGGTCGTCATCCGTTCGCGGACGACCCGCTCCATCCGGGAGAGGCCTATGCGGACCTGATTCTGGATGAGCTCTCCGACCGAGCGGATGCGGCGGTTGCCGAAGTGGTCGATGTCGTCGACCTCGTAGCCTTCGTCACCCCGGTGCAGCCGCACGAGGTGGTCGACGGTCTTGAGGATGTCCTCGTAGGTGACGATCGACTTGTAGCTCGGGGTGCGGGGGCCGCGCTCGGAATCTGAGATGGAAGAGAAAACCTTCCAGGCCTCCTGCTCGAAGCTCTCCTTGCCGGGCTTGTTGCGCTGGACCAGCTCCGAGTGAATGCGCTCGAGCACCTGCTGAAAGCGCGGCTCGGCCGGTCCGAGCTTCTTGTCGACCTTGTACCGACCGACCTTCGCGAGGTCGTACCGCTTCCAATTGAAGAAGAGGTTGTCGAGAAGCGTGCGTGCGGACTCCGGGGTCGGGGGCTCTCCGGGCCTCAGCTTCCGGTAGATGTCCATCAAAGCCTCGTCCTGGGTCTGGATGTGATCCTTCTCCAGAGTCGCCCGGATGGATTCGGCATTGAACAGCTCGAGGATCTCTGCACTCGTCAGCCCGATCGCCTTCAGCAGCACCGACACGTGCTGCTTGCGCTTCCGGTCGATCCTGACCGCGACGAGGTCCTTCTTGTCGGTCTCGAACTCGAGCCAGGCGCCGCGCGCCGGGATGACCTTCACGCTGAAGATCTCTCGGTCCGACGTCTTGTCAAGCGCGCGATCGAAGTAAACGCCCGGGGAGCGGACGAGCTGGGACACGACAACTCTCTCCGTGCCGTTGATCACGAACGTGCCCTTGTCGGTCATCATCGGGAAGTCCCCCATGAAGACCGTCTGCTCCTTGATCTCGCCCGTCTCCTTGTTCATGAACCGGCTGGTCACGAACAGCGACGCCGCGTACGTCATGTCCTTTTCTTTGCACTCCTCGACGGAGTGCTTGACGTCCTCGAAGCGGTAGTCGGCGAACTCGAGCTGAAGGTTTCCGGTGAAGTCTTCGATTGGCGAAACGTCTTGGAAGGTCTCCTTGAGACCTTCAGTCAGAAACCAGTTAAAAGACTCTCGCTGTACGGCGATGAGGTCGGGAAGTTGTTGGATCTCGGGGAATCGGGCAAATGAGACACGCTCACGCGAGGCGGAATTGGTCGCCAAAGCGGCACTCCTCCTTTAAAGGCTGATAAAGGACTGATGGCGCGAACGATCGCCAGGAAGTTAGGCATTCGGAACGAGTAGAGTAGCAGAAAGAACCGGCGGTGTCAACGACAAAAGGAAGACTTTCCCGCCGGACGCATATTCGATTTCAGACTTGAAAGATTAGGGTCGAGCCAAGCTATCTGTCAAGCTTCTCGAGGTCAGCCTAAAGGTCAATCCGGGAGCCAAGACCCTGCTCGAGGGCCCGCTGGTAGACGACCGTGGCGACCGCGATGTCCTGGATCGCGAGGCCAGTAGAGTCGAACACCGTGATCTCGCTCTCCGAGGTTCGCCCCGAGACCCTCCCGCTCACCACGTCTGCCAGCGTCCCGGCAATGTCGGACTCGATGATGGCTCCGTCCCTGATCGGCACGTTGACCTCGCCCCCGTTCAGAGCCTGATGCCATTCGTCGACGATGACCCTGGCCACCTTCAAGATCTCGGGATCTAGCTCCTGCTTGCCCGGACCGTCGGCGCCCACGGCGTTGATGTGGGTTCCGGGGCCAACCCAATCCCGATGAAGCAGCGGCGCCCTCGAAGGGGTCGTGGTCGAGACGACGTCTGCGTTGGCAGCTTCCCCGACCTGAGCGGCCTTCACGAGATCCAGCTGGGGGAATTCCCGAGCCATCTCCTCGATGAAGGAGTCCCGCCTTGCAGCGTCTCGTTCCGGGGCCCAAACCAGCACTCGCTCGAGCCCCAGCACGGAGACGATAGAACGGAGCTGGAACGCGGCTTGCACTCCCGACCCAACCAGTCCGAGGATGTTCGACTCCGGCCGCGCCAGGTATTTGCAGGCGACGCCGGATGCGGCTCCCGTCCGAACGGCGGTTAGCGCCGTGGCCCCCATGATGCACAACGGCATCCCGGTCTCCTGCGAGAAAAGGACATAGGTGCCGACAACCGCGGGCAGCCCTCGGACCGGGTTGTGCTCGTGAGAGTTGACGAGCTTCACACCCGCGAACTCGGTCCCCGCCGAGGCAGGCATGATCCTCAAATCGCCCGAGTGCTCCGGGAAGTCGAGGTAGAGCTTTGCCGGCATCTTCGCGATTCCCCGTGCAAAGTCGAGAAAGCCCTTCTCTACGGCGTCGACGGCCTCGCCGGGGCTCAGTAGCGACCTCACGTCGCCATCGGAGAGCAGGAGAACCGGCGGCATCAGAACCACCCCCTCTCGGGGCCGCGTGCGGCGGGAAGCGGGGAGGCTCTCCCCCCGCTCGTCCCTGGTGCCTTGGTCGCTATTTGAGGTCGACCGTGGCGCCCGCGCCCTCCAGCTGCGCCTTGGCCTTCTCTGCGGCCTCCTTGTTCACCTTCTCGAGGACCGGCTTTGGAGCCGCCTCGACCAGGTCCTTGGCCTCCTTCAGGCCGAGGCTCGTAAGAGCTCGGACCTCTTTGATCACCTGGATCTTCTTGTCTCCAACGGCCGTCAGGACGACGTCGAACTCGTCCTGCTCCTCGGCCTCGACGGCGGGTGCCGCAGCTCCCCCTCCGGAAGCTGCCGGGGCTGCTACCGCCGCGGGAGCGGCTGCCGTCACGCCGAACCTCTCCTCGAACGACTTTACGAACTCCGAGAGCTCGAGCACGGTCATCTCACTGATCGCGTCGAGCAGCTCTGTTGCCGACACCTTAGCCATCTGCTTCTCCTCCTGATCTCAAAAAATCTCTAACGGGACCTGCTGCCCGGCGCCCTCGAGCCTTCTGTTCCCCACGGGGGGATCGCACTATGCCGGCGCTGCGTCGCCCTGCTGCTCCCTCAGCTTCTCCATGTGCGCAAACAGGGCGGTACCGAGCCCGCTCAAGGGCGCGTTCAACAGATACGCAAGTTGCTGGAGCGGTGCTTGGAGCGCCCCCGCCAGCTGGGCCAGAAGCACCTCGCGCGACTCGATCTGGGCCAGGGCCTTCGCCTGCTCGGCGTCGAGAACCCGTCCGCTGAGCATCCCACCCTTGACCACAAGTGCCGGGAACTTACGCGCCATCTCTTCCAGGCCCCTGGCGGCCAGGACCGCGTCGCCCTTGATGAAGGCAATAGCGGTGGATCCGGTAAGCAGGGGGACGAGGTCCCCCATCTTCGCCTCCGACGCAGCAATCCGCCCGAGCGTGTTCTTGACGACCGCGAACTTCGCGCCGTTTTCTGCCAGCCTCCGGCGAAGCTGCATCATCTCGCCGACCTTTAGGCCCGTGAACTCAGCCAGCAACGCGCCCTCACTCGACTCGAAGTCTTCCTTTAGCCTTTGCACCGCCTCCACTTTTTGTGGCTTGGGCACGGCCTCCGATCCCCTTTCGTCTTGGCTGTCGTGTCTTACCTGTAAAACAAGAAACGACCTGCCGCGTGGCGACAGATCGTCGGTGAGACAAGATGCTGTTCGCCTGGGCAGGCCTCCCTTGGGAGCTTAAGGCTGACGCGACCTGCTTTCTTCGGCTTCGCCAGGATAGCATCGCCTGGCCGGCGCCGCCCCAGGTCGCTACCTTTCGGCTCCCGTCGTCGCGAGCTCAAGCCGGCGAGCCGAGTTGGGATCTATGCGTACGCCGGGACCCATCGTCGGGGAGACCGCAAGAGACTTCAGATACTTGCCCTTCGCGGCGGCGGGCTTCGCGCGTATCACCTCGTCGACGACCGTCAGGTAGTTCTCGGCGAGGTCCTCGACCGGGAACGACGCCTTCCCGATCACGGTGTGCACGTTGGCCTGGCGATCGGTTCTGTAGGTGATCTTCCCGCCCTTAAAATCGGCCACCGTCCTCCCGACATCGTTGGTCACCGTCCCCGACTTGGGGTTCGGCATCAGGCCCCGGGGCCCGAGGATCTTCCCGAGCTTGCCCACCACCGGCATCATGTCCGGGGTGGCGATGGCTACGTCGAAGTCGGTCCAGCCCTTTTCGATGCGCTCCGCGAGATCCTTGTCGCCAACGACATCTGCCCCCGCCTCCGACGCCTCTCTAGCCTTGTCGCCCTGTGCAAAGACAATGACGCGGACCTGCTTCCCGGTGCCCTTTGGCAGAGTCAGAGTCCCACGAATCTGCTGATCGGCCTTGCGTACGTCGAGCGCGAGCCGCATGTTCAACTCGATCGTCTCGTCGAACTTCGCCCCGGCCAGCTGCTTGGCTAGCTCCAACGCCTCTGCGGGGGGATAGAGCCTCGATCTGTCGAAGCTCGAGAGTGCCTCGTTGTACCGCTTTCCCCTGCTGCTCATTCCCGACCTCTCCTGCCACGTTCGTGCCGCAACCCGCGCCACGGCTCTTTCAGTACTGCGTAAAAAGCGAGGGCCCCCTCAGGCGACGTTTATCCCCATCGAGCGCGCGGTTCCCTCGATGATCTTGGCGGCCTGGTCGATATCGACGGCGTTTAGGTCGGCCATCTTCGTCTGGGCGATCTCGCGCAGCTGCTCCCTCGTCACGGTGCCGACCTTGACGCGATGCGGCTCTGCCGAGCCCTTCTCAGTGTTCGCCGCCTGCTTGAGGAGCGTCGCAGCCGGGGGAGACTTCAAGACGAAGTCGAACGTGCGGTCGTCGTAGATCGTGACGACCACAGGAATGATGGTTCCCTGCTGAGCCGCCGTCTTCTCGTTGTAGGCCCGGCAAAAGTCCATGATCGCGATGCCCGTAGGGCCAAGCGCAGTTCCGACCGGCGGCGCCGGCGTTGCCTGCCCGGCGGGCAGCTGCAGCTTTACGACAGACGCGACCTTCTTCTTCTTCGCCATTTGAATCCTTTTCCTTAGAGCTTAGCGACCTGCTCGAACGAAAGCTCCACGGGGGTTTCTCGCCCGAAGACGTTCACGAGAACCTTCAGCTTCGACTGGTCCACGTTGATCTCTGAGATCGTGCCCGTGAAGTTCGAGAAGGGCTCCGTTACGACTCGCACGCTCTCTCCCTCCTCGAACTCGAGCCGAGGCTTCAGCTTCTCAACGGGCTTCACCCGCAGGATCTTCTCCACTTCGCGCGGAGCCAGGGGAATGGGCTTGGCGCCGGATCCGACAAAGCCGGTCACGCCCGGCGTATTGCGTACGACGTACCAAGAGTCATCCTCCAGGTACATCCTGACCAGGAGGTAGCCGGGGAAGACCTTCTTCTGGACGACCTGCTTCTTCCCCCCCTTGAACTCCATCACGTCTTCCATGGGAATGACGACCTCGAAGATCTTGTCCTCCATGTTCATCGACCTGATGCGCGTGAGGATGCTTTCCTTGACCTTGTTCTCGTAACCAGCGTAGGTGTGGACCACGAACCAGTCGCCCGGACGCTCCGTAGGTGACAGCTCCTCCGACTCGAGGCCCTCTAGAGAGGACGAGCCATCCGGGGCGGAGTCTGTGGCTGCATCGGCACCTTCCGTGCTCAGATCACCCGCGAGAGCCTCTTCCTCCGAAGCGTCGCGATTTGGGCCGGGAGCGGCGTTGCTCCGTTCGGTCACCTGCTTCTGAGCCATCTATCTGCCTCCCTGGCCGATAAGAAAAAGGACCCCCTTTAGGGCTACGTAATCAATGGCACCTATGACGATCATGAAGAAAGCCACCGTCACGATTACCACCAGCGTATAGGTAAGGGTCTCCTGACGGGTCGGCCAAGCGACGCGGCCGAGCTCGCCGCGCACCTCCTTGATGAAGGTGAGGGGCTTGGATCGCTTCCCTCGCTGAGGTGCTGTAGGTCGGCGAAGGCGGTCGGCCGCACCCTCCCTCCGTTTCATCATCCGCTTCATCTCGCGGTTGACTCCGCCGGCTGACATCTCGGCGGTCTTCGGGGAAGCCTTGCCCGACGTCTTGGCCGTGTCCTTCGCCGAGCTCTGTCCGCGCCCCTTCGCTTCACCCTTCGGCGAAGACTTCTCCGACTGAGAGTTCGCCGTTCCGGACCGCTTTGCCGCTTTTGCCTGGGACGCCGCCCGCTTCGACTGGTTATTGGACCGTTTTTGACGCTGGTCGGCTTGGAGCACCGACTGCTCCCCTTGCTTCTCACGCTTGCTTGCCATGCTTGCTACTTTCGACCTTGGGATCCGGGAACCTGGCAGGCCCGGAGGGACTTGAACCCCCAACCCCCGGTTTTGGAGACCGGTGCTCTGCCAATTGAGCCACGGGCCTATGGTGATCTTCAGAAGTGCCCGCTGTTAACCGGGTAAGTATAGGTTATCGCCCCATCTTTACCTCTAGCGGCCTCTGCCTCTGGGATGCGCCGTGACCGCGTGCATTCCCTTGCGCAAGAGTCTTTGCAAAAGCGAAAAGGGGGCGCTTTGAGGCGCCCCCTTTCCAGCTTGTCCTGCGTGTACTAAACGGTCTTGCCGAAGCGGCCAGTCAAACCGTACAGCAGGCCGGCGATCGCCAGAGCTACTCCGGCCAGCGCCACGTACCCGTAGACGGTTGCCGAAAGCGATGTCGAGAGGAAGTAGGCGACGACGCCGCCCACCGCACCCAGGGCCGCATCCCAGGCAAGGCTCGACTCCTTGAGGAATACGGCCTTCATGAGGATGCCGGCTACGACACCGACTACCACCGCTGTGAGAATCTCCATCCAAGTCCTCCTGCTAGCTCGGTTTCGCCTCGACCGGCGGCCGAGGCGGTTCCCGACCATTACGAGTACTTAGACGTGCGGTGTGGTTGGAACGTTACGGAGGCCGGGGAGAGCTACGCCGCAATCGCCGGTCGCGGCGACTCGCGGCTTCGCCGAACTCGCCCACGCACCAGCAAAGCGCCCGCCAAGCCGGCGATCAGCAGGGCGCCTCCCGCCAAAACCCGCGGCCGTGCGAGCTGCTTGCCGGTTGCTCTTATCGCCTGCCTCCGCCGAAGGTGGTCGATGGTCGTCTCGGTAACGGTGCCCAAGAGCCAGATGGGAGGTTCCAGCTCGACGTCGGCGAGGCCGGCGAGCTCGGCGGCGATCTTCCGGTTGTGCTCGAACTCCAAGCGGCACCTGGGGCAGGCCTCCAGATGCTCCCTCACCTCCGGGGGCAAGTCGAGCATCAGGACATCGTGATGAGCTATGAGGTATTGCTCGAGTTCACTGCACTGCATCTGCCGCTCCAATCTAGATACTACGCCGCCTCGCCACCCAGCAGCTCCCGCAGGCGCCGGCGCGCCCGGTGGAGCCTCACGCGAGCAGTCCCCTCGGTTATGTGCAGCTGCTCGGCGATCTCCTCGAAGCTCAGCCCGTAGACGTCCTTCATAACGGCGACCACGCGATAGCTCGCCGGCAACATCTGTAGGGCGCGGTCCAACCGTTCCTTGAGCAGCTGGCGCTCCGTCGCGAGCGCCGGATCAGCCGATGGTGCTGCTGAGACGGGATCAAGCTCATCTGCGTCGAGGGAAAGGTCCATCCGTCGACGGGACTTCCTTCTAAGTGTTGATATCGCCACCGACGACGCCACCCTGTAGAGCCACGTGGAGAACTTCGCCTCTCCTCTGAATTGCCTTATCACCCTAAGCAGCTTCAGGTAGGTCTCCTGAGTGATGTCGGCCGCATCCTCAGGATCCCCGACCAACCTCAACGCCAGCGAGTAAACCGCCCGGTGCGTCAGCCTGATCAGTTCCTCGAATGCGTCCTGATCACCTTGCTTGCAACGCTCGATGACGCTGGACGGAACCTCCAAGAAACTCCTTTGAGCAATGGTTCGACGTGCTGGGCGGAAAAAACGTTACGCCGCGGCTTTAGGACCCTGCTCGAGATCCCGGACCGGAGAGTGGCGGTTAGCCCGAATGAGGGCTAGCGAGTCTCGCGATGAGGTGTTCTCGTCCTGCACCACCGGCAGTACTTCTTGAGCTCCAGCCGGTTCGTCTGCTTCTGACGATTCTTGGTCGTTATGTAGTTGCGGCGCTTGCACTGCCCACAAGCCAGGATGACGTGGGGGCGCTTGTCCGAGGCCAAGGCGAATCCTTACTTCTCGATCTTGGTCACACGACCGGCACCGACGGTCCGCCCGCCTTCCCGAATGGCGAACTGAAGGCCTTCGTCCATGGCGATCGGCTGGATGAGCTCTACCTTCATCGTGGTGTTGTCTCCGGGCATCACCATCTCGACGCCCTCTGGCAGGTTCACCTTTCCGGTTACGTCGGTGGTCCGGAAGTAGAACTGCGGGCGATAGTTGTTGAAGAACGGGGTGTGACGCCCTCCTTCGTCTTTGCCGAGCACGTATACCTGAGCTTCAAACTCGGTGTGGGGCGTGATCGAGCCGGGGGCGGCCAGAACCTGACCGCGCTCGACCTCGTTCTTGTCGATGCCTCGCAGGAGGACGCCGATGTTATCGCCCGCCTGCCCGGAGTCGAGGAGCTTGCGGAACATCTCCACTCCCGTACACACCGTCTGGCGCGTCTTCTCACGGATGCCCACGATCTCAACGGAATCCCCGACCTTGATCTTGCCGCGCTCGACCCGTCCGGTGACCACCGTCCCCCTTCCGGTTATCGAGAAGACATCCTCGATCGGCATGAGGAAGGGCTTGTCGATGTCGCGCACCGGCTCAGGGATCGAGTTGTCGACCGCGTCCATGAGCTCCATGATTTGGTCGGCTGCCGCCGGGTCGCCCTCGAGAGCCTTGAGCGCCGAAACCCGGACCACGGGCACGTCATCGCCGGGGAACTCGTACGAGTTCAAGAGCTCACGCACCTCGAGCTCGACGAGGTCGAGGATCTCGGGGTCGTCGACCATGTCGACCTTGTTCATCGCCACGACGATGTAGGGCACACCGACCTGCCGCGCCAGAAGCACGTGCTCCCGCGTCTGGGGCATGGGGCCATCGGCGGCGGAGACGACGAGGATCGCTCCATCCATCTGGGCGGCGCCGGTGATCATGTTCTTGATGTAGTCGGCGTGGCCGGGGCAGTCCACGTGGGCGTAATGCCTCTTCGCGGTCTCGTACTCGACATGAGCGATTGTGATGGTGATGCCCCGCGCCTTCTCTTCGGGAGCCTTGTCGATTTGATCGAAAGGCGTGAAGAAGTTGCCAAAACCCTTGTCGGTCAGGATCTTGGTAATGGCTGCCGTGAGCGTTGTCTTGCCGTGGTCGATGTGCCCGATCGTCCCGATATTCAGATGCGGCTTAGTCCGCTCAAACTTTGCCTTTGCCATGCCCAGTTCCCTTCCGGCCCCCCAAAGAGCCTTATATCGGTCTAAGAGTTGAGGGTGACACTAAGAGCCTACCCTCAACCAAGTTAGCTCGCGGAGAGTAAGAAAAGTAACAATCCGTAGCGGCGGGCGGAATCGAACCGCCGACACAGCGATTATGAGCCGCTTGCTCTGCCTCTGAGCTACGCCGCCTTAGGTTACCAATTATCCCTGTTCGGCCGGAGCCCCCTCGCGGAATCGAACCGCGGACCTACGCCTTACCATGGCGTCGCTCTGCCGACTGAGCTAAGGGGGCTGGGATTGGTGTCGGGTAGCCAAACCGGGCCGTAGACAAGTCTAGCCGTTCGCCTTGGCGGCGCTTACTCCTTGCCCTCCTCCGGGATGACCAGCCACAGGATCAGGTAGACGAAAATCCCCGGAAACGCCGCCGAAAAGAGCGATACGAGCACGAAGACGACTCTTACAGCCGTCGGGTCCCAGCCCTGCCACTCGGCAATCCCGCCGCAGACCCCGGCGATCATTCGGTTCTTGCGGGACCGTCGCAGCTGCTTCACAGCTCAATGATATCCCCACACTCCTGCATGCCCCCTGCTACTGCTGGGGGGCTCATCTAGCGGCAATCTTCGAAAGAGGTGCGCGCCCTGACGCCTGACGGTCGATCAGGCGAGGTGTCGGCCGAACCAGTCGAGCATCGCCCTGTATGCCTCGGAGGCCGCCTGTGCGTTGTAGCGAGGGCCGGTGTCGTTAAAGAACGCATGGTCCGCGCCGGGATAGGTGATGACCTCATGGGTGAGGCCTGCTCTCTGGAGGGCTGCAACGGCTCGGTCTCGCGTCGCGTTGACCCTTTGATCGAGCTCGGCGTAGACCGCCAGCACGGCGGCCCTCGACCGGCTGAAGTCGGGATTCTCCGGAGCGGGTCCGTAAAACGGGACGGCTGCCGCAAGCCTCGGCTCGCCCGCGTTCAGCAGGTTCCAGACCTGCATTCCCCCAAAGCAAAACCCGACGATCCCGAGCTTCGCGTTCGCTTCCCGCCGGCCAATCTCGTCGAGAGCCGCCCTCATGTCCCCGATGAACCGCTCGGGAGCGGTCCTTGTCAGCGCGGCCATCGCGTTGGCCGGGTCCCCGAGCGAGGCCGTGCCCCCTTCATGCGACAAAAGGTCGACGGCGAGGGAGGAATACCCCTCGGCGGCGAGCCGACCCGCGACCGAACGTATGTGGTCGTTCAGCCCCCGGTTCTCGTGAATCACCAAAACCCCTCCCCTGGCAGGGGCCGCCTTCGCCCACGCTCCCTGAACGTTGCCTGCAGGCCCCGGAAACGTGATGGGCTCGGTCGGCAACGCTCGGGCAGGCGAAGGCTGTGGGGACACCGTGGGGGAGGTGGCCTGGGCAGTGGGAGTCGCGCCGGCCCGGCGTTGCGCCTCCTGGCGCTCGCAGGCAGCCAGAAGGGCCGCCGACGAGGTTACCGTCAACCCGACGAGGACCAGGCGCCGTAACGCTTCCCGCCGCGAGATGACACCGTCCGCGTAGTCCTCGACGACCTCTTCGGCAATGTAGCGCTTGTGATCCATCTCGCCTCCTTCAATCCATCCGAGTGGCAGCTTGAAGTCCAAGCGGAAACCTAGCCGATAGATGGTTGCGTCGCCCAACTGAAGACGGGCTGGACGACATCCGGTGGCGGGGCAAGATGGGTAGAAGCGATTTCGTACGCAACGGTGGCCGATCCCCGGCGCACAGGGCTGAATCGGAAAGTCGGGCCGGCCTTTGTATCTCGGAAGAATTCTTCGACAGCAAGGCAACCGTCGGGTGCCTTCACGAGTCTAGGGAGACATGGCGGTGGCGGAGCAGAAAGTCAGCGGTCCCTGGATGTCGGAAAGCTTGGACCGGGACCAGCGCATCGGCGATCTGTTCGAGATGCACTACCCAGGGCTCTGCCGTCTCGCCTACTTGATCGTGGGGGACATTGGCGATGCCGAGGAGATCGTGATGGAAGCTTTCGTTCGCACCTTTGCTTCGTGGCATCGCATACGCGATCTCGACCGCTCCGACGCTTACCTGCGCAGGGCGGTGGTCAACCTCTCACGGACGCGTTTCAGGCGACAGCGAGGCAAGGAGCGGCAGCAGGCTGCAGCCTGGCAGCCCTCCTCGCCGAATCGCCCGGCGGACATAGAGGGCGACCTCGTGGTCTGGCATGCCATCCAGCAGCTCCCTCACCGGCAGCGTGCAGCTGTAGTCCTTCGCTACTACGAGGACCTCTCGGAGAGCGAGATCGCCCGTCTTTTGCGGTGCTCTCCGGGAACGGTCAAGTCGCAGCTTGCGAAGGCGCGCGCCAGATTGGCGCAACACCTTCAAAAGGAGGAAGAAGATGTCTGATCCCCTCGAGCGGCGTCTGCGAGAGGGCCTTAAACAAGCGGCTGCCTTCGACCCGCGGACGGCCCAGGCCCGAGCCCGCTTCGAGCGGCTCACCGCGAGGCGGCGCCGCCGGTCCAAGATTCGGACCGCGGCCGTCGCCGCGGTCGGTGCCACCCTCGTCCTTGCAATGGTCGGCGGGGTCGGCTTCACGAAGGGGCTGGGTGGCCGGTTCGGATTCGGCGACAGGGCCGGGGACTGGAGCATCGGGGTGACCGGCGACCAAGGGCCGGGCAGGTCGGGTGACAAGGCCGCTAACAACCCGGCCGCCCCTAGCGGTAACGACGAGGCTTCAAACAAGCGAGCGGTCGAAGCAACGTCCCCCGCCAAGGCTGGCGGGGAGGTGGGAAGCGCAGGCGGGAGCGCGGCGAGTGGAGCTCCGGGCGCTGCCGGTAGCGCTCCCCAAGGAGAAAGTGGTCAGGCCGGATCGGACAGCAAGGGGGCCACTGGATCGGCAGGCACATCCGGGAGCGGGTCGAGTGGGTCCAGCCCCCGGCAGAACACGTGTCCGCCGGGCAGCCAAACTCCCTCCCCCGAACCCGACGAGAGTGGTGAAGGCGGAGCTGCGGAGGCTCCGGAAAGCGTCGCAAAGCCATCTCCGACCGCCGGCGATGCGAGCGGCTGCGGGCCAACCGCAGCAGGCAGCCCCGAAAGGAAGAGCTGAAAGGCGAGGAATGATGAA
>JALZBO010000052.1 GCA_030863545.1 Actinomycetota bacterium
CATGCAGAAAGGTATCCGGATTTCGGAACGGTCTGGTACTGGCTGGCGAAGTACGGCCGCAAGGCCTATCCGGCATCGTTTTGGGAGCCAGGCCAACCCGGTTACCGGGACTTCGTCAGCCTGGCAAGCCTCGTGTTGTTTGCGTTAGGAAGCGCCGCAATTCTCTTGCATGGGTGGGGGCGCCGCCGCGAACCGGAGGGGTACCCGGTAGCGGCCGCCGGGCTCGGCATCCTCTGCTTGTTTCTCCTCACCTCCAAGGTCCACTCCCCCCAGTACGCCCTCTGGGTGGCTCCTCTCCTGGCCTGGCTAGCCATCCCGTGGCCCCTCGTGATCGCCTACCTGGCCGCTGATGTCGGAGTCTTCGTCTCCGGCTTCTACTACTTCACCGTCATGGACGAACCCTCGCCCGGCTGGTATGGCGCCTTCGAGGCAGCGGTATGGGTGAGGGCGGCCGCTCTTGCCGGCCTGTTGTGGGCGTCGCTTCGAGCGGCCAGAACAACGCCCGCCGGGCTACCTGCTCGCCCGGCGCCCCCCGGTGCTGTCGAAATTTCTTCCCAGCCCGCCTAGGTTTCTTCCCGACCCTTCGAGGCCCTGTCACACCCCCTGCCTATAGTTAGGGCCGATGGACGCATTATCCAGTCGTGTTACGATCGGACGACCAGCAGCGATCCTGCCCCCTACTGCCGGGGCCTTCCGGGAAGCCGGAAGTCCGAAGGAGAATCAAATGCGCAACTACGAAGCTGTGGTCATCGTCGACCCTCGACTGGAGGATGCCGCCATTCAGCAGGCGGTCGAAAGGTTCACGAAGGTCATCGAGGGCCGAGGTGAGGTGGCCAAGGTCGATCAGTGGGGTCGCCGGCGGCTGGCCTACGAGATCAAGCACCTCAAAGAGGGGCACTACGTAGTGGCCGGCTTCAAGGCCGACAGCGATCTGATCGACGAGCTCGACCGACTCCTGCGAATCGGGGAGGAGTACATCCGGCACAAGATCGTCCGGGTGCCCTAGAGGGAAGGCTAAGCCCTTCAGGAGGTGGTCCAGTGTCTAACAGTGTCACCGTGATCGGGAACATCACCCGAGAGCCGGAGCTCAGGTACACGCCGTCGGGTGCGGCAGTGGTCAAGTTCGGCATCGCCGTCAACCGCTCCTACGCAAATCGCAATGGAGACAGGGTGGAGCAGACGGATTTCTTCGACGTGACGGCCTGGCGAGAGCTCGGCGAGAACATCGCGGAGTCTCTGAGCGTCGGAAGCCGGGTCATCGTAACCGGCCGGCTCCAGCAGGACCGCTGGGAAAACGATGGCGGAGAGAAGCGCTCGAAGGTTTATATAGTCGCCGACGAAGTCGGCCCTTCGCTGCGTTGGGCGACGGCCCAGGTGACGAAGACCACGCGGGGCGGACCGGGCGAGTGGCCGATGCAGAGCCCGGGATCGGTGGAAGAACAGGATCAGGAGGTGCCAACTGGGGCGTAGAGATTCCAGAAGCTCGAGCTCAGACTCGAGGGGAAAGGGCGACAAGAAGGCTGGGCGACCGCAGAGGAAAAAGGTCTGCCACTTCTGTAAGGAGAAGGTCGACTACATCGACTTCAAGGACGTCCAGACGATTCGCAAGTTCATTTCGGATCGCGGAAAGATCCGCGCCAGGCGAGTGACGGGTACCTGCGTCCGCCACCAGCATGAGGTCGCAACCGCCATAAAGAATGCTCGAGAGGTGGCGCTGTTGCCGTACGTAGTCCGATGAAGGTCGTCCTCAACACCGACCTTGGCCGCCTTGGGCGAAAAGGAGACGTAGTGGAGGTTGCGGGCGGCTACGCCCGCAACTACCTGCTGCCCACGAACCGCGCCATTGTGGCGACGAAAGGTGCGTTGAAGCAGGCCGAGGCCATGAAGCGGTCTCGCGAACAGCAAGAGGAGCGGGAGCGCGGGGCTTTCGTCCAGCTTGCTCAACGCATTGCCGCTTGCGAGCTCCAAATCACCGCCCGAGCGGGAGCGGAAGGCCACCTCTTCGGGTCGGTCACCAACGTCGACATCGCCGATGCCCTCTCCAAAGCGCTGGGCGAGGAGATAGATCGACGAAAGATCTCCACTGGAGAGCCCATCAAATCGATCGGGACCCACTCCTTCAGGGTTCACCTACACGCCGATGTGGTCGCCGAAGGCAGCCTCGACGTCGTCCCTGAGGCCGCACCCCAACCACCTCGAAAGGTTCAAGAGGCCTAACCCTCGGCCCTCCCCGAACTCCAACTCATCCCACCCGACGCGCGACGGGCGCGGCGCGCAGCCAATTTGGGCTGATCGCTCGCCTTCCCTAATAGAGCCAAGGCGAGGGGACGTGACCTCGGCGCGGCTCACTCAACTCATCCGAGGCAGGTGCGTGATCTCAAGTAGGAATTGGACGTTCAATTCTCGAACCGTCGGGGCGTAACTAAACCTTTAGTAAAAGGTTATCCATACTCCTTGACCCCGGTGAAACGGTGGACTTATAGTGCGCCATCTTCTGTCACCGACCCTCAAAACCTAACAGATTTTTCCAAATGTGGACAAAATGTCGATGAGGTGCCTCCTAATCCCCGGTTTGCGCACGAAAAGGCTGTGGACATGTTTTCCACAGCCCCCGCTTTCTTGTCGGTGGCATGCATCAATGTACGGACGTATGTTCGGTAAAGACGCATGGCCACCCGTCTGGGCAAGGTAGCCCCCGAGGGCCTCGTAGGCCGCATCCCCCCGTACAACCTTGAAGCGGAGGAGTCGGTTCTAGGAGCGTGCCTTCTCTCCAAGGAGGCGGTGGCGAACGTCCTCGAGATGGTGCGGCCGGACGACTTCTACAAGCCGGCCCACACCGAGATGTTCAACGCGATCCTCGAGCTGTACGGAAGGGGAGACCCAATTGACGCCGTCACGCTCGCCGAGGAGCTGAGGCGGAGGGGAACGCTCGAGTCGTTAGGGGGAAAGCCGTACATCTTCACCCTCGTCCAGACCGTTCCAACTGCGAGCTCCGCAACCCATTACGCTCGGATCGTCGAGGAGAATGCGCTCCTCCGCCGGCTGATCGACGCGGCCCAGCAGATCTCCGACCTTGCGTACGGTGTGCCGGAGGATGTGGAGACGGCGATCGACTTCGCCGAGGATCTCGTCTATCGGGTCTCTCAGCGCCGCGATGCCCAGGACTTCCAGGCGCTTCGCGAGCTGCTCACCGAGAACATGGAGATGGTCGAAAAGCTCTATGAACGAGGCTCGGTCGTCACCGGCATTCCGACTGGATTTACGGAGCTCGACAACATCACCGCCGGTCTGCAACCGTCGAACCTCGTAGTCATCGCCGCTCGGCCGGCCATGGGCAAATCGGCTCTCGCCGTCTCCATAGCGCAGCATGTCGCCGTCGACCAAAGCCTGCCCGTGGTGCTGTTCTCGCTGGAGATGTCGAAGATGGAGCTCGTCCAGCGCCTGATGTGCTCGGAGGCCAGGGTCGACTCCAGCCGCCTGCGCCGGGGCGCTCTCCAAGACGCTGACTGGCCCAAGCTATCTCACGCGCTGGGGCGACTTGCCGAGGCTCCAATCTTCATCGACGACACGGCCAGCATCACGATCATGGAGATGCGGGCGAAGTGCCGGAGGCTGAAAGCCAAGCACGGTCTCGGGCTCGTAATAGTCGACTACCTCCAGCTCATGCAGCCCCACCCAGGCAGGAGAAGCGAAAACCGAGTGCAGGAGGTAGCCGACATCTCGCGATCGCTCAAGATCCTCGCTAGAGAGCTGGACCTCCCAGTGATAGCCGTAAGCCAGCTATCGAGAAACGTCGAGCATCGGACGGACAAGCGCCCGTTGCTGGCCGACCTCCGGGACTCCGGGAGCATCGAGCAGGATGCGGACATCGTCCTGTTCATCTATCGAGATGAGGTTTACAACCCCGATTCCACACAGAAGGGGATTGCGGAGATCCACGTGGCGAAGCATCGAAACGGGCCGATCGGAAAGGTCGACCTTGCCTTCCTCGAGCATTATGCCAAGTTCGCCAACCTTGCTCGAGGGGTTTGAGGCGCACGTCGACATCCAGCGTCGGGCCTTATTCTGGCCAGACCTGTTATGGTGACTTCAAGCGTGGCACAGCCATGCTGTGAGGTTTCTTCGCTTGCAACTCCTTCGGGGCATTCGTCCCCCTCAGGGCAATCCGAGCGACCGGAGCCCTCTTTTGAGCACTAGCCGCGGCGCGTGAAGTCGCGGAAGGAGTTTGCATGTCCACGAGATCGATTGAAGACCGCGCACCATTGGAGCCGGCAGGTGAACCTTCCGGCCCATCGTTTGCCGAGCTCGGCGTGTCGCCTGAGGTAATAGAAGCGCTGTCTCGCAGGGGAATAAGGGAGCCGTTCGAGATTCAGGCGATGGTTTTGGCCGATGCCCTTGCCGGCAGGGACGTTCTGGGGAGCAGCAGGACGGGGTCGGGGAAGACGCTGGCCTTCGCCATACCGATAGCTGAACGGACCGGGTCGATGAAGCAAAGCCCGGCGGCCTTGGTGCTCGTGCCTACGCGGGAGCTGGCTTGTCAGGTGACGGAGGAATTCAAAGATGTGGCCATGGCGCGCGGGCTCAGGGTCGCCTCCGTCTACGGAGGAGTCAGTTTGGGCGACCAGGCCAAGCGAGCCGCCCGCGCACACGTCCTCGTCGCGACGCCCGGCCGGCTCGAGGACCTCGCCTCCCGTCGGCTGGTCGCGTTGGACAAGATCGAGATCCTGATCTTGGACGAAGCGGATCGGATGCTCGACATGGGCTTTCTGCCTCAGATCCAGCGCATCGTGAGGCGCCTTCCGCATAACCGCCAGACGATGTTCTTCTCGGCAACCCTCGACGGAGACGTCGGCAGGATGGCGGCCTCATATACCAGGGATCCTGTCCGCCACTCGGTCCAGTCGGTGCTGGAGACCGTGGACGAGGCTTACCATAAGTTCATCCCCGTTCCGGTAGGCGGGAAGGTCGCCGCTCTCGTGGAGCTCCTCTCTGCGGACCGAGGCTCCACGTTGATCTTTGTGCGAACAAAAAGAGGATCGGCTCGGCTGGCGCGCCGCCTGAACGCTCAGGGGATCAGGGCAGCGGAGATGCACGGCGACATGAGCCAGGGCGCGAGGGAGAGTGCCCTGAGCGGCTTTGCATCAGGCAAGTACGACGCCCTCGTCGCCACCGACGTTGCTGCCCGAGGTATCGACCTCGCGGGGATCACTCACGTCATCAACTTCGACCCCCCGGAGGATCACAAGAGCTACATTCACAGAGTAGGCCGGACGGCGAGGGCGGGCCGCAGCGGAACCGGCATAACCCTTGTAATGGAGGAGGAGCGCAGCGAAGTTGGGCGCATCGCCTCGAGGCTCAAGCTGACGAATGAGTTCGAGGAGCTGGGTATGAAGGTGCCGGCTCCGCGCCTTGCCTACACGAGTGCGCGCGGACGCCGCCAAGGCATGGGTCGCGCGCCGAAGAGGAGGGTTTAGCCGGAAGTCTCTAGGGGCCGATGCGTAGGTCGACTCCAAAGAAAAGCAGCGGCCACAAAAGGATCCCGGCGAACGCCGACAGCGCGTGGGGTAGCGTATCGAAAACCAAGTACCCCTGAGCCCCCGCCACGAAGAACCCAACGACGACGTAGACCAGCGCCAGAATGCTTCTCATCTCCACCCCTTCCGCCAATCGGCGCTGCCGAGCAGGGCGCCTAACTTCAGACGCCGCGGGGCCGCCGTACACTCGCCCTCGGTCCCGCCGCCTCGAACACCGGTTTGCTGCGAGGAGTCTATTCCGCCGGGTGGATTTTCCGCCGGGTCCCGCGTCCTGGAGCCGATCCCGTTCAACCCTTTACCTCCGGTGAAGGCCAGAACGGGGAAGTACCTTCCGTGAGGCCAGAACGGGGAGGGCAGCCCCTGCCACCGAAAGGGAACGACGTCGAGTAACTACGGCAATCTGCGGCCTTCCGCGAAGCTCGACGCAATCCGCGACGAGTTGCCCTCCGTCGCCTCAGGCGGATTCCTGAACACAGGGGCGATCGGGCCGCTGCCGCGCCGCGCCCACGCAGCTCTCGTTCACACCGCCGCGGTGGAGCTCGAGCACGGGCGCAAGGGTCGAGCCGTCGGCGAGGCAACGGCGATCCGGCGCGAGCGCGCGAAGAGGAACTTCGCTCGGCTGCTTGGGGCAGACCCTTCGACGATTGCCCTCACGCACAGCACTACCGAAGGGATAAACATCGCCTTGACCGGGCTGAGCTGGCAGCCGGGAGATCGGCTCATCACTGCCGTGACCGAGCACCCTGCGGTCTTGAACCCGGCCGGCCTGCTCGCGAAGCGCTTCAACATCCGCATCGAGGCCACAAGGATCGGCCTTCCAGGAGTCGACCCGCTAGCAGAGCTCGAGGCGGCACTGATGCCGGGGGCGCGCGCCGTGGTCCTGTCTCATGTCTGCTGGACGACTGGCATCGTCCTCCCGATCCGGCAACTCGCTGAAGCCGCCCATGAGGCCGGAGCAGTGATGATCGTCGACGGAGCCCAGTCGGCCGGGATGGTCCCTGTCGACGTGAACGAGATCGGGGCCGATGCCTACGCTTGCTCCGGCCAGAAGTGGGTGTGCGGGCCGATTGGGACGGGCGCTCTGCATGTAGCCGAAAAGAGCCTCGAGCTCTTTACGCCAAGCTTCGCCGGCTATCTTTCTGGCAGTCCAGCACCCGACGGGCAAGACTTCGCGTTTTCGTCCGGCGCTCAGAGGTTCGAAGCTATAACTCTCCACGACCCCTCGCTCGAAGCCCTTTCGGTAAGCCTGGAGTGGCTGGGCAGCGAGGAGGTTGGGTGGAGCTGGGCGCACAGCCGGATCCGGGAGCTGGGGCTCAGGTGTTGTGAGGCCCTTTCCCAGATCCCGGGGGTCACCGTCGTGACCCCCGAGAGCGCCGGGGCGGGGCTGATCACATTCGCGGTCGAAGGCGTGCCGCCGCCGACCGTAACTGAGCGGCTCGAAAAGCGGAACATCTTCATCCGGGACATCGCTTCGCCGCCCGCGAACCGCGCGTCGACGGGGTTCTACAACCTGGATGAGGAGATCGATGAGCTGGTGGAGGCAGTAGCAGAGCTCGCAGCGTCAATCGGGACCTTATGAGCGCGAGCCCACCCGGGGCTCGCCTCGATTCTTACGGCTCTTCGGAGGGCGCCTCCAAGTGGACGACCCGCACCCGCGTGAGCTCGTCGAGCAGCTCCGGGCCGTAACCGAAACCCTCACCGGATGCCCCGTGGGGGGACGCCGACCCTCCGGGAGCGCCGCCAAACGCCGCGTTGATCTTGACCGTCCCGACCTCGAGCTCTCGGGTCGCTCGCTGGGCGTGCGACATCTTAGGGGTGAGCACGACTGCCGCGAGCCCGTAAGGGGTGCCGTTTGCGAGCGAGATTGCATCATCGAAGGAGTCCACGACCTGGATTGCGGCGACGGGCCCGAAGGTCTCCTCTTCGACGACGGCCATGCCCGGGGCGACATTCGTTAGGACCGTCGGGGGGTAAAAGGTCCCCGGTCCCTCCAGAGGAGCTCCGCCGCACTTGAGCTCGGCTCCTGCTTCCACGGCCTCTCTCACGTGGCGGTCGACAATCTCCCGCTGCCCCGCGTCGATCATCGGGCCCATCTCCGTGGACGGGTCGGTCCCGGGCCCCACTCGCTTGGATTTGGCCAACCCGACTAGCTCATCGATGAAAGCATCTGCGACGGCTCGGTGCACGTACACCCGCTCCACCGACGTACAGATCTGCCCTGCATTGGCGAAGCACCCCACCGCCGCCTGCTCCGCCGCCCAGCGCGGGTCGACGCCCTCGTCCACGATCATTGGGTCCTTCCCGCCGAGCTCCAGGACCGCCTTGGCCCCGCGGGCGGCACAAGCGGAAGCGACGGAGCGGCCCGTCGCGATCGAGCCGACATGAACAACCACGTCGACATCCTCGTGGCTTGCGAGGGCTGCGCCTAGCTTC
The DNA here is from genome assembly GCA_030863545.1 of Actinomycetota bacterium. Lineage (GTDB taxonomy): Bacteria > Actinomycetota > CADDZG01 > JAHWKV01 > JAHWKV01 > JALZBO01. The sequence continues at coordinate 7,968 of JALZBO010000052.1, forward strand.
CCGTCGCCGACGCCGAGCTGAAGAACACCCTCGGGGAGATCTTCTTGGAGGAGGCCGATCACGTGAGCGGTGGAAAGCGGCGTCTTCTCGCTCGGCTTGCAGATGACGGTGTTGCCGACCACGAGGTTGGCGGCAATCTGGGCGCACGCGATGGCGACGGGGTCGTTCCAGGGAAGGCAGAGCGCCGCTACGCCTCGGCTCACCCGCATCATCCAGTCGCTAGAGTCCCACGACCCTTGCAGCGAGCGGCCTCGGTGCAGCGGCCCCAGCTCCGCGTACTGCTCGATCGCTCCTATGCCGGCTTCCACTCCGGCCCGCGAGTCGGCCAGAGGCTTTCCCCCCTCCCTCGTCTGCAGGAGTGCGATCTCGTCGACGGCCGACCGAAGCCGGCGCGCACCGGCCTTCAGCAGCTCAGCCCGCTCGCTCGGAGCCGTCCGCTCCCAACCTTCGTGGGCCTTCCGCGCGGTCGTCACGAGCTCGCTCGCATCGCTACATGGAAGCGTCGCCAGCTTTTCGCCGCTCGCCGGATCGTAGACAGCTAGCTCATTCACGCTCTCGAACCTTCCCATGAGCCCGCGGCTCTAACCGCTGATTGCCGTCTCACTGGTCGTACGGGACGCCCGGTTGTGATGCGTCCTTTGCGTGAGTAATCATTCCGAAAGGAGGGGTCATGAGTCCACGAAAAGCAGCGGGCAAGTCTCCGGGCGAGGCGGTCGGTCAATCCCCGCTCGACCGCTTCTTTGGGATAACCGAAGCCGGCTCCAACGTGAGAACCGAGCTCATTGCGGGGCTGACGACTTTCATGACCATGGCCTACATCCTGTTCGTCAACCCGTCGGTGCTCGGCGCCGTAGCCGATCCTCAGGGCCGGAGGCTGGCTTTCCCGCTTGTCCTGACCGCGACCGCCCTCGCCGCCGCAGTCTCCACCCTTGCCATGGGCATCTATGCCAGGTACCCGTTTGCTCTTGCTGCCGGCCTGGGGCTGAACGCGGTCGTCGCCTTTCAGCTCGTGGCCGGAAGCGGCCTCACTTGGGCGGAAGCCATGGGAGTGGTCGTGGTGGAAGGAATCATCATCACGATTCTCGTCCTGACGGGGTTCAGGGAGGCGGTCATGAACGCCATCCCCCTTTCCCTCAAGAAGGCGATCGGCGTAGGCATAGGCCTTTTCATCGCCTTCATCGGGTTCGTAAACGCTGGGTTCGTCGGCAAGCCGGAGGCGCCGAATCTCCTCGTCGAGCTAGGACAGGGCGGGGAGCTGCGGGGGCTGCCCGTGGGCGTTTTCGTGTTTGGCCTGTTGCTGACCGGATACTTGGTCGCCCGCGGCCTGCGGGGAGCCCTTCTCATCGGCATCCTCGCGACAACCGCTGTCGCCATCGCTCTGAACGAGCTATTTGCCGGGGGAGCGGCGTGGCGCGACGTCGGACCTGGAGTGGCCCGGTTCCCCGATCGGGTCTTGGCGCTTCCGACTGGCGCGAACTTCGCCCTGCTAGGGGACTTCTCGTTTGGCTTCTTCGTCAAGCTCGGGGTTATTGGGGCCGTGCTTGCGGTCTTCACGCTCATGCTGGCCGATTTCTTCGACACGATGGGAACGGTTGTCGGACTGGGCGCGAAGGCGGGGTTTCTCGACGATGAGGGGCGGCTCCCGAGGATCAAGCAGGTTCTTCTCGTCGACTCTCTAGCGGCCGTCCTCGGAGGAGCTTTCAGCGCATCGTCCAACACGACTTACATCGAAAGCGCTTCCGGCATCTCTGAAGGGGGCCGAACCGGGCTCGTCAGCACGATCGTCGGCGTCCTCTTCCTCGTCGCGCTGTTCGCATGGCCGCTGGCCGACGTGATCCCGCCCCAGGCCACGGCTCCTGCCCTCGTCATCGTCGGCTTCTTGATGATGGAGATGGTGCGAGACATTCCCTGGGACGACGTCGCCCTGTCCATCCCTGCTTTTCTAACCATGGTCATCATGCCGTTCACCTTCTCGATCACTAATGGGATCGGAGCCGGGTTCGTCACTTACACAGTCATCAAGCTTCTTAGACGGGAGGGCGGCGAGGTCCACTGGATGATGTACTTGGCCGCAGCGGGCTTCGTAATCTACTTTGCGATTCACTACGTGCGCACGGCCCTCGGAGTGGGCTAAAGGATAGTCGTCGGGAAAGTTCGGGCTTCAGAGGAGGTTTTGGCCGAGGCGCCCTCGTTTGAGACTTTGATGGGCCGCCCCGAGACAGGAGAGCAATGGAGTTTTACCCATACATCAAGCTGCTTCACATCCTGCTAGCCATCGTGGCGGTCGGGTTCAACGCCTCGTACGGGATATGGCTGGCAAGAGCGTCAAGGGCTCCCGAGCACGAGTCACACGTCTTACGGACGATCAAGGTCTTGGACGACCGCTTCGCGAACCCCGCTTACGGCTTTTTGTTCCTGACGGGCCTGCTCATGGTGGCGATCTCGCCTATTAGCATCTCCACCTTCTGGATCTCCACCTCGATCGGGCTATGGCTGGTCCTGGGCTTCGTAGGCTTTTTCGGCTACAGCCCGACCCTCAGGCGGCAGATAGCCTTACTCGAGTCGGGCGAGGGAGGATCCGCCCAGTTCCAGCGCCTGGCAAAGCGAGGACAGGTGATCGGCGCACTCCTTGGCGTCATCGTCCTCGTGATCCTGTATTTGATGGTCGTCAAACCAAACCCCTAGGGCCTGACACACGTTTTTGCACGAGACGACGTAAATGGCGGATCCGACCCAGACCGATCCCGACAAGTACAAGGTCGTCTTCGAAAACGAACGAGTCCCTGTCCTCGAGTACCGCCACGAGCCGGGGGCGAAGACGTGTAAAGCATCTCCCGGAGTACGACATTCGATGGCGCCCCCGGTAGGAATCGAACCTACGACACCAGGTTTAGGAAACCTGTGCTCTATCCACTGAGCTACGAGGGCCGAGTTTAGGAGCAGCAATGTGATTGCGCAGCTTCGATCCATGATACTTGTGCCAGTTGAGGTCTCGACGGCCTCAACACTTCGGTGAGTCGCTGATCCGACATTTCCGGGAGAAGAACGAAGTCGATGGAGCACACACCAGCGGAGGGGATCCAGTGGACGCCAGCACCCGAGGAGCACTTCACCGGCAAGGTCTTGTTCGGGCCGCTTAGCAGTGCCGAGGGCGGGATAGACGCCCTAGCCGTTCACTTCGATCCTGGGGCACGAACGGACTGGCACACGCACCCGAACGGTCAGGTTCTGTACATCGTCCACGGCGCGGGGCTTGTCCAAAACGAAGACGGAACGACGGTGGAGGTTTCGCCAGGAGACGTCGTGTACTCGCCGCCGGGCGAGCGACACTGGCATGGAGCAAAGCCGGCGAGCCCCATGATGCACCTGTCTTTGACGAGGGAAAGCGCGGCGTGGGAGCCGCGCAAGGTCACCGACGAGGAGTACAACCGGCGCTAGCTGCCTACTGCCGAACGACGCGAACCCTGATCGTCGACCCGTGCCCGGACGCTCGTATCTGCACAAGGTCGCAGAGTTGGTTGACTATCCAGAGACCCCGCCCATGGTCCTGATCGAAGGCCGGGCGCTGCCGCCCAGCAGTGGGTCTTGCAGCTGTCCGCTGTCCTCGACTTCGCAGACAAGTGCTTGTCCCTCGTGCCAAACCCTCAAGGTCCCCTGTCCACCGCCGTGGCGTAGGGTGTTCGTAGCGAGCTTCGTCACCGCGACCACCAAGTCATCCACCCTGTTCTCGGAAAGACCGAAAACAGCCGCCCGCTCCGATACGAAGCTTCTCACCTCGCTAAGCCGACCGGGCACAATACGAATTTCATCGGAGGTGGAGGGTGCGGCGGGCAGCTGCCGACCAAAAGGCTTTGCCGCTTCTGACGACCCTCGGTAGGTGGCGCTTGTCTCGCTCTGTCCGGCGATGCTGTACGTGGGGTGGCTGCGGAAGGCCTCCTCGATGACCTCGGGCCCGAGGGACTCCATGTCGTAGGGGCAGAGAATCCAAGCCCGCACGTCCGTGAAGGCCACATTGATGAGCGACTCATGGAGCTGAGACTCGGTAACCTCATCAGCGCTCCTGCCAGCCCAAATGGGCTCGCCGATCCCCCTGACGGCTCCGGCCCTTTCGGCCCCCCAACTCACAAACTCTTGCCAAACCGGAATGATTCGCGCCGGGTTTTTTCCGACCCTGGCCATATCGACGAAGTGAACGGACTGGGCATCGGTTCCGAGAACATCGCGAATCATGCCGATTTTTCTTGGGATGACCGCTACCAGGACAGGTTCGGAGGCCTCCAGCCCTTCACGAATGAAGTGCGTGGTTTGATCTATGAAATCGGAATCCCCCTTGTAGAAGAGTGCCTCGTGACGAAACGAATTCTTCTTGGGGAGCGCATCCTTCAGCCTCTCCCCAACGATCATTCCGTCCTCCCGACCGACTCTTCTCGGCCGCCGTCTTTGTTTGCCAGCGGCGCCTTCCGGAATCGGCAGGTTGGGGCTCTTAGGAAGGTCGCCCTGCTGGTCACATCGCTCGGGTTTCCCCCGCCTACGGGCAGCAAACCTTCGGTTTTTGCTACCTCTTTCACGAAAATACCTGCCGCTTTTCGAAGGGGCCGCGCCGTCACGTCTCGGTAATCGCGGGCTTTGCCGCGAGACCTTTTGCTTGTGTTACTAGAGGCCGGACACGAGCTTGGCGGCAATCGGCGCCGCCACTTGGCCGCCAACCCCACCACCCTCCACGACGACTGCGAACGCGTACGGTCCCGAGAATCCGACGAACCAAGCGTGGGTCTGTGGAGGCCTCTGGGGGCCGAACTCGGCGGTACCGGTCTTTCCGGCAACCTCCTTGCCGGGAACCCTCGCCCTGACCCCGGTTCCCTCGGCGACCACGGAGCCCATCAGTGCCTGGATCGTCGATGCGTGGGCGGGATCCAGATCCCGATTTTCGGAGGGGGTTTCAGAGGCCAGCAGCCGTGGAGGACGCCACGCTGCAGCCTTGACTGCCCCTGCCACGGTCGCCATGTGCAGCGGGCTCGCCAGTACCCTCCCCTGGCCGATCGCCGAGGCCGCACGCTCAGTTGCGTCCCTTGGGTCTGGGAAGCTTCCTGAATAGGCATTCAAGGGCAGCGAATATTTGGCCCCGAATCCGAAGCCGTTAGCGGCGGATGATAGATCTCCGTCGCTCAGCGACGAAACGAGCCTTATGAAGGCGGTATTGCACGAGTGCGCGAAGGCGTCCCGGAACGGGATCGTCCCGAGGGTCTCGCCCTCGAAATTTCTGAACGTCTTTCCGCCGACCTCGATTTGGGAAGGGCACTCGGTCGGCCGGCGCTCGGTCACGCCATTTCCTAGCAGCGCGGCCGTGGTCACGATCTTGAAGGACGACCCCGGTGGGTAGCGTCCCGACAACGCCCTGTTGAACTGGCCGATCGGCCGGCTGACCACGGCCCGAATGTCTGACGTTTCGGCGTCGACCACGACGATGGCCGCGGGGTGGCTGATACCGTCGAGCGCCGCCTCGGCGGCTCGCTGGACATCCATCGACAGAGTGGTCTCGACGGATTCCCCATCCTTCCCCTCGAAGCGGTGCACGGTCTCCACTCGCCTGCCTTCGGCGTCGACGATCGAGACATCCGCCGACGGGCGCCCTGCAAGCGTTTTCTCCAATGCGGCTTCCAGTCCGGAAATGCCCGCGACGTCACCAGAGCCGTAAGGGTCACCCAGCCGCTCGAGCATTTCCTTCGTCGCCAGGCCGATCCGGCCGGTGACGTGCTCGGCGAAGCCGGCTGCCGGAGGCAGCCGGCCCTGCTTGTTTTGGAACACGAGTCCGGGGACGGGATAGATGGCCGGCTTGAGCTGCTCGTACCTCTCCGCGCTCACCTCCTCGACCGGAATGAACTCGTCCTGCCTGCCTTGCCGGCCGAGAAGGGAGTTGATGCGAGCGGGGTCGGAGCCGAGGTTGGCCACCAGTGCCTGTATGACCTCGTTGCGATCCCTTATCCGGCTCCGTTGGATGCCTATTAGCACCGTCCGTTGCGTCTGAGCGAAAGCCTGGCCGTCGGCGGCGAGGATCTTGCCCCTCGCGGGCCAGGTCTTCGTGAGATCGAATCGGCCGCCCGAGGGCATCTTGGGGTGGATCGCCGAGGGTGACCAGCTCACGAGCCACCTTCCCTCCCGTTCCACCAGTTGCAGCTGGCCGCGGTAGCCGAAGTTGCCGAACCCTTCGAGCTCGAACGCGGCATCGAACGGGGCGACGGTCCCATCGCTTTCCGAGCCGGTCTCCCGTAGGCGGAAAGAGCGCCTTGCAATGCGGAGCTCCTTGAAGGCCTCCTCGTAGACCCTCGGCAGGTCGCTCGAAGGGTCAGCGAGCAAGCTGCCCATGCGGCGGTAGTCGTTGCCTTCCCACGCCCTCAAGTACGCGGTGGCGGCGCGCTCGGGAGTGTCCCGGTTTGCAAGGAAGTACCAGGCTGAGGCGGCCGCTGCAATGAGGACCGCAACCGCGACCGCGACGATGATTCCCCTTCTCATCGATATTTTCGTGCAGACCTGGTGGCGGGGATGCGGTTACTCCATCGAGGGGATGGCGGTGCGCAGGATCACGCGGTGTTCGTTAGAGGTGTTCTCCCGGATCCACTCCTCGTTCGGGATCATCCTCTCGAAGTCCTTCCAGATCCTGGTGTCGCGCCTGCAGTCGTACCGGCGGCAAAGCGACGGCCGGTCCTCGTAGATCGTGCAGCGGAGTTTCTCATCGGCATGGGCACAGTAACCATTCGGGCTGTGAGCGATGAGGTAGGGGAACTGCTTGTCCCACTTGACCTTCCCCGACCTGACCTCGGCCGGGGTCAGTGCGAAGTTGAGCTTGCAACAAGCAGCTTTGCAGAGGTGGAGGCGCTCCTCGCAGTTGATGTCGACCGAAGGAGCGGGTCCGGGCGGATCGATCCGGTATCGCACGCCATCCCAATGCGGAGCGGTGCTTTCTCCACTGGCCTCGCCGTCGCCGGCCTCCGCCGACGATGACGATTTCGCTCCAGGGCCGTGAGTTTGGTCTGCATGAGCCACGCCGCGACTGACCCCCTGCCAGCGCGCTCGCAGCAACTCGAGCCGCCTGGCATCCCAGCCCTTACTGGCCAGTTCGGCCATCATCCGCTCTAGCTCTTCTCCGCCCTTGGCAGGACCGTTACCCATGCTGCTCATGCTGAGCCTCCCTGCGACGTTTCTCTTCTAAAGAGTGACAGATGACCAGGAGCGCTGCTATTCGCGGAGGCAGTTTTTGTGCCGGCTTGTGGAAGACAGTTTTCGCGGCGGGGCCGGAGGGTAACAAGGGTAGCTTTCCCATTTTCATTCCGTACTCCGAAAGCGAGCGATATTCCGTGAAGCTCTCGAGCGAGCACTCAAATTTCTGACCACGCCCCCGCCCCGAGGCGGGCCAGGAAGCGCCGCGCTGAGCCGGACAGCAAGCGCGGAGCTGGGGCGGCCGCTACAAAGAGGGCCGGGTCGGGCGGGAAGCGACGAGGGGGAAGGTCGCAGGCAAGATCGAAGGCGCCAAGCACGCAAAAGATCAACCACCTGGCGAAAGAAGCTCTCGGCCTCGAGACCCTGAGAGCTGGGCAGCTCGAGAGCATCAAGGCCTTGGCTGAAGGCCGTGACGTACTGGCGGTCATGCCGACGGGCTGGGGCAAGTCGGCGATCTACCAGATAGCGGGCGGGCTTGTCCCGGGGCCGACCGTTGTCATCTCCCCACTCATCGCTTTGCAGCGCGACCAGGTCGAGGGGTTGGAGGATAGCTCCGGGCTCGGCGACGCGGCCGAGACCAACTCGATGCTGTCTAAGGGGGAGCGCCGGGAAGCATTCGAGGACCTCGCTGCAGGAGAGGTCGAGTTCCTCTTCCTGGCCCCCGAACAGCTGCGAAAGCCCGAGACGCTCCAGCAGATCGCCGACGCGAAACCCTCCCTGTTCGTCGTCGACGAGGCGCACTGCGTCAGCTCCTGGGGCCACGACTTCAGGCCCGATTTCCTCTTGCTGGGGGCGATGGCGGAGGCCGTGGGGCGTCCTCCGATCCTCGCGCTCACGGCCACAGCCGCCCCTCCAGTTAGAAGCGACATAGTCGCGCAGCTTCGGATGCACGACCCGCTGGTCGTCGTCAAGGGATTCGATCGGCCCAACATTCACCTTTCCGTCAAGTCGTTTCACGACGAGGAGGACAAGCGGAAGGACTCCCTCGAGTACGTCGTGAAAGCGGCAAAACCGGGCATCGTGTACACGGCGACCCGGCGCAAAGCCGAGGAGCTGGCCGAGCAGCTCACCTCCGACGGCGTCCGGGCGGTCGCCTACCATGCCGGGTTGAGCAGAAAACAGCGGGAACGCGCTCAGCTCGCGTTCATGGAGGAAGACGCTGATGTGGTTGTGGCCACCACCGCTTTCGGCATGGGGATCGACAAGCCCAACGTGAGGTTCGTTTGCCACTACAACGTGGCCGACTCCCTGGACTCCTACTATCAAGAGATCGGGCGAGCGGGCAGGGATGGGGAAGCTGCGGAGGCGGTTCTCTTCTATCTGCCGAAGGATCTCGGCCTACGCCGATTCTTTGCGTCGGGGGGCGGCCTTGATGCGGAAGCCCTCGAGGAGCTCGCGGAGGTGGTGGCCAATCGGAGCCCGATCCCATTGCCCGAGCTCGGTGAGGAGACTGGGACGGCGGACTCCCAACTTCTGTCGGCGGTAAACCGGTTGCAGTTGGCCGGGGCGGTCGAGCTTTCGCCGGCCGGCGAGGTGGTGGCGGCAAGCAATCTGAGTCCGCCGGGCGCGGCGGGAGAGGTCGCGAAAGCACAGGAGGCCCACCGCAAGTTGGAGCAGTCCCGCGTCGAGATGATGCGGAACTACGCGGAGACGCGCGACTGCAGGCGCCAGTTCATCCTCAATTACTTTGGCGAGCCGTTCGACGATCCCTGCCCAAACTGCGATAACTGTGAAGCCGGCAGAAGCGTCGAGGAGAACGCCAGCACCCAGCCGTACCCGATCAACACCCGTGTTCACCATGAGTCCTGGGGACCAGGACTGCTCGTGCGGTACGAGGGGGAGGACAAGATGGTCGTTCTTTTTGACGAGATGGGGTACAGGACTTTGTCGGTGTCGATGGTTCTGGAGAGGGACCTGCTGGAGCCGGAATCGTGATCGGGCCGGGGCTTTTGAGCGATTGGTGGCGGGTTGAAGGGGCAACAAGTCAACCTCGGGTGTCTCTGGACCCCGAGCTTCTTGAGAGGTGATGACGATGGAGACGGACAGAGACGACGTTATAGAGGGCGTAGGGGAGCCTGCGGAGCAGAGCACGCTGGCCGAACCGCCGTCGGACGACCTCGATCGAGAGGGACTGTCGGCGCCAGAGCCTGGCGGGGACACCCCGGAGCTTGACTCGGGCTCGTCTGGTTGAGGGCGTAAGGATGGATGCGCGCACAGCGTACGAAAGGTTAAGAGAGCTGCAGGTCATCGACGTCCGGGAGCAAGAGGAGCTGGAGGAAGGTTTCATCGAGGGAGCCGTGAACATCCCCCTCTATCAGCTGGGCTACCGGATTTCGGAGTTGGAGGCGGCCAAACCCGTGCTGACGGTCTGCCAGACTGGGCAGCGAAGCGCCGAAGCGGCGGAGATGCTCGCCAGCAACGGCTTCGAGGCGCACAACCTCGATGGTGGGATGTGGGGCTGGAAGATGCGGAGGCTTCCAGTCGTGGAGCCGGGTTCTTAGGAGCGGGGTGGGCCGCAAGCGGGCGGCCGTGTTCTTAGGACCGGGGTGGGCCCCGGTGCGGCCGGGTTTTAGGACGGGGTGGTCTGCCCGTTGCGAGCGGTTTTACTGCGGGTTCCGGCTGCTGGGGTCGCCTGTGCCGGCACCGCCTGTCGGCAAAAAGCGCATGAAATCGATGAGGTCTACGGTCTCGACCGGGCTCCCCAAGGCCGACAGAGCGGTGCAAGCTTCGGCGCGGTGGTGGGTGGTGTGGTTCGAGAGGTGGAGGATCGTCTGCCAGAGGGGGAACCGTTCGAGCGTCCCCAGCCGCACGCTTACGTAACGGACCTCCTCTCGTAGCCGCGCCTCGCTGAGCCTGCTCATCCACCGGCTTCGCCTCTCCTCGACCTCGGACCACGCGCCGACGATCGTCTCGAGATCCGCAAAATCACCGGCCCCCGGAAGCTTGGACGGGTCTCCGCCCTCCCACCGTTCCATCCAAACCGTCTCGGCGCCGACCGTATGGGCGAGCGTCGCGAGCAGGGACCCGTCCTCATTTCCCCCGGGAAC
>JALZBO010000066.1 GCA_030863545.1 Actinomycetota bacterium
ATGTCCGCAAACGTCGGGCCCAGGCGGGCCCCGATGAAGAGGCCCCCAACAAACCCGCCGTAGGAAAGGACCTGGACCGCGGCGCCCTGGACGATCCCGTGGGCTGCCGAACCGATTGCGAGGAACAAGATGACGAGGTCGATCCAGTTCATGAGTGCCCGCTCCGGGCGGTGCCATGGATCACGATTTGCCTGCTGTTTCCCGTCAATGGGTGGAGGAGACGAACAGATCCTTCAAGAGTGAGAGCGTCTCCAAGCACTTGCCGGCCCCGTAAGCGACACATTCGAGGGGCCTGTCGGTCAGATGGACGGGCACGTCGCACTCCTCTGCGATCCTCACCTGGAACCCTCTGAGCAAGCTGCTGCCGCCCGTAAGCGCAATTCCCCTGGCGAGTATGTCCTGGCTGAGCTCGGGAGGGGTCTCGGCCAGCGCGGCCACCACTGCCTGGACGGTTTGGGTGACGGGTTCGGCAATCGCAGTGCGGATTTCCTCCGAGCTGATCTGGACCATCTTGGGAAGGCCGGTCGCGAGGTCGCGGCCTCTGATCTCCGCTTTCTCCTCGGCAGGAAGCGGAAATGCCGAGCCGATCGCGATCTTTATCTGCTCGGCCGTTCGCTCGCCGACGACGATCCCGTACTCCCTTCGGATGTGTCGGGCGATGGCGTCGTCGATGTCGAACCCCCCGACCCTGATCGACTTGTTTACGACGACGCCCCCCATCGACAACACACCGACCTCGCTGGTGCCCCCACCGACGTCGACGATGAGGTTACCCGTCGGCTCTTGGATCGGAAGGCCTGCTCCAATCGCCGCAGCTATGGGCTCCTCGATGAGGTACGCCGAGCGGGCTCCGGCAGCGATTGCCGCTTCCTGAACCGCTCGCCGCTCGACCTCGGTAATAGCCGAAGGGATGCAAATGAGGACTCTCACACGCGCCATCCTCTTGCGCACCCCGACCTTTTCCATGAGCAGGCGGATGTATCGCTCGGTGATGTCGAAGTCGCTGATTGCTCCGCGGCGGAGGGGTCGCTCGGCAACTATGTAGCCGGGCGTGCGCCCAATCATCCGAAACGCTTCGTGACCCATGGCGAGGACGTGGCGGTTCTCCTGGTTGACCGCGATGACAGTTGGTTCGTTGAGGACGATTCCGCGCCCGCTTGCGTATATGAGGGTGTTGGCCGTACCGAGATCTATGGCGAGGTCTCGGCTCATCAGGGCGGGGTGTCCTTGCCCTTCCTTTCGGGTGCGAGGGCTTTGACGGCGCGCTGAAATGCGTCCACAGATTTGGCCGGATCGCTGTATCCGCGGTTTCTGTAGGACAGGATGCCGATGATCGTGGTCGCCATGAAGGCAGCGAAGAGTAAGTAGGCCAATGGAGTCCGATCCGAGGCTACCGTATTTTCAGTGACGATAAGTATTCACCCTCAGAGACCGGTTAAGGATCTGCTGAGGGTGAGGGAAAACCTTGTGCGGGCAGTCGCCCGCATTGTCGACCCGAGCTAGTTCCTCAGGGCCAGCGCCAGCACGAACACGACGCTGATAACGACGAGTATTACGTAGAACGTCGGGTTCAGGATGTCACCTTCGAGCACCTTGACCGCCTTTCTGGACTCTCTCCTGGACAGCTCTCGTGACAATTGCAGCCACTTCTGATCCCCATTCGAGTGGGGCTTTAAACGTCTTGATGTCCGCAGCCCCAGCCCCGAGTGGTGGGGCGAATTCTAGTACAACGCAGGTGGCAAGATAGAGCGATGGACGATATCGATCGCGCCGACCTCCTGTCCGCGCTGGCCGAGGTTCCCTTGTTCAGGGAGGTCCGCAACGTGCTCGTCAATCAGGTCGGACCCGTCAACTGGGACATCGCCGGGCAGATCGCGTCGGCCGTGGCGAGAAGCGGGGGCACGGACTACGCAGGCACTTCCGAGAAGCTCGCCGCCCTGAAGGAGGCGTTTCGAGTGGCCGAGCTGCGCCTGACCTCGGTGACGGGCTTCGAGCTGCTCCCCGGCATCGTCGAAGTGGAGGCTCTGAGCAGGTCCGGGTGGGCTCGTGCGAACCTCCAAAGCTACCGCCCGTACATCGAACGCCTGGCGACCCACCTGGCGGGCCAGATATCGACGGGTCCGGGCGTCCCCGTTGCGGCTCTGGTCACGGCGCTAGGCCCTCTGTTGATGGGCACGCAGATGGGGCTGACGTTGGGGTACCTCGCGCATAAGTCACTGGCCCACTGGGACGTTTGCCTTCCTCGGGGCCGCAGTGGCCACCTCTATATCAACGAGCCCAATGTCGGCCGGTTGGAGCGCGAGCTTGGCATCGACCCGAAGCAGCTCCGCCTTTGGATCGCCCTTCACGAGGTTTCCCACGAGTTGCTGTTTCAAGCGGTCAGCTGGACTCGGCCCCATTTCGTCGGCCTCGTCGAGAGCTACATCGACGCCGCTTCCATGGACTCTTCGGAGATACTCGGCCGCCTCCAGGGCGCATCCGACCCCGAGGAGATCGCCCGTCTCATGCAGCAACCGGAGGAGCTGTTCCCGATGTTGAGATCTCCCGCTCAGCATGAGTTTGTCGAGCGAATTCAGGCGTTCATGGGCGTGGCCGAGGGGTACAGCGAGTGGATCGTCCAGCGAGCCGGAACGGAGCTGCTCGGCGATTTCGACAAGATCCGGGAAGGAATCAACCGCCGCCGCGCGGAGCGCTCGTCCGCCGAGAAGATGCTCGAGAAGCTCCTCGGGCTCGACCTGACTCTCGAGCAGCAGCGCGCCGGCGAGAGGTTCATCTCCAGAGCGGCTCACGCCGGACAGCTCGAGCTCCTCTGGAAGGGACCCGAAAACCTTCCAACCCTTCTGGAGCTCGCCGAGCCGGCGAAGTGGCTGACGAGGGTCGCTTTTTCCTGACCGGAGGCGCCCTCCGCTGAACGACTCCCCCGCCTCCAACGCCGCATCCTGTAGGAGCCGCTTTGCCCTTTGTTGGGTGTTAGACTTTCGTGCGAGGGCGCGGCCCAGGTCCATGCGTCACCGCAGTACCAGCAGTTCCCTCCAAGGCAGTAGCAGCAAACAGTAGGCATCGGAAGGAGGGAATTGCATAGATGGCAAGGGTGACCGGAACCGTAAAGTGGTTCAGCGCCGAGAAGGGTTACGGGTTTATCTCCCGCCCCGACGGGGACGACGTCTTCGTCCACTTCACCGCGATCCAGGGTGATGGATATCGCAACCTCGAGGAAGGACAGAGCGTCGAGTTCGAGGTGATCCAGGGCCCCAAGGGTTTGCAGGCTGCAGGAGTTCAGCCTGTCTCGCAGCAGGCTTAGCCTTTGAACCCGAGCAATGCAGTTGCTTGGGAAGGAAAGGTCGGGGAAGCGGATCTAAGGATCGAGATTCCCGCGTCGGGCCGGATACACGCCGAGTGGAGGACCCCCGCGGGTACACGAAACAAGGTCGTCGACTCCATTGAACAGCTCGAGCGGAGCGTGCTTTTCCAGCTCATGGTCGGGACGGATGTTGGCGACGAGATCCGCGAGGAGGTGGCGGACGCAGTAGCTATCTCACTGGCCAACCGCGCTCCCCTCCCGTCGGAGGACCCATCCGAAGCCACCAGGTCGCCTCGCAGGAGGGCGCGACCTCCCACACAGAGGCGTCGCGGTGGAGCGGGCGGCAGCAGAACGCGGAGACGCCGCTAGACCTTCTCGCACAGGCACTTGAATGAACAGGCCCCCGAAGGGGCCTGTTCCATTTCAACCTGTTCTCTTGAAGTCGGCGATCAAGTTTCGCCCGGGTTCAGCCAGCCTCGGCCGCGGCACCCACGGGGACGGCGGCGCGAGCGCCCTCTCCGCAGGTCGCGCAGGCCGGGTCTCTCCTCAGCTTGAGCTCGCGAAACGTCGTCGACTGGGCATCGAAGTAGAGGATCCGGCCCATCAACGGCTCGCCGTATCCCACGAGGATCTTTAGCGCCTCGTTTGCTTGGATCACTCCGATCACTCCTGGGAGCACGCCCAGGACTCCAGCTTCCCCTCAGGTAGGGGCGAGCTCGGCGGGTGGAGGCTCGGGGTGCATGCATCGATAGCATGGGCCCCCCTTCTTCGGCCAAAAGACGCTTGCATACCCCTCGAAGCGGTAGATGGAGCCGTAGATCGAAGGAATGCCCTGCTCAACCGCAGCCTCGTTGACGAGGTAGCGAGTGTCGAAGTTGTCGGTCGCATCTATGACGATGTCGAACCCTTCCATGATTTCCCCGATGTTGTCCGGGGTGAGGCGCTCCCTCCAAACATCGACCTTCACGTCTGGGTTCAGGTCCTGAATCGTCTTGGCGGCACTCTCGGCCTTGTTCATGCCGATCCTCGAGGTGGAGTGGATGATCTGCCGCTGCAGGTTGTTCTCCTCGACCGAGTCGAAGTCCACGATTCCGAGCCTGCCTACGCCCGCTGCAGCGAGGTAGTACAGAGCCGGGGAGCCTAGCCCTCCCGCGCCGATGACCAGCACGGATCCGTCGGCGATCCTCTGTTGCCCTGCCTCGCCTACCTCCGGCAGGACAAAGTGCCGCGAGTAGCGGTCGAGCTGCCTCTCGGTCCACTGCCGCGGAGTGACCACCTTGAGGCCTGCATCCCTCCACGCACTGAATCCCCCGCGTATGTGCCTGACATTCGAGTACCCCATCTCCTGAAGAGTTCGGGTCGCAAGCGCGGAGCGATTGCCTCCCGCGCAGTAAAGGATCAGCGGGGCTTCCTTGTCCGGGAGCTTGGACTCTGCCTGCATCTCGAGCCAGCTGCGAGATGCCCATACCGCCCCGGGGGCGTGCCCCTTCCGCCACTCGTCTCCCTCGCGGACGTCGACGAGGGTGGCTTCGCCGCCTTCTGCAAGACGAGCCGCGGTCTCGGGATCTAAAGAGGCGACGGAGGCTCGCGCCTCTTTGAGCAGGTCTTGTCCGGATTTTGCAGCGCCCATGAGAGCCCTCGCTAACTAGGGTGAATTGGTTCGAGTATACCCACGGCCGAGAGTCAACTTGAGAGCGGGCTGCTCAGGGCCGGTCAAGCTCCGGCGACGCCGCGATTTGCTCCAGCGCCCGCTGCAGCGCCTGGCTTGCCTCCCGTCCGCCAACTCCGGCTGCCCACCCCTCCAGCCCCTCCTCGGGATCAAGGCCGGCGACGACGGTGAAGTTTTCTTCCTCGTAGATAACGACGTTACAGACCACGTGGTCCCCGACATCGAGGCCGGGCCCACCCAGATTCCCGGTGGCGGCGGGCTTTTCCCACACACCCATGAACAGATGGCGGCGCCCCGACTCCCCAATGGCCGCAGGGGCCGGCATCTCCGAGAGAATGCTGAAACCATGAGCGCGGAGCGCGACGCGGGCGCGCAGCACGACGCGGTCGAAGCCGATGGCCGTCTTGATGCCCAGGCCGAACTCGTCGGTCACGCCCATATGCTATCGGCGATGCCCGACGTACCGATTCTGGGAACGGCGCTGAACCTGTCAGAAGGTCGCAGACCCCGACTGATAGACGCGGTGGCGTCGGCCGCAGGGAGGCACTCACCGGTCATCGACGTGTCGCCGGACCCCGACCACCACCGCACCGTCATCACGATAGGAGGAGAGCCGGACCAGTTGCTGGAGGCAGCGGTTGCCGCGACCCGAGTTGCGATCGATCAGATCGACTTGCGGTTGCACGACGGTGCACACCCGCGCACGGGCGCCGTGGACGTGATCCCGTTCACTCCCTGGAGAAGCGCTCCGATGTCGGCTGCAGTCGCTTGCGCCCTGCAATGCTGCGAGCGGCTAGCCGGTGAGCTCGGGGTTCCGTGCTTTCTGTACGAGAAAGCGTGCCCACGATCAGGTGAAAAAGCGAGCCTGCCGTGGGTGCGAAAGCAAGCGTTCAAGAACCTCCCCCCTGATTGTGGAGGGCCTCTTCCTCATCCGACGGCAGGCGCCACGGTGGTCGGAGCGAGAGGTTTGCTTGCCGCCTTCAACGTGAATTTGGCATCTGACGACTTGGCGACAGCGAAGGCAATCGCGGCGGCCATTCGCGACGGCCCCCTCGGCCGGGAGAGGGGGGTCAGGGCGCTCGCATTCGCACTTTTTAGGAGGGGGCAGGTTCAGGTCTCTACAAACATCACGAAGCCGCTTTCGACCACCGCCGCCGAGGTTGCCGAGGCCGTCGAGCAGGTTGCAGAAAGGGCGGGGATATCCGTTGCCGACACCGAATTCGTCGGCCTCGTACCCCGCGCTTGCGTGGGAGACGCAACCTTGCTCCGTCTGAGGGTCAAGCCGAGGATCCTCGAAGAGGAGATCGACCGGCTTTGGCCGACGGGGACCGGAGCCCCGCCGAGAATGGCTGGCTAGGAAGCTAGCGTGACATTGCGGGCAGGTGAGAGCCTTCTCAGCCGCCGCCGCTCGCGTTCGCTGGTGCCACCCCAGATCCCAAACTGCTCCCGGTTGGCCAGAGCGTACTTGAGACACTCGATCCTTACCGAGCACTCATTGCACACGGCGCGGGCGGCCCTGGAAGAGCCGCCTCGTTCGGGAAAGAAGATTTCTGGGTCGACTTCAACGCATCGCGCGCGAACCTGCCAGCTCAGTCCTTGCTGAATAATCGCCATGGGTTCTCCGTGCGTTGTAATTACAGGCGGGTAATTCTAGCACTGGAATTCCGCGCCGCGTCAAGGTGCAATGGAAGAAACTTTGGGGCGCGTTTCACCCCCAGCGGATGCTGGAGGAGGCGAAAGGCTAAGAGCCTAGTGGAAAGAGTCGCCGCAGGCGCAGCTGCCTGCCGCGTTTGGGTTGTTTATCGTGAAGCCCGACTGGTCCAATCCCTCTAGCCAGTCGATCGTAGCGCCCTTCAGGTAGGGGGCCGACATCCGGTCCACCCTGACAAAGACCGAGCCATAAGAGGTTATGACGTCCCCTTCCTGCACCTCATCGTCGAAGTAGAGGGCGTAGCGAAGACCCGAGCACCCGCCCGGCTGGACGGCCACTCGAAGGAAGAAGTCGGGGTTGCCTTCGCGCTCGAGCAACTCCGCAACCTTTTTCACTGCGGTAGCGCCAAGAATTACGGAGTTGGGCTTCGGGACAGTCTCCGTCGAGGAGGCTCGCTCAAACTCGCTATCCAAAATCTGCTCCTTTGATCACTGCTTGCTGGGCTGCCGCTTATGGCTGTCTTCCCACCGATAGTACTGCAACTAGGTGGCAAGGAAGCCACCGCAGGGAGCTACTGGTCGCCGGGCTCCCGGGCAGTTGGTTGAGCAAACCACGCCTCGAGCTCCTCGGCGGATGGCGCTTCGGGGGCAGGCTTCCCCTTGATCCCCCTCATCCGTTCCGGGTATCCCACAACTGCAGCGTCGTAGTAGGGAATGCCGAGCTTCTTGCAAAAGGCTCCGGCTTGCCCCCGGTCGGCGATAGCCGCCCTCGCCCACTCCCCGTCCCGGGCAACCAAAAGAAGCGACTGCGGCATCGTAGGAGTCTCCGGCTCTATGTATGCCTCGACGCCTTCGTGACTCGCCGCGAACTGCTGCAGGATCCTGAGGTCGGCTCGCTTGAACTTATCGAACAGGGCCATGTTGCTTCACACCCCTAGAGGAACGCCGGCCTTCCGGCCGGACTGACGACCATTATGAAGGGCAAGGCTACTCCGTGCGAGAGATCGGCAGGAGTTTGACCTTGACGACATCCGACTCCGGCACCTGCACGATCTCGCCGCTTCGGCGAACGATGTGATAGACGCGATCCTCGACCCCTTGCTCGATCCGCTGCAGCACCCCGGTCACCTCGCTGAACCGGTACTTCGGGTCGCCGTGTAGCCGGTACAGGAGGGAAACCGCCTCCCCGAGGTTGTGCGCGGAAAGCCTACTCGCCGCCTCGCTCCTCGGCCGGCGCGAACGGGCTCTCCGACGCTCCACCCGACGCGTCCGGATGTTCCTCGAAGAACTGGGCGTTTTTCGTGGTGTATTCCTTCCACTCGGCAGGAACGTTGTCGCCCGGGAAGATGGCGTCGACGGGACAGGCCGGCAAGCAGGCGTCACAGTCAACGCATTCTTCGGGGTGGATGTAGAGCTGATCCTCTCCCTCGTAGATGCAGTCGACCGGGCATTCGTCGACGCACGAGCGATCCTTGACGCCTATGCAGGGCTCACAGATGACGTAGGTCATTTGTTCAACCACTCCTTCGGATGGATTCGGAAAAGGGGAGCTACGGGCGACGCCCGGTCCATTTTACCCACAACTCCCACCGCAACATTCCTAGGGAAGGCGGACTCGGGGCCAAACTTAGGGGGCGTAATATCTACGGCGGCAAAGGCCGCGGGTCAGTCTGCGACATCGGCTTAGGATCCTGTCACCTGGCGGCGGACGGCACAGGAGGTTTCCATGTTGAGTTGGCCCGTCATCCCCAGGATCGAGCTCGGGCCCTTCAGCGTCTCTCCTCATGGGATCGGGATCGCGTTGGGCTACTTCGTCGGAACCCTGGTGATGGTCCGCCGGGCCCGTGCACGAGGGTTCAACGAGGATCACGCCTGGAATGCAGCGGCCGTCGCGGTCATCGGGGCAATCATTGGCGCCCGCGTCGCATACGTCGTCGGACATGCCGAGGAGTTCGCCAGTCCCCTCGAGTGGCTTCAGATCTACAGGGGGGGAATATCGCTGTTTGGCGGGTTGATTGGAGGGTTCCTAGCAGCCTTCCTATACACGAGGATCAAGAAGATCTCTTTCCCCGTGCTTGCCGACCTCGGCGCCCCCGGCTTGGCCATTGGCACGGCGATCGGGCGGATAGGCGATCTAGCGATAGGAGACCACCTTGGGAAGCCGACGTCCCGATGGTGGGGGTGGAGGTACGAAGGGGGCGAGCTGATCTCCCCTCCCGCATGCATCTACCCGACTCCGAGCGGATGCATCCAGCCGGGAACCGTCGTCCATCAGACCGCCCTGTACGACATGGTCTGGAGCCTCGCTATCTTCCTTATCCTTCTGTGGATCGATCGCAGGGCACGGAGGCCTGGGACTTTGATCCTCGTCTGGGCTCTCCTCTACTCGTCCGGGCGGATTGTGACCGACTTTCTTCGCGTGGATAAGGTTTGGTTCGGCCTCGGCTTGACGGGCAGCCAGCTCACGGCAATTGCGGTCGTCCTGGTCTCGGTGATATGGCTCCTCTGGCTCCGGCGTGCGCCCCGCGAGGCGGTTCCTGCCCCCGCCGCTCCGGTACCTGCAGAGGAGGCCGTAGCTGCGTCCCTCGCGGCTCCGGGCCCTGGGAAGGAGGCCGCGCCTGAGCAACCCGCGGCTACGGAAGCTCGTGCCGAAGCGGAAACCGCTCCTCAGCCCGAACCTGTGCCCGCGGGCGAAACGGCCTCTGAGCCCGAACCAGCGGCCACCGAGGGGGCTTCGGAACCGGCGCCCGTTGCGGAACCCGAACCGGCTCCGCAGCCGCAATTGACGGAAGCCCCCGATACCCCTGCCGCCGCCGAGCCCGCACCTGCAACGGCGCAAAGCGGTGCACCGGAGCCTGGCGCGGAGGAGAGCGCGTCGGAACGTCAACCCGAAATCTACCTGGCTCCCGGTCCCGCGCCGTCGTCGACCGGCACGGTCGAAGCGCC
The DNA here is from genome assembly GCA_030863545.1 of Actinomycetota bacterium. GTDB lineage: Bacteria > Actinomycetota > CADDZG01 > JAHWKV01 > JAHWKV01 > JALZBO01. The sequence continues at coordinate 9,567 of JALZBO010000066.1, forward strand.
CGGAGAGCAGTTCGGCGCTGGCACGCTCTCGGAACAGGAGACGGCTGCTCGCGCTGAGGAGAGCAGCGCGTCAAGCCCTCCCGAACGGGATCAGCCCCCCATCGAGGAGCAGTTGGCTGCCGCCGAGGCGGCCATGGAGGAGCTAAATCGAGCGGTCGAGGAAGCCGGCGTCAGGGAACCAGATGAGACTGGCGAGCCGGAGCCGCGCCGAGACAGCGCTTCCGGAAAAGACGAGTAGAGGGCTGTCGGTCCTAGCTCAGCGCCCGAGGTCACGGCCGGGCGCCGGACCCTCGGCGTCCGATCTCGCTTCCCCGACCTTCTTGGTGCTGATGACCTCGCCCTGCTCGTTGAAGGTATCGAGGCGCGCCGGATCCGCCTGCTCCAGGATCTGGACCGCCCGCAGGAACTCCTCGTTCTCGTCGGTCTGGACCTCAACGACGATTTTTTCTTCTTCTCCCGGGGTCTGAGCCGCTCCTTCCCTCGGAGGAGCGCCCTCGTACTCGCCCTGGTCTCGTCCTGGTCGCGCTCGTGGCTTGAAGGAGCCGCCAGCCGTGAACCCGAACGTCCCTCCTGCAAACCCTGCGCACGCTGCGCCGATGACGACCTTCATAACCAGGGGTATCGTCCCCGGAGAAATCGCGTGCCAGATGAAGCCGATGACTGCACCGGCGATGGCCCCGACGATCGCGAACATGATCGAGGCTCCGAAGGCTCCCTGGGCCTGTGACGTCGTCATCGAGACTCCCGGGCCTGCGACGAACCCCTCGACCTCGTCGCGGCTCTCGGCGAAGTCGACGGCAGGTTCCTCCGTCGCAGCCTTGAGGCGTACGGATCCCTTCGAAACCTCCTTCTTTAGCTGCTCGAGGACGGCTTGAGCTGCAGGGCGGTCGTCGAAGGTAGCTATCGCGTTATGGCTCTTGAACTGAGCCCTGTAATCGTCTTCCTGCATCCGTTCCTCGCTTGTCCAACTCTCGCCTTATGTTGTCCAGGTGGGCACGATCCGAAACCCGTGGGCAGGGACGCGCCTGTGGTAGGAGGTCAGGGAAGGCTCGGCCGAAGCCGGCGTGACGCCGCCCGGTACTGCTTGCCCGCGTGGTACGAGGAGCGGACGAGAGGACCCGACTCGACCCAGGCGAACCCAAGCTCGCGGCCGACCTTCCCGTACTCTTCGAACTCTTCGGGCGTGACCCACCTCCTAACAGGGAGGTGGTGCGCGACGGAGGGCGCAAGGTACTGCCCGATTGTCAGCAGGTCGACATCCGCTTCTCGCAGGTCACGCATGCAGTCGATTACCTCGTCGAAGGTCTCCCCCATCCCAACGATAATGTTCGATTTCGTCACCTGGGCCGGCTTCAGCTGCTTGATGATCGAAAGAACCCCGAGGGACCTGTCGTAACGAAAGCCCGGCCGTACCTGGCGATGCAACCGTCGCGTCGTCTCGAGGTTGTGGGCAAAGACGTCCGGCTCGGCTTCGACAACTATCCTTACCGCTTCAAGGTCGCCCTTTAGGTCGCCGGTGAGTACCTCGACCCTGCAAGCGGGAACCCTGTGTCGGATCTGGTGGATGGTCTCGGCCCAAATCTGGGCCACCGTGACGGGCAAGGAATCGTCCCTCTCCACGCCCGTCACGACCGCAAAGTCCAGGCCGAGGTGCTCTACGGCCTCAGCGACCCTCCGAGGCTCCTCCCGGTCCAGCTTGCCCGGCTTGCCCGTGGCTATGTCGCAGAAGCCGCACCTCCGCGTGCACCGGTCGCCAAGGATGAGGAAGGTCGCTTCCTTTGCTTCCCAGCACTCGAAGATGTTGGGGCACGAAGCCTGCTGGCATACGGTGTGAAGGTCTAGACCCTTGACGAGCCGGCGGAGGTCGTTGAAGTTGGGACCTGTCCTGACCTTCGTCTTCAGCCATGGCGGCTTGGGCGCCGGGGTGACGCTGGTGGATGCGAGGGCGTCGCGGGTCTGAATCGTCCCGCCAAGGAAGACCTCCCCCATGTCAGCCGAAGAGCGGGGGAAACGAGCTGGGCCGGCGCTCGGAGGCCATTTCGTAGACGGTCATAACGATTTCTTCGACGTTGGGCTTTGAGAAGTACCCTCCGTCCACACCGTAAGGCGAACGGTTTGCCTTCGCGCTCATGGTGCGAGGTGCGGAATCGAGCAGCTCCCACCCTCCCTGCACCTCCAGCACCTCCTGCATCATGAAGGCCGACGCCCCCCCGGGCACGTCCTCGTCGAGGAACAGAATCGAGTTGGTCTTGTCGAGCGAGTCGAGGATCATTCCGTCTAGGTCGAAGGGGTTCAGCGTCTGGACGTCGATCAGCTCAACGTCGACTCCAAGGGACTCGAGCCGGTCGCAGGCTTCGAGCGCGACGTGGCAGCACTCCCCGTAGGTGACGATCGTCACGTCCTCACCCGGCCGGAGGATCTCGGGCATCCCGAGCGGGACCGTGAAGCTCCCGAGGTTGTCGGGCACCCGCTCCTTGTCCCGGTATCCACCCAGAACCTCGACCACGAGCGCCGGGTTGTCTCCCTGAAGCAGCGTGTTGTACATGCCCGCCGCCTGCGTCATGTTGCGCGGGACACACAGGTAGATCCCGCGGCAGGAATGCAGGATCATCGCCATGGCCGATCCGCTGTGCCAGATGCCGTCCAGGCGGTGCCCCTTCGTCCGGATGATGACGGGCGCCTTCTGTCCACCACGGGTCCGGTAGTGAAGCGTCGCGAGGTCGTCGGACATGACCTGAAGGGCACAGATCAGGTAGTCGAGGTACTGAATGTCAACCAGGGGTCGGAGGCCCCTGAGGGCCGCGCCTATCCCTTGGCCTAGGATCGTCGCTTCCCGAATCCCCGTGTCGGTGACCCGGAGCTCACCGTACTTCTCCTGCAGGCCCTGGAACACGAGGTTCACGTCGCCCAGCTTCCCGACGTCCTCTCCCACGATGAAGAGCCGGGCGTCCTTCTTCAGGTTGTGGTCGAAGCACCGCTGGAGGACGACCCTGCCGGCTACGACGTCCGACGTCGGCGAGTAGCGAGGCTTGCGCTCCGGCACGAGCAAGGGCGATTCCTCCGACTCGCTGTAGAGATGCGAGTTGTACCTTCGTACGTTCTCTTCACCGTACCGGACGACGAACTGCTCCAGCAGCTGCCTCTGGGGGCTGCGATGGCCTCTCGTCAAGGTGAGGGCCCCCACGGCGGAGCCCATGATGACCCGGCGGTAGAGGCGGCGAGGACTGCGGAGCCTGTCGAGGATGGGCTGGAGACGGGAGTCTCCGAGCTCCTCGTCGAGCCTCTCGAGCAGCCCGAGTGCCTCTTGCTGCTCTTCCTGGATTGGGCCTATGTACGCCGACCACGCCTGCTGCCGGCATTGCTCAACAGACTTTCGCTCCTCCTTCTCGATCTGTTCCAGAGTCTCGCTGGACGCTATCCCCTCCTCCAGCATCCACTCGCCCATCCGCTTGATCGGGTCGTGCTCCCGCTCCCACTGGAGCCGCTCCGGGGACTTGTACCTCTCGTGGCTGCCGCTCGAGGAGTGGCCCAGGGGCTGCGTCATCTCGGTCACGTGGAAGAGCGCAGGTACGTGCTCCCTGCGCACTCGCTCGATCCCCGTCAAGTACGTGCGGCACAGGGAAGCGTAGTCCCACCCGGGAACGACGTAGATGTCGAGACCCGAGCGGTATTTTTCGTCCCACTCGAAACCGCGCATGGCCTCGGAGATGGAGGATTTCGTCGTCTGATACTCGTTGGGAACCGAGATGCCGTACTCATCGTCCCAAACGGAGACCGCCATCGGCACCTGGAGCACGCCCGCCGCGTTCATCGCCTCGAAAAAGACCCCCTCGCTGGTGCCGGCGTTACCGATGGTGCCGAAGGCCACCTCGTTTCCGTTCATCGAAAAGTTGCCGCCAAGCTCGGCCAATGCGGGCTCGTTGCGATACAGCTTGGAGGCATACGCGAGCCCCAGCAGGCGCGCCATCTGCCCCCCGGTTGGCGATATGTCGGAGGTCGAGTGCTTCTCGTCCACGAGGTGCCGGAAGCGTCCGTGCTCGTCGAGAAACCGGGTTGCGAAGTGGCTGTTCATCTGGCGCCCGCCAGACGCCGGATCGGCGAGATGATCGGCGTGGGCGTAGAGCTGGGCGAAGAACTCCGGAAGGTCGGTCATTCCCGTGGCGAACATGAAGGTCTGGTCCCGGTAATAGCCCGCCCTCACATCCCCGGGGCGAAATGCCTTTGCCATCGCGAGCTGGGCGACCTCCTTGCCGTCGCCGAAGATTCCGAAGGTCGCTCGGTCGCTGTGAGCCTCACGGGTTCCGATCAAGCCGGCGATGCGTGACCTCACCGCAATCCGGTAGTCGTCGAGGACCTCCTCCACGGTTAGCGCGAGTCGATCGTCGAGCTGAACCCCGGCGTCGGGGGTGGCGGCGCCTTTACGCATGACGTGCCTCCCCTACCCGCAAACGCCGCTGCTGACCCGCAATTGTTCTGGGGACCGGCTCGAGTCCGAGCTCGCGAAGTGATGCGCCGACGAGATCCCGACCCAGAACGTCGGCGAGGCTCTCCGCCAGCAGCCGCTCAACGATCGCCAGCGGCACGGGAGCTCCCAATTCCCGCTCCAGCGAGGTGACCTTCGCGCCGTCGATCCCACAGGGCATCATCCACCGGAAATAGTCGAGCTCCGTGGAAACGTTGAGCGCGAGGCCGTGCTTGGAGACCCCTCTGCTGACGTTGACGCCAATCGACGCGAGCTTGCGATCCTCGACCCACACCCCCGTGAGACCCTCGCGAACGTTTGCGGGCACCCCTAACGTCACGACCGCCTCGATGATGGCCCGCTCCAGCCCTCGTAGGTACGAGATCACGTCCGGATGGGGTCGCTGCCTTCTGAGATCGATGATCGGGTACGCGACCAGCTGACCGGGCCCATGGTAGGTGACGCTGCCCCCCCGGTCCGCCTCGAACACCTCCACCCCCCGTCGCTCGAGCTCGTCAGGCGCGAGGAGGAGGTGTTGGGGCTGGAACCTCCTTCCCAAGGTGTAGACATGGGGGTGCTCGAGCATCAGCAGCACGTCGGATGTGAGGTCCGAAACCCTGCTGGCGTGAAGGACGCGCTGCCATTCATACGCGGTTGCATACGGGACGGTGCCCGCACGGACGACCCGCATCTGTGGGCCCGCTTCTGATGCTCGCACTAGGACGGAAGGTGGCCGCCGAGGTCGGATGTGAAGTCCGCCTCCTCGAGCAGGGCCTTCACGTATGCGAGGAACTTGGCAGCGTCGGCCCCGTCCATGATCCGGTGATCCCACGCAATCGAGAGGTTGGTCATGAAACCGACAGTGATCGCGTCCGAGCCGAACTCATCCTCCACCACCACAGGTCTTTTCACCACCGCATCGAAGGAGAGGATGGCCGCCTGACCGCGGTTGATTATCGGCAGCGAGAGTGTCGAGCCGAAGGTTCCGGGGTTCGTGATGGTGAACGTGCCGCCCTGCACGTCGTCCGGCGCCAGCCGCTTGGTTCTCGCGCGTTCGGCGACGTCCCGGACCGCCCGGGCAAGCCCCATGAGGTTCATGACCTCGGCTCCCTTCAAGACCGGAACTATCAGGCCATTCTCGAGAGCGACGGCGATACCCAGGTTCACGTACCGTTTCTTGGTGATCGTTCCGTCGCCGTTCCACGACGAGTTGACGAGCGGGAACTTGAGGAGCGCCTGAGTCACCGCCTTGCACACGAAGGGCATCCACGTAAGCGAATACCCCTCCGACTGCTTGAACGACGGGCCCGCAAGCTTCCTCAGGCGAGCGATCCGGCTCATGTTGACCTCGATCATGTTCCACGCCCGCGCGGTCTCGTTCAGGGAGGTGACCATGTGTTCGGCGATGGCCCTTCGCATAGGGCTGACCTGGACGACCTCCTCGGCGTCCCCCCGCTCGGTGAGCACGCCCACCTGTCGCTCGTCCCGCCCGTCAGTTGGAGCCGCGACGGGTTCGGGCGCCGGGCGCGCCGGGGTGACCTCGGGTCTCGACGAGCGCGCCTCGACGGCCTGCATCACATCCTGCTTCGTGATCCTTCCTCCGGCGCCCGTCCCCCTCACCGTTTCCAGATCCACCTGATGCTCCGCGGCCAGCCGGCGCACGAGGGGCGAAAGGACTCTGCGCATCGGCTGGTCCTGCGACACGGCGACCTTGAGTGGCGGGCGCGAGGTGGCGGTTTCGGCAGCGGCCTGTATGGGGGGCTGGGAGGAGG
>JALZBO010000071.1 GCA_030863545.1 Actinomycetota bacterium
CCGAAAGCACGGAAGAGACCGAGACGAGCTCTTCCCTCGACACATCTAACGAGGGGATCGAGCCAGGAGCAACCGAGACGTTTTCACCTCCCGGAACCGAACCCGACGCCGGCGACGATGGCGGGACCGAGGTCGTACAGATCGAGACCGTGGAGACCGAGGGCATGCAGGACGGGCAAACAGACTCCTCCGGCACCCAGACGGCAACGGTTCCCGACGCGGCCGCCGAGGGGTCCCAGTCCGCAACGGTCCCCGACGCTCCGGCCCCTCCCCCCAGCGGTTCGGGCCTTGCCGGCTTGCTCGGCGGAGTCCTGGCTGCGGTTCTCGGCGTTTTGGGTGGCGCGCCCACCCCCTCGCCCTGAGCCCTATTTCACCGCTTTCCTGATGCCATGCGCCGTCCTACGGGACGGGGTGAGACATCCACACGTTCGGCTCCCAGTACAGGCCGGTGTCGGCTCCTCTATCGATCCTGAGCGGGGCAAGGCCCCGGGGGAAGACGTAGCGGCCCGAGGCCGGAAACGGCATCTGGGTCCAGGACTCCCACTCCGCGACCGTGCCGGTGATGCGTAGCGACCTGGGCGCGGGTTTTATGAACCTGGCCCCGAGCCCGTGATGAAGGCGGATCCACGGGTCGAAGGGTAGGCCGTCCGATCTCTTCCACGTCATGTACTGCTCGATTGGCGTCAGCGGGTACCTTTCTTTCCACACGGGCCGGACGGGAGCGACCAGAGCCTCCAGCCCGCGGGCCTGAGCGATCCCCTTCATCGTAAGCAGCAGGAAGGTTCCCAGCCCCTTCGCCCGGTTTTGCGGAGGAACCTCCGCGGCAAGGGCCGATAGGGCGTTCGGACGGCTTCCTCGGCCCTTGCGCTCGAACGCCCGCATGACGAGCGCATCCATCGAGCGGGGCAAGTGGTGCGAGTCCCCGTCCCAGTGAAAGGGAACCGTGTTCCCTCTGGCCACGACCTCGTTGCTGGCCTCGTCGAAGACGACGAATTGGAAATCGGGGAAATCAGTGGTGAGCCTGGGCCAGTAGCGGCCGACCACGTCCGCATGCCGGTTGTACTCGGGCCAGACGGTGTTCTCGATCCAAACCGAGCTCTCGGCGAGTTGAGGGTTCTCTGAGTGGGTAATTGCCTTGAGGACCACGCTCCGATCATAGGTGGGGGGCGAGTGCCGGTTGCTACAATCGCGCCGGCACTCCTGCCCCCTAGGGGGCCCCTCGGGAAGGAGAACTGCGGATGGGCGGCCGATTCGGAGACCTCGTCACAGCCATGGTGACCCCATTCAACGCGGCCGGCGAGGTCGACCTCAAGGTGGCTCGTGAACTTGCGTCGTGGCTGATCGATCAGGGGTCTCAAGGCCTCGTCGTTACGGGCTCGACGGGAGAGGCGGCAACGCTCGGCGACGAGGAGAAGGTCGCGCTGTGGGATGCCGTCAAAGAGGAGGTCGGAGACCGTTGCAGCGTCGTTGCCGGAACGGGGACGTACGATACGGCTCACTCGATCCACCTCACCCAGGCTGCGGAGCGTGTAGGAGTCGATGGTGCGCTCGTCGTAACGCCCTACTACAACCGCCCGCCTCAGCCTGGGCTCATCGCGCATTTCACCGCCATCGCAGAGGCTACGTCGCTCCCACTCCTTCTCTACGACATCCCCATCAGAAGCGGGATCAAGATCCAGCATTCGACGCTCATGCACCTCGCCGGCGTGGAGAACATCGTCGGCGTGAAGGATGCGGCCGGCGACGCGCAAGCAGCGGCGAGGGTCATTGCCGAAGCACCGGAGGGATTCGAGGTCTATGCGGGGAACGATGGGGAGACACTCGCGTGGATTGCCATGGGCGCCGTCGGCGTCGTCTCGGTGGCCTCGCACGTGGTCGGCCCTCGGATCGCCCGGATGATCGAGGTATTCAAGAACGGCAATGCTGCAGAAGCTCAGCGCATCAACGTCGAGCTCGTGCCCGTCGTCGAAGCGATGTTCATTACGACGAACCCGGTCCCCGTCAAGGCCGCCCTGCGGATCATGGGACTCCCAGTCGGAGAGGCTCGGCTGCCACTTCCTCCCGCAACCGACTCGGAGCAGGAGAAACTGAGAGAGGCCTTGACCTCGGCCGGAGTGATCTGACTTCAAGACGTTGAGCAATCCGAAGCACCATGGCGTATAGCGGCGCGTCGTCGGGGTCTTTGGCGACCCGAGTCGTCTTCCTCGGAGGGGTAGGTGAGATAGGCCGCAACATGACCCTGTTCGAGCACGCCGGCAAGATCCTCGTGGTCGATGTCGGTTTGATGTTCCCCTCGGAGCAGATGCTCGGGGTCGACCTCGTCCTTCCCGATTTCCAGTACCTACGCGACCGGGCAGACCAAGTGATCGGGGTTCTGCTGAGTCACGGGCACGAGGATCACATCGGAGGGCTTCCCTACCTGCTCAAGGAGTTGAAACTTCCCGTCTACGGGAGCAAGCTCACCCTTGGGATACTCCGGTACAAGCTCGAGGAACACGGACTCGCCGACGACGCACTCCTCGAGGAAGTTCGAGCGCCGGGGAGCTTGAAGCTCGGTCCCTTCGACCTCAGGTTCTTCAACATGGCCCACTCGATCCCCGACGCGCTGGCGACGCTCATCACGACCGGCGCAGGAAGGATCCTCTACACGAGCGATTTCAAAATTGACCCCGACCCGATCGGAGGGCGACCGACGGACCTGCACGGGCTGGGCGAGGCGGCGGCGACGGGGATCGACCTGTTGATGGCCGATTCGACCAACGCCGACCATCCCGGGCACACGCCATCGGAGCGGACGGTCGGGGAGCCGATTGCCGAAGCAATCCGATCATCGGATGGCAGGGTCATAGTCGCCTGTTTCGCATCGAACATCCACCGCATCCAGCAGGTGGTCAACGCGGCCGAGCAGTCGGGCCGCCTGGTGAGCTTTCTCGGCCGCAGCATGATCAACAACGTCTCCGTCGCTCGTGAGATGGGTTATCTGAACATTCCTGAGGAGCTGATCGTCCCCGTCAACGAGACCGATGACTACGCACCAGAGAAGATCGTGATCATCTCCACTGGGTCTCAGGGGGAGCCTTTCTCCGCCCTTTCCCTGATGGCCGCCCGCGAGCACAAGTGGATCGAGCTGACGGAGGGCGACACAGTCGTCCTCTCGGCGACGGCCGTTCCGGGAAACGAAGCAGCCGTCCGCCGGGTGATAGACGGGCTCTACCGCATCGGCGCCCGAGTCGTCGCCCCCCCGTCTGCTCCCGTCCACGTGTCCGGGCATGCCGCCTCCGCAGACCTTCGGCTGCTGCTCGACCTCATCAAGCCGAACTGGTTCGTCCCCGTGCACGGCGAGTACCGACACCTCGCAATTCACGCCGGGATAGCAAGGGAGGCAGGGATACCTGACGACCGCATCCTGGTCGTCGATGGAGGGGACGTCCTCGAGCTGGAAGGCGGGGCGCTCAGGCGAGCGGAACCCGTTGAGGCGGGCTTCGTCTTCGTCGACGGCCTCGGCATCGGCGACGTCGAGGAGGTGGTGCTGCGCGACCGGAGGCTGCTGGCCGATGAGGGGGTCGTCGTTTGCGTCGTGACCATCGACGCTCGGACGGGACAGCTACTCGCGGGCCCGGACGTGATCTCCAGGGGGTTCGTGGTCGAGGAGGAAGCGGGGGAATTCCTCGACGAGGCAAAGGCGGAAATTCGCGAATCTCTGGCAACTTTGGCGGAAGATGAAGTGACCGACTGGAGCGCGATCACGCGCAACGTCCGGAGATCCCTCGGAAAGTTCGTGTGGAGGCGCACCGGCCGGCGACCGATCATCCTGCCGGTTGTGATGGAGGTTTGAGATACGAGCGTCTAAGACGACGAGGCGTGCTGCCTCGTCCCGATCGCCCACCAGAGGCGTCCCGCCCAGGCGGGGAACCCGAAACCGCGCGTCCTCGAGGCCGGCGGCATCACGGCGAAGACAAAAGAAGGGTTCGGCTCTGGCAGGCCTGCTCGGCTCGATCTCTCGCCAGGTTGAGGGGCAGCGGACGGACATCGCCGCAATTTGCGTGCTGTTCGTCGCCATACTGAGCGGCCTCGGTATCTACGGCGATCTGGGAGGGCCGCTAGGGGACAGGCTCGAGTGGTTGAGCCGTATGGCTTTCGGCTTCGTGGCGGTCGCCGTGCCGCCCACGCTCGCGGTCGTAGGGTTGAAGCTCATTGGCGACCGCACGGAGGCCGGGCGCATCGCGATCGGCGCACTGGCGTCGATGGTCGGGGTCGCCGCCTTCGCGCACCTGCTGCTGGCGGACGACTCGGGCGGCCTGCACCTCGACGATCTGCCGTCGGCGGGTGGCCTTCTTGGCGCGGCCGTGGCGTGGCCCGCAAAGACCCTGCTCTCGGCCTGGGGTGCCGGGATCTTCATCTTGCTGCTCGTCCTGCTAGGTTTCCTGATCCTTACGAAGACCCCGGCGTCGCGGGTAACGGCAGCAGCAGAGACGGCTGTCCACGGCCTCACTCGCGGGCTCGTGGCGATCTGGCGCGGCATGGGCAAGCTCGCCAGGCGCGTCGGGGCGATCCTCGAGCGCAGGGCGTATCCCGCACCCGCAACCGAACCTCCTCCCAAGTCGGTCGAATTAGCGTCGGAGCAAGCGCCGCCTCCTTCACTCGATGAACAGGACCAGAATGGGCCAGATGAGCAGCTATTCGCCGATGACGCTTCGGCCGATGCCGATCGTCAGGAGCGCGGTGAGGGTGGGGGAGAGCGCCGTCCTCGGGCTGCGCCCGCTCCTCCCATCCCCGCTCCTGCCACCCACTCCGATGGCTACCGCATCCCGCCCCTCGACATCCTGGCGGTGGGAAGCTCGAGCGAGATCTCCCGACGGGCGATCAACGAGACCGTTGCGACACTGGAAAGGACTCTCGAGCAGTTCCTGGTCGATGCCCGCGTCACCGGCTACACGGCGGGGCCCCAGGTGACCCGGTACGAGATCGAGCTCGGACCGGCGGTCAAGGTGAACCGGGTGGTGGGTTTGCAGAACGAGATTCGCTATGCGCTCGCGGCTGGCGAGCTTCGCATCCTCGCTCCCATCCCGGGGAGGTCGGCCATCGGGATCGAGGTTCCGAACAAAGACCGGCACACGGTCACCCTCGGGGATGTCATGCGGAGCCCTCAGGCGAGAGCGGCCCAGCATCCTCTGACGGTGGGGCTAGGAAAGGACATTTCGGGCACCCCCGTCCTGGTCAACATCGCCGCCATGCCGCACCTGCTCATCGCCGGCGCGACCGGGGCCGGCAAGTCGACTTGCATAAACTCCATCCTGGCTTCGATCCTGCTTCGCGCCCGCCCGGACCAGGTGCGTCTCCTGCTGATCGATCCAAAGCTCGTCGAGCTCTCGACCTACAACGGCGTCCCCCACCTGCTCACTCCTGTCGTCACGGCGCCGAAGAAGGCGGCGGAGGCGCTTGGGTGGGTCGCGCGGGAGATGGATGCCCGTTACGAGGTCTTGGCGGCAGTCGGCTTCCGTCACATCGACGACTACAACGACGCGGTCCGGGAGAGAGTGCTGCCGGACTATGAGGACGGGACCCCGCGCAGCCCATTTCCTTATTACCTCGTCGTCGTGGACGAGCTGGCCGACCTCATGATGGCGGCTCCCCGTGAGGTGGAGGACTACATCTGCAGGATCGCGCAGAAGGCGCGGGCGGTCGGGATCCACCTGGTCGTAGCGACACAGCGCCCTTCGGTAGACGTCGTCACGGGCGTCATCAAGGCGAACATAGCTACCCGTCTGGCATTCGCAACCGCAAGCATGCAGGACAGCCGGGTGATCCTCGACGAGGGGGGCGCAGAACGGCTCATCGGCAAGGGAGACATGCTCTACAAGCACGCCTCCTCACCCCGACCTCAAAGGATCCAAGGCGCGTGGGTTTCGGAGAAGGAGATCCACGCACTCGTCGGGTGGTGCCGCAGACAGCGAAACGTTAGCTACGTCGAGGGAGTCGTCTCGACCGGTGACGACACTCGCCCACACGACCAGTACACGGCCGAAGACGATGACGAAGGGCTTGCCAGGGCCGCCGCCGAGCTGGTCGTGAGGTCCCAGCTTGGTTCGACCTCCATGCTCCAAAGGAAGCTCAAGGTCGGGTTTGCGCGGGCAGGGCGTCTCATGGACCTGCTCGAGGAGCGAGGCATCGTTGGCCCGTCACAAGGGTCGAAACCGCGTGACGTCCTCATGAGCATCGAGGAGCTCGAGGGACTCGGAGAGGGCCGGGTCGACCACGACGAGCCCGCGGGCGTCTAGCCAACCTGCAGCTCCCAACCTTGTTGGCGGCGGGGGTCAGGGACCCGCGGTCACTCCTCCTCGACGTGAATCGCGGCTTCCTCGGCCGAGAGTCCGTAGACATCGCCTTCGGCCTCGAGGGCCACCGCCTCTTTTGTCGTGTCGATCTCGTCAACTTCGGACTCGGGCTCGTACAGGCGGCCTTCAACTCCGGTGTTCGCTCGAGGCTGCCGGTCGGGCTCCTCGCGCCTAAGGCGATTGGTGAGCGGCTCGTCTGTCCTTTGGTCCTGGGCCGTGACGCCGTATTCCTCCACGCCCTGGGGAAAGTCCCGCGGAACTGGGGGGAACTCCTGGTATTCCGAGGTCCGATCGTCGGTCTCTGGGATGCCCTCGTCTTCGAAGGGCACGCCCGCTTGTTCTGGCGGCAAGCTCTTACTCCTTGAGAGGTTTGACCTCGTTTCCTCCCCAGAGCTAACGGGAATAAACGTCGGCTCTCGGACCGCGGTTGGGATCCCCGGCCGTCTCAGCCGTTCAGGCTGGTGATGCGGATGATGCCGCTCCTACGCGCTTCGGCCGCGTCGCCTGGTTCGTCAAATACTTTTGGGTTGCCGGCACCTCCGCCACCGGGAAGCTCGTTCAGGAGCTCCTGCCGTTCGACAAACTTCGGATGGTCCCGGCCGTAATGCTCCTCCGTGATCGTCAGTGCTCGCTCCAATAGCGCCCTGGCTGCTCGGGCATCGCCGATCGACGCCATCACCCTGGCGAGCACCGTGAGACGCGAGGCGACTCGAGGATGGTCGCGGCCGTATGCGGCCTCGTCGATGGCGAGAGCCCGCTCGAGGTAAGGCCGGGCCGCAAACGGGTCGCCCAGATCCTTGAGGACACTCCCGAGTTTGCCGAGGCGAACCGCAACTCGTGGGTGGTCGGGGCCGAGCGTCGCTTCGGTTATTGCAAGTGCTCGTTCGAGACATGCTTTGGCGCCGAAGAGGTCCTGCTTCGCCTTTAGGACGCTGCCCAGGTTGTTGAGACGAGTTGCTACCTTCGGATGCTCCTTTCCGTAGGCTTTCTCGTCGATGGCCAGGGCCCGTTCCAGTGCCGCCTTCGCCCCCGCAAGATCTCCTTGAGCGGTTAGGACGCCCGCAAGGGTGTTCAGATCGACGCTGAGGGATGGGTCCTCGGCTCCCGACACCGCCTCGTTGATGGCGATGGCGCGCTGAAGGGTGAGCTTCGCTCCGTCCAGGTCACCCAGCTGCTGCAGGACTCCTCCGAGCTCGCTCAGGTCCGAGATGAGCGAAGGATCCTCCGGACCGTTTGCTGCCTCCTTGATCGAAACCGCGCGGCGCAGCGAGTTCCTCGCGCCTTCGAGGTCGCCGAGGTCGTGCAGAACCGAGCCGAGCTCGCCGAGGTCTTGGCCGACGGAGAGATGGGTGGGACCGTTCGCCGCTTCGTCTGCCTCGACCGCCTGCTGAAACATGTCACGAGCGCCCGCCAAGTCGCCGAGGTCCCTCAGCAGCCTTCCCTGCCCGGCAAGCTCGGAGCCGGGCGGCTTTTCAGTGGCGAGGGCGGAATCGAATTCGTCCGGCGTCCTCGCGGCGGGTTCCCGAGGCTCCCCTTCCGGCGCCGGCGCTCCAACCCACTCATCTGGATGAGCACCAGGATCGTCAAAAGCCGGATCGCGGAGTTGAGCATCCGGACCTAGGATCCCGGCAACGCTTATCTCGACCGTCTCGGAGTCGACGCTCGATGCCGGTCCGAAGAAGACATCCTCGACCTCCGGCCGCACCTCACGCCGCACGCTCTCCCTCGGATTGGAGGGCGGCTCCAGATCCGTCATCCAGCCGGGGAGATCTGTCTCGCCCTTCGGAGGCTCGCCGCGTGAACGATTTGCCTGCCTGTCGCTGCCCCACCCTTGAAGGTAGTCGTCTTCGCCTTCGGCAGGCTCATCAGGCTCACTGGGCTCGACCACGGGTTCCGGCAGGTGCTCCACGATCCCGCTCTGGTCCTCCCTCTCGCCCAGTCCCCACTCGATCGGTTCCGCGAGCTCGGCATCGTGGCTGGATGAAGAAGCGTTCGGGGCACTCCACGAGGCGGGCGGAGCCGAGGCGGCGGCCCGATCCTCCATCGATGAGCCGAGCCACTGCCCGTCCTCGTCTCCGAACACGAGCTCCTTGTCAAAAGCCTCAGGAGCTCCGGTTCCGGCCGGGGAGGCAGCAGTAGGCGAGTCCCATGCGCCGAATTCTTCGAGCAAGGCTGGCGAGCTCTCCTCCTCGTCGACCGGCCACATCGCCGCACTGGGCTCCGACGAAGAGACCGGGTTGGGTTCCGACACAGAGGCCTGGAGGCCAAGTGGCTCCAGCCCGAGATCCGCCGGCGTCAGGCCAAGCGAGTTGAGCACGGACTCGACGTTGGGGTGGTCCGTCTGAAGGGGATCTGGTTCCTGCTCGAGGTTTGTTTCGAGAAAGGCATCCCGAACCGGGTCCTCCCCCAGCCCCTGCTGGACGGCGTGAAGGTTCCGAAGGTCGGTTCTTACGCGTGGGTGGCCGGGACCGTAAGCTGCCTCGTCGAGCACGAGGGCGCGCTGGAAGTTACGTCGGGCGGTGGCGAGGTCGCCGAGCGCCATGGCGACCGAACCGATGTAGGTGAGGTCGGTGGCAACGCGAGCGTCGTTTGGCCCATACGCCCTTTCGTGAATCGCCATGGCCCTCTCGAAGTGGGCCAGGGACTCGTTCAGCCGCCCGAGGCTCTGCAGGACGAGCCCTAGCCTGTTCAGGTCGTCGGCTACCTGAGGATGGCCCGAGCCGTAGATCGCCTCATCCAGGGCAAGCGTCTGTTCGAGGGCCTCCAGGACGGCCGAAGCCAGGTCCGCTTGCCCGTTATGCGCTCCCATCAGCACTCCAACTCGGATCAGCCGAAACCGGCCCTCGACGTCGTCAGGAAGTTCGGCAACTAGAAGGTTGCCATGTCGCCTCGGGTGCCGTCGACGAGTACACCACGAGTTGGGGCGGCCCCGCTACCCCTCGCTTCCCCGTCAGTCGGGCAGACGGGCCTATAATCGAGGGGAGTCTTGCCCGGACTGAGGGCACCACGCCCAGATCGCCGGGGACGAATGAGTCAGCAAACCATCGGTGGGCGTCTGAGCGACGCGAGGGAGGCGCTTCCCGCTTCCCTGTACGAAGCTTCTCGAGAGACCAAGATTCGAGTCGACTTTCTCGAGGCTATGGAACGCGACGACTTCGACTTCGTCTCCGGCGGCCTCTATGTGAGGGGCATGCTCCGCTCCTATGTGCGGTGGCTCGGTCTCGACGAGGAGTCGATCATCGCCGAGTACGACCGGCTCAATGAGTCCAAGCCCGAGCCGTCGATCGCGACGATGATCGCGAAGCCGGCAGAGGTCGCTCCAAAGCAGAAGCGCCCGCAATGGGTGATCGCGGGGGTCGCGGCAGCAAGCATCCTGCTGATCCTCTCGTTGATCGGCGTGATGGGCCCCATGGGCAATGTGGCGCCCCCGCCCTCGGCTCCCGCGGAGGTGCAGGTCCGGCCGACCAACACACCTTCCGGGCCGGGCTTGAACGTGGCCGAGGCCCCCATAAACGTCGACGGCGTGAAGTTGAAGTTGCAGGTCGTAGATGACCGGTGCTGGATCGCCGCTTACCTCGACGGCAACGACAGGCAGGCGGCCTTCCAGGGGACGCTGGAGCCGGGAGACGAGAAGACCTTTCAGGCCGAAGACCAGGTCAAGCTCGTCATCGGGAACCTCGGGGCCGTGCGCATCAACCTCAATGGGCGCGATCTCGGGACCCCCGGCGAGATGGGGAGGTTTGCCACCATGAACTTCGGTTCTGAAACCCAAAGCTTCGCTGGCTGACGGCCAGCGCGGACCCGCCCCCGAAGTCGTACCCAGCGTCCCACCCCTGTCGGAGAGGCACGCCGGGCAAGTAGTTGCAATGCGGCTGGCCAGCCAGGGCCTCGAACCCCGTTCCGACTCTGATCCTGCGTCGATAACTCGCCACCTCGGGGCCATCCAGGCGCAGGAGGTTAGGTCGGCGGCCCTCGCTCTATTCGTCCGGGGGACGGCGGTCACTGGACAAGGCGTCAGGACGGCGTTGGTGGAGGACCGCTCGATCGTCCGGACGTGGGCGATGCGCCGCACATTGCACATCGTCCCCACGGAAGATCTCCCATGGTTGTTGCCTCTGCTCGCGTCCCGGCTGCTCCCGCGCGTGTCGGCCCGGCTGGAGCAGCTAGGAGTGGACGAGAACCTCTGCGAACGGGCCGTCGGCATGATCAGCGCCCTGCTGGGTCAGCACGGGCCGCTGACGAGGGCTGAGATCGTGCACGAGCTCGGCGAGAGGGATCTCGACGCCTCCGGTCAGCTGGCTCCGTGGCTCCTCTGCAGGGCAGCCCTGGAAGGGCTCATCTGCCACGGCCCGGAGAAGGATCGCACTGCTTCCTTCGTGCTGCTCCAAGATTGGGTTCGAGAATCGGTGCCCGCGCGTCGGTCCCTCTCGTCTGATCAGGCCCTCGCAGAGCTTGCAGGCCGGTACTTGGCGTCGCATCAGCCTGCTTCCCCCGCCGATTTCTCGGCATGGTCGGGGCTTCCCATACGCGACGCACGAGCAGGATGGAATCTGCTCGGGAGCCGCCTTTCTAACGTCTTTGTGAACGGCCGGACGATGTCGGTGCTCTCAGCGTCTCCCGCCCGGCCTTTGCTGGCCCGGACCCCGGTTGTCCGACTGCTCCCCAGATTCGACCCCTACCTGCTTGGCTACAGGGACCGTTCGATGATGGTCGACCAAAGGAAAGCCAAGCTCATCAACGCGGGAGGCGGAATGCCGAAGCCTACGATCATGGTTGACGGAAGGATCACCGGAACCTGGCGGTATCGCTTCGGCCGAACGAGCGAGATCCATCTCGATCCCTTCTCGCCCCTCGCCGACGCGGTGCTTCCGGGCTTGCACCTCGAGGTTCAGGCGGTCGAGAGTTTCCTCGATGAGCTGGCAAGTGAATAGAGTTGGTTCGTGAACGCCGCCAACTTTGTCACGTTTGCGCGGATTGCCCTGATTCCCCTCTTCGTGTTCTTCATGTACGCGAGCGGAAGCGGGGAGCGGATGGACACAGCTTCGTGGCTCGCCCTCGCCACCTACATGACGGCATCGCTGAGCGACTACGTCGACGGCTACCTCGCGCGGCGCTTCAACACGATCACGAAACTGGGCCAGTTTCTCGATCCACTGGCGGACAAGGTACTCGTAGGCGCGGCGCTCGTGACACTGATCGCGTTTCGAGGGTTTCCGGCGTGGGCGGCCGTGGTGATCGCCGTTCGTGAGATCGCGATCGTTTCCTTGCGCTCCGCCGCCATGAGCCGCGGAAACTCGATGCCTGCTAGCCGCCATGCGAAGCACAAGACGACGATTCAGCTCCTCATGGTCTTGGTCTGGCTGTTTCCAAGGACGGGCCTCAATGTCTTGGTGCAGGACCTCCTCGTGTACGCGGCGGTCCTCGTGACCGTGCTTTCCGGGTTGAGGTACGCGGTGCTGAGCAAGCAGCTCCTGACGCGCCGTCCGATTGCGGAGAGGTCCAACGCCGCTGGGGCCCGCGGGCAGGACGGCGATGAGAGCTGAGATCATCACGGTCGGGACCGAGCTTCTGCTCGGGCGGACGCCTGACTCCAACGTCCAGACAATCTCGCGAGAGCTTTCCGGAATCGGGGTCGACGTCTTCTTCCATACGACCGTCGACGACAACCAGACAAGGATCGCCGAGGCGATAACCGTGGGCTTGAAGCGCAACGACGCCGTCGTGATAACCGGAGGGCTCGGGCCGACGCACGACGACCTCACCAGGCAAGCCATCGCGCAAGCCACCGGCCGGGAGCTCTATCACAACGAGCAGGCTGAAAAGGCAATCAGACGATGGTTCGAGGCGAGGCATCGTCCGATGGCGGAGAGCAACCTCCTCCAGGCGCTTATGCCGGCGGGAGCAAAATCGATTCCGAACGAGCTGGGAACAGCGTGCGGAATCGAGCTCGAGGTCGAGGGAGGGCTCATCTTTGCCCTCCCCGGTGTCCCCCATGAGATGCATGAGATGCTCCGCGGCTACCTCCTTCCGAGGCTCGCGCCCGAGTCTGGCGGCAACCCCCTTGTTTTTCGTTATCTAAACGTTGCCGGCATCGGCGAGTCCGACCTTGCAACCAAGATCTCGGCGGTCGTGGCCTCCTCCGAGAGCGCCGGCCAGCCGGTCGTGACGCTTCTGTCCTCTCCCGGAGAGGTCAGCATCCAGATCAGTGCCCGCGGGAACGACGAGGAAGCCGCGCTGCGTGTGATCGAGCCGGTGGAAACCGAGCTCCGAAGGCTCCTCGGGGATCTCGTCTACGGGGTGGACGATCAGACGCTGGAGCAGGTTGTCGCCGACATGGCCCTCGACCGGGAGTGGACGATCGGGGTTGCGGAATCGTTCACGGGCGGCGCCGTCGTCTCTCGCCTGGTAGCGGTGCCAGGAGCGTCCCTCTTCTTGAAGGCGGGCTACGTCACTTACTCCCCCGACCGAAAGATTGCCGACATCGATGTTCCCCGGGAAGTCCTCGAGCGCCACGGCGCAGTCTCCCCACAGACTGCGGCGGCCATGGCGGAGGGGGTCAGGCGCCGTAGCGGGGCAGACATAGGCTTGTCGACAACAGGAGAGGCAGGGCCGAAGCCCGACGAAGAGCCCGTCGGGACCATGTTCATCGGCGTGTCGGGGGACGGCGGCACGGAGGTCCGAGAGTTCGCTGCGACGGGTGCGAGGCAGCAGATCCGGCTTTGGGGATGCCAGGCCGCGCTGAACATGCTCCGTCTCTGGATGCTGCGGAGAGGCCGGGACTGAGGCTCTTCCTCGCCGTCGAGGTACCGGATGAGCACAGGCGCTCCATTGAACGCGCTATCGATCCCTTACGCGCTCAGCTTCCGCACGCCCGGTGGACGTCGCCCGAGAGCTGGCACATCACTCTGAGGTTCTTCGGCGAGGTGCCGGAGGACAGGGTGGCCCCCTTGGCGTCCTCGATTGCGGAGGCCGTTCGAGGAACTCCCGTCGTTACCTCGAGGCTCACCGAGCTAGGGGGATTTCCGAGCCTGCGCCGAGCCCGCGTCTTATGGGTTGGCATCACCGATCCCGAAGGCGCGCTCGCCAACATCGCTAGTCGGCTCCAGGACAGCTGGCCGGAGGCGAATCCGCGCCCGCTCCACCCGCACCTGACCGTCGCCCGGTTCAAGGAGCCCTTTCGGTTAGGCGTCGTTCTAGACACCGTGTCGTTCGTACTATCTGACGAGCCTTTTGCGATAGGCAGCGCAACTCTTTATCGGAGCCGTCTCTCCCGTGCCGGTGCCAGGTATGAGGAGCTCGAGAGGTTCCCTTTTTCCCTAGCCCAGGATGATATAGTTCGAATAGGACTATGAGTTCAAAGACTAGCACCGGAAAACACGCGATCCAAGACGAGGACGCGCCAAGCCCCCCCGACCTCACCTCCACCTCATACGCGATCTTGGGCCTGCTGACCTTTGGGGAGACTTCGGGCTACGACCTGGCAAAGCTCGTCAACCGCTCCGTCGGGCATTTCTTCAGTCCCGCCAAGAGTCAGATCTACTCGGAGCTGAGGCGGCTGGTCTCGGTTGGGTATGCAACCGAACGGAAGATTCAGCAGGAAGATCGGCCTAACAAGCGGCTCTACCGGATCACCGGTAAGGGTGAGCGGGCTCTTCGAGAATGGCTCGAGAGCGTCGACGTGGAGCCGCCCGTATACAAGATCCCCTTTCTCCTGAAGCTCTTCTTCGCGGCCCACATGTCCAGGGAGACGCTGCTCACCCAGGTCAAGGAGGAGCTGCGGCAGTCCAGGGAAGTCATGGAAGGCTTCGAGCAGCTCGGGCGTGAGCTGCGGGACAGGAGGCAGGAGCTGTTCTTCCCTTATCTTGTGCTGAGCGCGGGACTCGCGCACAGCCGGGCGCACGTGCAGTGGGCAGAGCAGGTGCTCGCGGAGCTCGAGGAGAGGCAAGGCCACGAAACCAAGGCGACCTCACAAAGGAACCACCGAAGCGATGGCGATGCTGGCAGTTGAAAGGTCCGCGCTCCACAACGCGTTACGAAGCGCGGCCGGGCAAATCGCAGGGATGATTCGGGATCTTCCCGACACCGGCGTCGCGCTCCCCGGCGCTCGCTGGACGGTGGGGGACGCAGCCGCGCACCTTGCCCACGCGAAGGGGCTCGCCGCTCGGATCTGCGCCGGCGAGATGTTGAGGTATGGCGACGGGACCGTCGCCGGCCTCGCCCCCGCGAACGAGGGTTTCCTAACCGAGTATGCCGAGAGAAACGGAAGGGTGCTTGCTGACCTGCTCGTGGAGAACACCGAATCCTTTATTCGAGTGGCCTCTGAGCTGCCGGAGGATGCGATCCTGCCGATGTTCCTGGGTCCGATGAGCCCAGCCGTGACTGAGTCCTACATGCTCACCCACCTCCTGATGCATGGGAGCGCAATCGCGAAGGCGCTCCGAAAGCCGTATCCGATCGACGCCGAGTTGGTCGAGCTGGCCTTGCCCTTCTTGCGCGCCTCAGTTCCACTTTTCGTGAACGAACAGGAGGCGGCTGGGCTCACGGCGCGTTTCGAGATTCGTCTCCGGAGAGGCTCGCGACTTACCGTTCGGTTCGATGAGGGGAAAGCGAGTGTTGAAGAGCGCCCTGCCGGACGCGTCGACTGCCACATCTCGGCCGATCCGGTTGCCTTCCTCCTACTTGCCGCCGGCATCGAGGGGCAGTGGGGGCTCATTGCGCGAGGAAAGCTGATGACGTGGGGCCGCAAGCCATGGCTCGCGCTCAAGCTGACGAAGGTAATCGTCGCACCCTGACGATCGGGCAGTGACCACGGCGTGCTTCGGGGCGCGCTGATATTCACACGGTCTTTTCTATAATCACAGGTGTGTAGTTCTCTGTGGATACTTTCCTTAATACTTGTATTTCGAACACTTGTTCGTATCTAATCTGTCATACCCCTTCACTAGCCTTCTGCTTGTCGTGGTCGGTATGAGGTTGCAACAGGGGCGCTCGAAGCAATGCTCTTCGCCCCGTTTGAACTGGTAGAGGGTTGAAGAGGCGCTTCGGCGTTGTTTCCAAAAAAAGGAGGGAGCATGGAGGCGGCAAGGGCGGGCGACAGGGAAAAGGCGGTCAACTTCACCCTGGCTCAAATCGAGAAGCAGTTCGGGAAGGGGGCGATCATGCGCCTGGGTGAGACGAGCCAGCCCGTCGTGGACGTGATCTCCACCGGATCGCTTGGGCTCGATGTCGCTCTCGGTATCGGAGGCCTTCCTCGCGGTCGAATCGTCGAGATATACGGGCCCGAGTCGAGCGGGAAGACCAGCCTTTGCCTCCATGTAATCGCCGAAGCACAGAAGAAGGGCGGGATTGCCGCTTTCATCGACGCCGAGCACGCGCTCGACGTGGTGTACGCCCGGAACCTTGGAGTGAATGTCGACGAGCTGCTTGTCTCTCAGCCCGACACCGGCGAGCAGGCCTTGGAGATCACCGACATGCTGGTTCGCTCCGGCGCCATAGACGTGATCGTCGTCGATTCCGTGGCGGCCCTGGTTCCCAAGGCCGAGATCGAAGGTGAGATGGGCGACTCTCACATCGGGTTGCAGGCGAGGCTCATGAGTCAGGCCCTCAGAAAGCTGGCGGGCAACGTGAGCCGTTCCAACTCGCTCATAGTCTTCATCAACCAGCTCCGGGAAAAGGTGGGGATCCTGTTCGGGTCGCCGGAAACCACACCCGGCGGCAGGGCGCTGAAGTTTTACTCCTCGGTCCGGCTGGACATACGAAAGATCGAGAACCTGAAGGATGGGCAGGAAGTCATCGGGTCCCGGGTGAGGGTCAAGGTTGTGAAGTCCAAGGTGAGCGCGCCGTTCCGCCAGACCGAGTTCGACATCCACTACGGGCATGGAATCTCGAAGGAAGGCTCCCTTCTCGACACCGCCCTGGACCTTGGGATCGCGACCAAGTCGGGGTCGTGGTACCTCTTCGACGGAGAGCAGATCGGCCAGGGTCGTGAGAACACGAAGGCTTTCTTGTCCGAGCATACGGATGTGTTCGCGGAGATCGAGGCAAGGGTCAAAAAGGCGATGGGGCTCGGGGAGTCGGATCCGGTGATGGCGTCAAAGGGACCGGAAAACCGAGTCAACCTCCGCTGAATCGTCCTCCGCCCGACCGGCGGCGCCAACTGTGACACCATCCGAGCCGCGCCCGCCCGAGCGCTCCCGCCCGCCCGGCCACTCGCGCCCGCACGAGCGCTCCCGTCCGTCCGACGGGCCCGCGGATCAGGCGTTCTCCAGTGCAATGCGGCTGCTGGCGGTCAGGGCGCGTTCCCGACACGAGGTGGTCGCCCGGCTCAGGCAACGATTCCCCCCCGAAACGGTGGACGCTGTGGAGGATCGTCTCGCAGACCTAGGCCTCGTCGACGACGCCAGCTTCGCGCGTGAACGGGTTGCTGAGCTGCTTGCCTCCGGCAAGTCCAGGCGATGGATCGCCCGAGACCTGCGGCGCCGACGGGTGGAAGCTCGCATCATCGAGGAAGCGCTCGGCGAAGTCGAGGACAGGGCCGACGAAGAGCGAGCCCTCGAAATAGCGAGAACGCGGGTGGCCACGCTTCGAAACCTCGATGCCGGAAAGGCGTGTGCCAGGCTGACCCGTTACCTCTGCCAAAGAGGCTACGACGTCGACCTAGCATTCGAAGTGAGCCGGCGCGTCCTCCGGGAAGCGGGGGGCCCGGAGCTATGATTGACCCTGTTTGCGCCCGGATTTAATATTGTTTGTCGGCCTGATGAAGGTTGCGTCTAAGCGACGTTTAAAAACTCTTAATTAGGAAGCCCGCTGTAAGACTTAAGAAATGGGGTTGACCAAGGAGATAACCGGGATACTGAGGCTCGCTCCAGAGTAATTCCGGGTCTCGGACCCCACGCACCTCTTCTGGCCGAGCGTTGCTCGGTTTTTTTGTTTTTGAGGAGGCCTGATGGAAGCGCTGCTCGGAGTTCTCGGCCTTCTTGTTGGTATTGCGATTGGATTCGTCCTTTATCGGCAGTTCAGCTCTCGCAGTGCTGACTCTGCCCAGGCCCGGGCATTCGAACACTTGGCGGCGGCAAAGCGCGAGGCCGAGGGCATCAAGCGCGAGGCGCTGGTCGAGGCCAAGGACGAAGCCTTGCGTATTCGGCGAGAGGCTGAGAAGGAGGCGAAGGAAAGGACTGCAGACGTCCAGCGTAAGGAGGCGCGTCTGTTGCAGCGAGAAGAGACGCTGGACCAGATGTCGCACCGCTTGGAGTCGAAGGAGCGGCAGGTTCAGGACCGGCAAGCTCACATAGAGCGGCTGCGCGACGACCTCGAAAGATCCGTCGCCAAGCACAAGGCCGAGATGGAGAGGCTGGCGGGCATGACGAGCTCCGAAGCCAAGGAGATGGTCATCGGCCAGATCGAGAGCCAGGCCAAGCGCGACGCGATGTCGCTCGTCCGCAGCATCGAGGCTCAGGCCCGCGAGGAGGCGGACCGCCGAGCCCGCAAGATCGTCGCGATTGCGATCCAGAGAGTCGCCAGCGAGGAGACGTCGGAGAACTCGATCTCGGTCGTCACGCTTCCCAACGACGAGATGAAGGGCAGGATCATCGGACGTGAGGGGCGCAACATCCGGGCATTCGAAGCAGTGACGGGAACGAGCCTGCTCATCGACGACACACCCGAGTCCGTTGTGCTGTCCTGCTTCGATCCGATCCGGCGCGAGATCGCCCGGCTGACGCTCGAGAAGCTCGTCAGTGACGGCCGAATCCAGCCCGCGCGAATCGAGGAGATGTACGAGAAATCCAAGGCCGAGGTCGAGCGAGCCATCCGAGAGGCGGGGGAGTGGGCCGCGTTGGAGGTTGGGATCACCGACCTGCACCCCGAGATGCTCAAGGTCCTGGGACGTCTCAACTATCGGACGTCCTACGGACAGAATGTCCTGAAGCACCTCGTGGAGGCGGCCCACATAGCCGGGGTGATCGCGGCGGAGC
>JALZBO010000095.1 GCA_030863545.1 Actinomycetota bacterium
AACGTGGCTGGGAAGGTACCGATGCAGCGCCCTCGTCCTCGACAGCGGGGAGTACCGCAACCGGTGGGTGGAGAACGTTCATGGCTATCTCGGCGAGGATCCGGCCAACCCGGACGAGCTGCGGGCGAGGGTTCACAAGGACCTCGCCCAGTACCCGAAGGTACAGGTCGAGAATCTAAGGGTCGAATCGATCTCCACCGACGGCGACTCCTTCGAACTCCAGGCCGGCGATCGAACTCTCCGTGCGAAGCGGGTGATCCTCGCTACCGGCACACGCGACGAGTTCCCGGAGGTCGAGGGGTTCTTCGAGCACTACGGCTCCGAGGTGTTCCACTGTCCCCTGTGCGACGGGTACGAGGGGCGGGGCAAGGACGTCGCCGTCTTCGGTTGGGACGAATCGGTGGCGGGATTTGCCATGAGGATGCTGAACTGGGCCGCATCCGTAACGGTCGTGACCCACGGGTGCCGTCTGACGGAGGACAGGTCCCTCTGTGACCGCCTCGAGACGAAGGGCATCGAGGTCGTGGACGACGATCCGGTCGAGCTGCTCGGGTCCCGCGGCGAACTGCGGGGCGTCAGGCTCACCAACGGCCGGGTGCTCGACTGCAACCTTCTGTTCTTCTCGCTCCCGGAGCGCCCCGTGAACGCGCTCGCCGAGCAGCTTGGCTGCCGCCTCGACGCCAAGGGCCATGTCGAGGTCGACAAGGACGGCCTCACCAGCGTAAAAGGGGTGTATGCGGCGGGAGATCTGACACCCGGCGAACAGCTCGTCCAGGTTGCCGCGGCCGAAGGCGCAATCGCGGCGGCGGCCTGCGCCGAATCTCTGGTTTTCGGGGACGGAGGAGGCTAGATGGCCCAGATCGTCTTGGAGGAAGTAACGAGACGCTTCCCCGACGGGACGATCGGCGTGGCCGACCTCAGCCTCAACATCCTCGACGGCGAGTTCATAGTTCTCGTCGGCCCCTCGGGCTCCGGCAAGAGCACCGCTCTCAGGATGATCGCCGGCTTGGAGGAGATCACCTCGGGGACGATCCGCATTGGAGAGCGGGTTGTCAACGACCTGCCTCCGCGCGACCGCGACATCGCCATGGTGTTCCAGAACTACGCCCTCTACCCGCACATGAGCGTCTTCGACAACATGGCGTTCGGGCTCAAGCTGCGAGGTCTGCCGAAGGAAGAGATCCGCCGCCGGGTCGAGAGCGCGGCCGAGCTTCTCGGCATCGCCGGCCTCTTGCACCGGAAGCCCCGGCAGCTCTCCGGCGGCCAGCGCCAGCGGGTGGCGATGGGGCGAGCCATCGTCCGTGAGCCCGCAGCATTCCTGATGGACGAGCCCCTCTCGAACCTGGACGCAAAGCTCAGGGTCCAGATGCGCACGGAGATCGAGGGCCTGCACCGCCGCCTCGGCACGACCACCGTCTACGTAACCCATGATCAGGTGGAGGCGGTCACGATGGCCGACCGCGTGGCCGTCTTGCGGGGGGGCCTACTGCAGCAGGTCGACACGCCCCAGAACCTATACGAGAAGCCGGACAACCTGTTCGTAGCCGGGTTCATCGGATCCCCGGCCATGAACCTCGCCGCCGCCCGCCTCGAGCCGGAGAACGGCACCCTCGTCGCTTCCTTTGCCCGACACCGAATCGCCATCCCCTCCCGGTACAGGCTCGGCAGCTATGCCGGCAAGGAGGTGATCCTGGGGATCCGCCCCGAGGACATAGAAGATCCCGAGCTGCTCCCGGGACAGTCGCAGACCGAGCTGCTCGAGGTAACGGTCAGCATCACCGAGACCCTGGGTGCCGAGACGGTCGCTTATTTCGACGTCGAGGCGCCCCCCGTCCATACGAAGGACACCGTCGAGCTCGCCGCCGACCGAGGCAGGGTGAGCGACGCCACCGAAGTCAGCCAGGAGATTGCCGACACTGAGCGCACTGTCTTCACCGCCCGGCTCAACCCCAAGACCAAGGCCAAAGAGGGCGATACGGTCAAGCTCGCCGTCGACGTCGAGCGGCTCTACTTCTTCGATCCCGAGACCGGCGAGAGCCTGCGGTGAGCAGCACCCAGGAAGCGGCTCTAGGAGGGGTCAAGGCCAGGAGGCTCGGCGCGCGGCGCAGGTACGGCGGCTGGCTCGGACGGCATCGGTTCGAGATCGCCCTTTCGCTGCCGCTCGTCGCGTACGTCGTACTGCTTACGGTGGCCCCGATAGTCGACACGTTCCGGATATCCCTCTCGGGAACGAGAGGCGAAGCGTTCCCCTCGCTGGCCGCTTACCGTTCGATCTTCGAGTCCTCGGTCTTCCGCAGCGCGTTTGTGAACACGATCATCGTGGCTCTTCTTTCGCTTGCTCTCGAGCTACTCGTAGGGCTTGCGACCGCGCTGGCTATAAATGCCCGCTTCCGGGGGCGGAGCTTGGTTCGTACGCTCATCATGATCCCGCTAGGGGTCCCGACCATCGTCTCGGGCGCGGTCATGCTGCTCCTTTTCGCCAGAGCCGGTTACCTCAACAGCCTGCTGGCGGGAGCGGCCGACCTCGTCAACCGTATACCGGGCGTCGACTGGAGCTTCATGCCCCTCAGCTGGACCGTAGCGGGGGGCTGGAGAACGCTCTTCACGATCGCGATCGCCGACATGTGGAAGACGCTGCCGATAGTGATGCTCATCTTCCTGGCCGGCCTGCAATCGATTCCGGAAGACGTCTACGAGGCGGCATCCGTCGACGGCGCGACCAAATGGCAGCGCTTCACCCGGATCACGCTTCCCATGCTCATCCCATTCATCACGATGGCGATCATCCTGCGAGCGATCGACGCCTTCCGTATCTATGAGCTCGCGCTGGTGTTGGCCGGCCGGGTGGAGCCGGTTCTCGGAACGTACATAGGGAGCAGGTACCTCCCGCCCACAAGCGATCCGTTCACCGCGGCTTCCGCCTCCATAGTCCTGTTCGTCTTGATCCTTGCGTTCATCCTTGCTTACCTTCGATTCGTCGCACGGGGCGGGGAGCGTGATCGCTGATGGCTGCCGGGGTTCGCCGGGACCCGCTGGACCGGCCGCTCAAGGGACTCCTCCCCTTCTGGGTCGTCGTCTCGCTTCTCATCGTGCTGTTTCCGATCTACCTGCTGTTCATGGTCTCGGTCGCCCCCGGCTCGGCGATATTCGGAGAGCGGCCCGCCCTCTTCGTCACGGAGCCCACTCTGAGGTTCTGGCAACAGGTCATCGAGCGCGGGGATCTGTGGGGGCCCCTAACGAAGAGCTTGGTCGTCGCCAGCCTCACGACTCTCGCAGCCATAGTGATCGCGGCTCCCGCCGCCTACGTCATCTCGAGGCTTCCGACGGCTATCCGTTACAGCGTGGTGATCGGTCTCCTGGTCACGCGCATGTTCCCAGAGTTCGCGATTGGGGTGTCCGTAGCCACGCGCTTCGCGGGGCTCGGACTCGTGGACACCTACATGGGCCTCGTCCTTGCCCATCTCATCGGCTCGCTGCCCTTCATTGCCTGGATCCTCGTCGGGACGTTCGAGACGATTCCACGAGACCTGGAGGAGGCCGCTCAAATCGACGGTGCCTCCCGTTTTGGTACTCTCGTAAGAGTCGTCTTCCCAATTGCGGCCGGCGGGATCGCCGTCGCCTCCCTGTTTGTATGGCTCTATTCATGGAACGAGTTTCTCTACGCGCGCCTTCTTACGACGAACCAGAACACGCTGCCCCTTCAGGTCTTCCAGGCGATCGATCGTGGCAGCCGGCAGCAAATGGCGACGGTGGGCGCGGTGCTGACGCTGCCCATCCTTTTCGTCGTCTACTTCCTGCAGAGGTATCTGAAGCCGGGAGCGCTTGCCGGATCCGTCAAGGGTTAGCGCGGCGCGACGACCGCTAATCGTCGGCCCGGGGATTGCCGCCGCCCTTCCACGAAGATGCCAGCACCGCGGTCGCCGAGAGCCTAAGCGACTTCACGCTCAAAAGCGAAGGTTCATCGGGAGCCCCCGCGTCAACGGAGATCAGAAAACCGAGCGACGTCCACCCTTCAGCTCATTGCGGCTAGAAGGGCCGCCGTGGGGGTAGAGTGGCGCGAAGAACCATCTTTTGGGAGGTGCGAGATGCGAAGAATTTCCGTCGCCGTTATCGCCGCCGTTGCCCTCCTGGCAACGGCTTGCGGAGATGGAGGAAGAGGCGGGGGCGGAGGCGGGGGACGCCTGAGCGGCACCTCCATCACCTTCAGCGTCTCGCTCAGCGAGGAGGAGCGACCTGCCATCGAAGAGCTCCTCCGGCGGTTCCGACAACAAACGGGGGCGCAGGTCAACCTCACGTCCGTGTCGGCGGCGGATCTGCCGCCGAAGCTGAAGGTGGACGTGGATGCAGGCCGGCCGACGATTCACCTGTTCGCTCAAGACAACCTCGCGCTTCGGCCGCTCGTCGATCAGGGCCTGGTCGAGGATCTCTCAGACGTGCAGGTCCCACAGGAAGTCGTCGACTCGATGGTCCCCGAGAAGTTCGATGGAAGGACCTTCTTCCTCCCGTTCCGTCCGAACGTCAGGCTCGCCTACGCAAACAGGGAGCGCTTCCGGGCGGCAAACGCCCAACCCCCGAGAACCGTCGAGGAGCTGCGGACGGTTGCCGAGAGGCTTCGGGCCCAAGCGAACACGGGAAAGGTGACGCTCTCACTCGCCCAGG
This sequence comes from Actinomycetota bacterium, assembly GCA_030863545.1. Classification (GTDB taxonomy): domain Bacteria; phylum Actinomycetota; class CADDZG01; order JAHWKV01; family JAHWKV01; genus JALZBO01. The sequence goes on from JALZBO010000095.1 coordinate 4,660, forward strand.
GGGATCCGGCGGCCGTGACCGTCTCGGAGTGGATCGTGTCCTTCGGAGGCAATCCGTTGCTGCTGAACGACGATGGATCGGTCAGAGCGTTCGAGTTCATGCAGGGTCTTTGGAGGGACAACCTGCTCGCGCGGGAGAGCTTGCAGGGCAAGTTCGACACCGAGGTGGACTACCTTCAGGGCGAGACCGCGTGGCTCGCGCAGAACTGGCCGGTCACCTCGGCACAGCTCGCCGAGCAAGGGCTGCTCGACCGGTTCACGGTCTATGAAGGGTGGAGGGGACCGGCCCGTGCAGCTCACGTGATCGGCGGCGACGTGCTCGGCATCACTAAGGGCGTCTCCGGAAGGCAGAGGGAAGCCGCCGTGGAGCTCGCCCAGTTCCTCATGTCGAGGGACGCCCAGGAGCTGCTCGTTGAGCGGAACGCCTGGCCTTCGATTCGTGAAGACGCCTACGGCACCGTAGCGGACGAGCAGAGGGAGACGTTTGCCGCGATCCAAAGAGCCCTCCAGGATGGCTGGTACCGTCCGAACGTCTCCTACTGGCCGGACGTCTCCGAACAGATGAACGCCGCCGTGCGGCGGGTCGTGGCCGGAGGCGAGAATGCCCGAACCGTCCTCAACGAGCTCCACGGTAGGATCCAGGAGGCCGCTAGGCAGAAGGGAGCACAGTACCCACCCGCGGGCTGATGCCTCTCCTGGTCGCTAGGCCAGCTGCTTCTTCGGCCGCGAGTGCGTACGCTAGCGGCTTCTTCCGCTCGATTCGGCAGGCACTCCGCCGCTACTGGTCGATGCTCCTCGGGAGGAGCGCTGCGATCACGCCGGCTTCATGACCTTGTACATGCCCTGCGCAACATGCGGGGGGCCGCCCGCTCGATCCTGAATGAAGCAGAGGAAGCCGTAGACGCGCTCCGCCCTCGCGTTCACGTTGAACAATGAGCCGCCGCCCACCTCGAACACGCCGCCAAAGCCGGCTTCCTGCGGCTCGGGAGTTCCGGGCGGCGGGGGCTGGTCGCTGGTGAATCCCTTGATCATGTTGTCGGCAGCCCGCTCGTCGACCCCCTCCGGAAACTCCAGCACGACGACCATGTGAATCTGATTGGGCCCGTCATTGCGGAAGAGGAACTCGTTATTGCCGGCGGTGAATCCCGTTATGTCGAAGGCGTACTCCTTCCCGGAGATGACCTTCTCCGCCTGGGGAAGGGCGACAGTTGTTGGACCAGTTACCGTGACCTTCTTGATCATGCCCTGCTCGAAGTGCTGAGGTAGCCGGGGCCGCTCTTCGCCCTCCTGCTCTTCGGGCTGGCCCTCGACGCTGTCGGCGTCTGTGAGAGTACACACGAGATAGTAGGTGCCGGCAGGAAGGGAGTGCCTGGCGGTTGAGCGTTCGCCCGCCTTGACCTCTGCCGACACGAAGTACGGCTTCAGATGCGGCGCTATAGGGCCGCCCTCCTCGCTGGTGGCCGTCTTCAAGTCCCTGATGAACTGGTCTTGCGGTGCCTCCGGCTCGGTCTTTACGAACGCCGCCTCGTGAGCCAGCTTTCCCTCGTTCCTGAAGTTAACGGCCACGAACCCGCCGGCAACTGTGTCGGGAAGGTCGAACGAGTACTCCCGTCCCGTCACGTTGATGGTTGCTTGCTCTCGGCCGTCCTCCTTCGTAGCGCCTTCCTGCGCGCGCGTTGGCGAAGGCGTCTCTCGCTCCTGGCCGCCGCATGCGCCGGCGGTCAACAGAACGAGACTCAGAAGGGCGAACATCTTCTTCCTCATCAACATCTTCTTCCTCAACATCTTCTTCCTCATGAAAGCTCCTCCAAGAATTGGCCTCGCTGATCCTACGGAGTCGCTCCTTCGGCGACAAAACGTGCTCGAACACTTCAGGGAGCTGATGTCGATGAGGAGACTTAGGCACACGTTTATCTGTCTACAGATCCACCCCGGTGGAAATCTAAGCTGGTTGCGATAGATTCGCCCTTTCCAACCGTTTTCCGGGGGTGCAACTGGTTACGTAGCCGCTGAAGCTCCTCCTTAAGGCGCGCCACAACAGAAGCCCACCCGCGTCGTTAGTGCAGAGTCCGCACCTAGTTAGGACAAAGGATGCATAACCGCCTACGCTTCAGGTTTCGGTTCCAGGTTGTGGCGATCGCGGTTCTGCTCGCAGTCGGCCTGACGCTCCCCCTATCGACGGTGGCGGCCGCAAACGTCCTGATAAGTGGAGGCGACAGCGGCCTTCCTCCTCCCGTCGCAACCTCCCAGGCTCAGACGACGCAGATATTTGCCGCGGACGGCTCCCTCCTCGCTGAATGGCACGGAGAGGTGGACCGCAAACCCGTGCCTCTCAACAAGATCTCGCGCTTTGCGCAACAGGCGGTGGTCGCATCGGAAGATGCTCGCTTCTTCGAGCGGGGCGCGGCGGACTTCCTGGCCATCCTCAGGGCGCTTTGGGTCAACATGCAGCACGGCGCGTTCGTTCAGGGCGGCTCGACCATCTCGCAGCAGTACGCGAAGGACGCGTACGTAGGGAGAGAGCGGACGCTGGCTCGAAAATGGGAAGAGGTCAAGGTGGCGCGGCAACTCGAGCGGAGGCTCGGCAAGGAGAAGGTCCTCGAGCGCTATCTCAACACGGTTTACTTCGGGAGCGGAGCCTACGGAGTCGAGGCCGCCTCGCAGACCTACTTCCAGAAGCCTGCATCCGACTTGAACCTTTCGGAAGCCGCGTTGTTGATCGGCCTGATCCCAGCTCCGGTAACGTACTCTCCTTTCACCAGTCCCCAGAGGGCGGAGCAGCGCAGGCTCTGGGTCATCAACCGGATGCAAGAGGTTGGGTACCTCACCCCAGAGCAGGCTGCGAACGCTAGGGATACCCGTCCCGAGGTCGTCGCGTCAGCGAAGCACCCTCCTCGCTACAGTTGGTTCCTCGATGCGGTCCACCGGTACCTCGTCCACAAATACGGATCCAAGAAGGTCTTTTCGGGAGGACTGAAGGTCTACACGACGATCGATCCCCAAGCGCAGGAAGGGGCGGAAGACTACCTGAAAAAGGCTTTGCCTGGACCGTCGGACCCTCACGGGGCTCTGGTTTCGATCGACCCGCAGACCGGCTACGTGAAAGCCATTGTGGGAGGACGCGACTATGCCCGTGAGCGGTTCAACATCGCCCTTCAGGGAAGGCGGCAGCCCGGCTCCTCGTTCAAGCCTTTCGTCCTCGTAGCCGCGCTCGAGAAGGGAATATCGCCGGGGGCTGGCTACCGGGCTCCTGGAACGATCTGCCTGAAGGGATGGCTCCCGAAGTGCCGTGTAACGAACTTCGACGGCAGGGGGTATGGGGGCATGACCTTGCGGAATGCGACCGTTCACTCCGTCAACACGGTGTATGCCCAACTGGTCATGCAAGTCGGCTCGAAGCGGGTCGTGGACGTCGCGAAGAGGATGGGGATCCCCGGCCCCAAATGGCTTCCCGGGCGGTCCGGTTGCAAGCCGGCCACGAGCGACGAGTGCCGGACCCAGATAGACGCAGTGCCCGCCCTTGCGCTGGGAGCGGAAGAGGTGACGCCTCTTGAGATGGCCTCGGCTTACGCCACCCTCGCCTCTGGTGGGATCTACCGTGAGCCCAAGGTGGTCGAGAAGGTCGTCGACGGCTCGGGGAAGGTCCTCGAGGAAGGCCCTTCGCCCGCGAAGAAGGCACTCGAGCCGTCGGTCGCCGAGAACGCCACCCGGATCCTGGAGGAGGTCATTAGCAAGGGGACGGGCAGGCGGGCAGACATCGGACGTCCCGCCGCAGGAAAGACGGGAACCGCTCAGGGCCACCGAAACGCGTGGTTCACGGGCTATACGCAAGATGTCGCCACCGCAGTTTGGGTGGGCTACCGGGAGAGCAACCGCTCGATGGTGAACGTGAGGGGCGTCCGGCGCGTCACCGGTGGAACGATCCCGGCCGAGATCTGGCGCGAATACATGAAGATCGCATCCGACCAGAGGCCCCCCACGAGCGCCCTGGACGATGGCCTCGCAGACGGAACGATCACGAACTTGAGCTCGCCGGTGTTCAAGGGGACGGCCATTGACGAGGACGGGGTCGTCCAGCGAGTGGAGGTCAGCGTCAACGGAGGTCCGTTTGGCGAGAGCGGCGTCTCCTGTTCTGGGTGCCCCGGGAGACAGGTCGAGTGGGCGTTTTCGCCCCCCACCCCACTCGAAGATGGTCCTCACACCTTGACGATCCGCGCGGTCGACCTGGCGGGCCATCGGGGGCCGGGGGTGACCCGGAAGATCCTCGTCGACACCGCTGCGCCGACACTGGCTGGAATCGACGCCAGAGGCGGCGCCTCAGCCGTCAAGGTGCACTTGACGGAGCCGGTGCGGTGCACCGACCTCAGATCGTCGGCGTTTGTCGCTCGGGTCGGGGGTCGGAGCAACCCTGTTCGTGCAGCAAGCTGCACCGGGGGTACGAGCCCCACCCTTGATCTGGCTCTTGGGTCCGCCGTTCGAGGAGGAGACCGCGTCGAGATCCAGGTGGCCGGGTCGTCCCGCCGCCGGCTCACCGACCTCGCCGGAAATCAGGTCGTAGCGGCGTCTCGGAACGCAACGGCAACGAACGTCGGCCCCGCGCTCCTCGTGGGGGGAACGCTCTATAGAAGTCTTCCCCAGACGCCGGTGCCACCAGCGGCGGCCATGCTGGGGGGCAGCGCGGCCCCGGTGCGTCCGGACGCCGTCGCGATAGGGGGCAGCGCGGCCGATCCCGACGGAACGATCGAACGAGTGGAGGCGAGCATCGACGGCGCGGCGTTTTCGGCAACCGGCGTTAGGTGCGATCGGTGCGGGCGATCGTCTCAGGTCTCGTGGAGCTACAAAGCCCCCTACCCATTGTCCGACGGTCCTCACGCAGTCGAGTTCCGCTCCGTGGACAACGCCGGTGTCGCGTCGGCCCCGCAGAGCCAGAGGGTCGTGATCGACGCCGTCGCTCCGAGGCTTGAACAGGTCTCGCTCACGGGGGCAACCGGAACGATAGTCGCGACCTTCAGCGAGCCAGTCTCGTGCTCGACCGTTCGTACGTCCGCGTTACGGGTGGCCACCGGAGGCCGCCAGGCTCGCCTAGCCTCGGTCGCGTGCGGAGGAGCCTCCGACAACACGATCGAGCTCATGCTGGCAAAGCCCGCGACGGGCGGGGAAACCGTGGAGGTCAGCGCAAATCCTTCCCGCAGGCGCTCAGGGCAACTTACGGACCTCGCCGGCAACCCGCTGGCCGCGTCGACGGCTTCATCCCAGGCGCAAAATTCGAGCCCGTCCGTCGTCGTCTCCTCGAGCGGCTCCGTCGTCACGAGCAACAGGGCGCCGACCGTGACAGGGCATGCCTTCGACCCCGACGGCGCGGTCGAGCGTCTCGAGGTGAGCGTCGACGGAGGGCCATTCACCACGAACGGGTTGACTTGCAGGGGATGTGGAAGGCCGGGAGCTGCTTCGTTCACCTACCGGCCGCCGAACGGCTTCCCCGATTCGCACCGCTCTATCGAGATCCGGGCCGTAGACCGGATGGGCGCGACATCGACTGCGGAGAAGTTCTCCTTGACTGTCGACCAGGAGACTCCGACGATTCGGTCGCTGAGATCCGAGGCCGGAAGCCCCTACGCGACCCTTGAGTTCAATGAGCCGATTCGGTGTGAGTCGGTCCGCGCACGGCACTTCAAGGCGCGGGTCCCTGGCGAGGACATCACGGTGCTGGCTGCAATTTGTCAGGGAACGTCTGCTGAATCGATCGAGTTGAGGCTCGGGAGGGCTCTGGAAGAAAACGAGGTCCTCACCATCCAAACGACCGGAGATTTGACCGACGACGCGGGCAACGCGGCCAAAGCAGGCACCGCTACCACCATCACTGCTTCTCCTTGAAGGCGAAGACCGCGTAGCAAGAGTGGTCCCGATACTTGGACCAAGACCGGCTCTCGTCAGAACAAGGGGTAGATGAAAGCGCCGGCGCCAGAGCCGGTGACCAGGACGAGGAGTCCAAGCAGTGCCAGGACGACGATCATCGGGATCATCCACCACCGCTTGTTGCGCCACACAAACGACCACACGTCGGAAGCAAACCCGTGACGGGGCCGCGACGCGGCATCCTCGAAATCGGGAGCTTCCTGCTCTTCCGCCACCGTCAGCCTCCTCAGAACTGCCTGAAGTAATCGTCCCTTTCAGGACGCCGTCTGCGTGGTATCCAGTAAGACGCTCGATCCCGCTCGATCTCTTGGCTGAGGAGATCCTTCCCAAATGCCCTCATCAGGATCGCCGTGGGCGTTACAACCCCCAGGAAAACTGCTAGGAGCAGGACTTTGGTCACGATCCAGCCGATTGGATAAGTGAGATAACCAAAACCGACGAAGATCGGCCGCCGCCAGCCCGGAACGGCCCAGAAGCCTGCCGCAACCCCGGCGCCCACTACCCAGATGGAGAGCTGCGCCGCCACTGACCCGGTTCTTCTTCCGGCGACGAACCCCAAGAGCGCCACGAACACAGGTAGCAGGGCGCCGAACCACATGAGGTCCTTTTTCTCCGGGTTCTTGTTGATCTCCACTGCTAATCCAGAGCGAACTGTCTCGGGTGGCCTGCCAAGTGTTGCTCCGGCAGGTCGGGCTGTTCGGGCTTCAGCAGCAGGCATCGCCCGATCACGAGCGCATCCATTCCGGTCGCCATGAAGCATCGATACGCATCTTCCGGGGTGCACACGATGGGCTCTCCTCGGACGTTGAACGAGGTGTTGATGAGGACGGGGCACCCGGTCCGCCGATGGAATTGCCGAAGCAGGTCGTAAAAGATGCCGTGCCGGTCCCGGTCGACGGTCTGGACACGCGCGGAGTAGTCGACGTGTGTAACCGCGGGTATTTCCGATCGACGTATTCCCAGTTTCTGGAACCCTGTGGCTTCGTCTGAGGTGGGCAGGCGACGGTCCTCTCGAAGAGGCACGACAAAGAGCATGTAAGGGTCTCGTTTAGCTTTATCCATTTGGAACCAGTCGTTCGAGTGCTCCTCGAGAATCGAGGGAGCGAACGGCCTGAAGGATTCCCTGAACTTTATCTTTAGGTTTAGGTCCGACTGCATGCTCTCCTGCCGCGGATCGGCCAGAATGCTGCGCGAGCCAAGCGCGCGAGGGCCGAACTCCATCCTGCCTTGAAACCACCCCACCACCATTCCCCCGGCAAGGAGATCGGCCGTTGTTCTGGAAACTTCTTCCGGATCGTCGAGCTTCGTGAACTTGGCTCCAAGCGCTCGGAGTCGCCGCTCCACCTCGTCGTCGCCGAAGCTTGGCCCAAGCAGAGACCCGGCCTGGCTGTCGCACGGCGAGGGGGAACGAGGACGGCCGAGCAGTTGATGCCAAACCATGTACGCTGCGCCCAACGCTCCCCCCGCGTCGCCAGCCGCGGGTTGCACCCAAATCTCCTCGTAGGGCCCATTTTCGAGAAGGTAGCGGTTCGAGACGCAGTTAAGCCCCACGCCTCCCGCCATGCACAGGCGCGTTGCTCTAGTGATCTCATGGGCAAAGCGGCCGGCACGGAGGACCACCTCGTCGGTCACCTTCTGGATCGAGGCAGCCAGATCCATGTGCCGTTCGGTTAGCTCGCCCTCCGGGTCACGGGGCGGTCCTCCGAACATTTCGTGAAACTTCTCGGTAGTCATCGTGAGGCCGCGGGCATAGTTGAAGTAGGTCATGTCGAGCCGAAAGGACCCGTCCTTTTTGAGGTCGAGCAGCCGCTCGAGGATGAGGCCGGCGTAACGAGGCTCCCCAAAGGGGGCGAGACCCATTAGCTTGTACTCCCCCGAGTTCACCTTGAAGCCGCAGTAATAGGTAAATGCGGAGTACAGGAGGCCGAGGGAGTGAGGGAACCTAATCTCCTGAAGCACCTCGATCCGGTTCTCACCGCCCTTACCCACGGTTCCCGTGGCCCACTCGCCCACCCCGTCAAGGGTCAGGACGGCTGCCTGCTCGAAGGGGGAGGGGAAGAAGGCGCTCGCCGCGTGCGACTCATGGTGTTCGCAAAAGACGAAGCGCTTCCTGTACTGGCGATCCAACCCCCGGTGAAGCTCCCGGGTCGTGTGGAGCTTCTGCCTCAGCCAGATCGGCATGGCCCTTGCAAACGACCGAAAGCCCAAGGGGGCGTAGGCGACGTAGGTTTGCAGGAGCCGGTCGAACTTGAGCAGGGGCTTTTCGTAGAAAGCGACATAGTCGACTTCCCGCGGTTGGATTCCAGCCTGCTCGAGGCAGCTTTTGATCGCGTTCTTGGGGAACCCTTCATCGTGCTTGACGCGAGTGAACCGCTCCTCCTGAGCGGCGGCCGCGATGTTGCCGTCCACGAGGAGCGCCGCGGCCGAGTCGTGGTAAAAGGCCGAGATTCCGAGGATGGAGGTCACGACGGCAGGAGCGACTCTACTGCCGGGCCGATTAGCTCGGCCATTTTCCTGTGGCCCTCAGGGTTCAGATGCCCGTCGTTGGGGATTCGGTAGGCTCTCTGGTCGCCCCCCAGGACGGGGTCCGTCCGCAGTATGTGGATGCCCGAAGCTTGAAATGCTCCGACATCTAATTCGGCTAGGTCTGGATCTGAGGCGACCATGACGAAGTGTGCTCCTGACTCCTGCACCTCCCTGGCCAGCTGCTCGATGAGGGCCGAAGTGAGCCGGTGAGCAGGGTCCTGCTCGTGCTTGGGCCGCCCCGCGGGCATCGGCGTGTCTGGCGGTGGCCCTTGCGGCGCAGGAGAGCCGGAGGGAGCAAGCGGGGGTGAGGTGGGAGCATCGGCGTCAGCCTGCCCGGCGTTCCAGAGCCTTCGGATCAGCTCGGGATTCTGGCGTAGGCGGGTCGTCAAGAAGCTGAACGACGCGAAGTGGTCGGAAAGGTTCGTCTCGAGCCAGCAGAGCGCCCTCGTCCGAAAGCCGTCGTAGCGGCGAATACGAAACTGACCGTCCAGGCGAACCGAGGAGCAGAAAGGGTAGGTAGGAATTGGCGCGCCCTTGAGGTGCAGCGTCCCCGATCCGTCGATACCAAACGCAGCCTTGCCGAACGGCCGCTTCGGGCGGTGGAGCGTGATGTTGTCCTCCACATCATTGATCACTTTGTCGTATACGACCACGTCCGGGCGCAGAGCGCGCAGGTGGTCGCGCCACAGGAGGTAGGTCTGGTCTGTCCCGTACCCCCGAACTCCTCCGTTGATCGCTTGAACGGGAAAGCCACGCCTGCGGCTCACCTCCTCGCCCACCAGGTTCACGAACGTAGCTTTCTCCGGAACTTCGAAGGCGGCTGTCTGCGAGTCCCCAAGAAACAGGACCCGGCGTCCGCCGCTCGGGATCTCACCCACTTCCGGCCCCCTCAGCCCCAAAGAGTTGATCCGGATAGGGGTCCTGTAAAGGATGCGGAACGGCCGCGGCCCGACGAAGGTCCCTTGTGAACCCGGCCGGAGGGTCCAGCCCAGGGTCGGGTCCCTCTTCCAGAAGGCCTCGGGCCTGGAGTAAATGTCGTAGATGGGCCGGTAGCCGGCGATTCGAAAGCCCACCTCGACGAGGAGTACGGTCAACAAGACCGATGCGCCGGCCAGCAGGAGCTTCTTGAGCATCAGGGGATTCTAGGCGGGTACCGTCTCCCCGGCTGCCGTCACGTCCCGCGAACAGCCAAGACGTTCGTTCATGGCCCTCACCTCTTCTTGGCCTCCACGACTAGGGCCAGCTTCCCGCGAACCCCGCCACCTTGGAGCTCTTCTTGAGCCTTCGCCGCGTCCTCCAAGGAGTACGTGCCGTGAAGGTGAATGTTGAGCCCTCCTGCATCCACCCTGCTCACGAGCTCCGAGAGCTGCTCGCCCCAGGGACGGACGAAGATATACCTCCCCATCAAGCCGCGCCGCCGGCCTTCGTCATCGAGGGAAGGGGGCTTGAGTATCGACGTCACCCGTCCGCCGTCCTTCAAAAGAGGCAGGCTCGCCTTCACCGCGTCAGGCCCCCCCGCAATATCCAAAACGGCGTCAACCCCGCCCGGCGCCAGTGCTCGAACTTGCTCGGTGATGTCGGCGTGGCGGTCCAGAGGCTTCGCCCCCAAGTTCGAAAGGTAATCATGGTTGGCCCGGCTGGCCGTTGCCAGCGCCTCCGCACCGAGGCTCACCAGGAGCTGAACGGCGAACGAACCAACACCTCCCGACCCGCCATGAACGACCACCTGCTCCCCCGCCCTGACTTGCAGGGCATCCGTTATCGCCTGCCAGGCTGTTAACCCGGCTAGGGGCAGAGCACCGGCCGCGACGAGGTCGGTCGTTCTGGGAGCGAGAGCGACGGCTTCGTCCAGGACGGTCACGTACTCGGCGTAGGTCCCGAACTCTACGCACGACTTTCGGGCGTACGCAACGACCTCATCGCCTGGCTTGAACCTCGTCACCGCCGGCCCCACGTCCTCGACCGTTCCCGAGACGTCCCAGCCAAGTATCAGCGGAAAGTGGTGGGGGAAGCGGCTCACCAGCCTTCCCTCTCGTACCTTCCAGTCGACAGGGTTGACCCCTGCCGCCGCGACTCGGATCAAGACGTAATCGGGGCCGAGCACCGGCCGCGGCAGCTCCATCAGGCGGATGCGATC
>JALZBO010000003.1 GCA_030863545.1 Actinomycetota bacterium
TAATCCTCGATGCGCTCGGAGTGATCTCGATCGAGTGATGAGCCGTCTTCAGAAGTACGCAACCCTCGGCGAGGTCGAGGAGCCGGCTTGCAGAAGACAATTGAGGTCGCACACCCGAGCGTACGAGTGTGCAGTCTCGGTACCCGTGTCCCAGATTGGCTTCGGTACCTATGCGACACTTTGCGGCCTCCTAGGCTTGCCGTCAGGCTGAGCTAGCGCTCCAAACTCTTTGGACTTGTCGTGCCGGGCCTTGTGGGTTCTGACCAAGGCTCCTTCGATGGTGATCTGCACCGTGTCCCCCACGAGCCGCACGCCGGCCAGCTGACGCTTGAACTGGTTGCCGACTCTGTAGTTGGTCCCAGCAAAGCTCACGGAGCCAGAGGGGTCAACCTTTCTCAGCACCTCTCCTCCTTTCGTCGGACATGCCGGCCTGGTCTTCTTCGAGGTGCGGTCCATCCGCTGGTCGTCGTCTATCAGGTGCCGGCGGGCGTGGGTCGCCACCACGACGTCGTGGTGGGTGACGTGCAAAAGGCCGTCCTTGGACTCCACGCTCACGGTTTGCCCGGCGAGGTGGACGCCGACGTGGTAGCGGTGCTTCAAGATGCTTACCCGGCCCTTCTGGTCGACCCGTCGCCCGACGACGTTGCGAGCCGGTTCGGGTTGCGCCTCCTCCGGCTCACCGCTGACCACATCCACACAAGGCTTGGCCCTTAGCTCGAAGCGGCGGATGGGTGCGACGTCTCCGATGGCCTGGTGCTCCCTTTGGTTGTTGTAGCTGTCGACCCACTTGTCTAAGACGGCTTGGGCAAGCTCGATGGTCTCGAAGGTTCTCAATGAGAAGAACTCCTTGCGCATGGTCTTGTGGAGCCGCTCGATCTTGCCGGTTGTCGTAGGCGAGTACGGGGCGGTCAGGAGGTGGCGGATCCCGTTTTGCAGACAGATGCGGTCGAACATGACCGTTGCCGGCTTGTGGTTCAGCTTTCCGGTAAAGACGCGCCCGTTGTCGGTGAGGATCGATTCGGGAACCCCGTGGGTGCAAAGCGCCTCGAGGAGTGCGTCGCAGACCGGCTGGGCAGTGGCTCGCGTGACCAGCTTAGCCAGCACGCAAAACCGGGAGTGGTCGTCGATTCCGGTGACGACCGACACAGAAGTGCCGTCGGCTAAGTCAACCCCGCCCATCACGTCGAGCTGCCATAGCTCCATCGCCCGGGTGCGCTCCCACCGGCGGTAGTCCTTGGGTCTTCGGCGCCTTCCCTTCGGTTCGATGAGGCGGTGTCGGACCAGACACCGGTAGATCGCCGAGCGGGAGGGGCACTCCTCGATCTTGCCCCTGAGCTTGCTACGGATCGTCCGCGGACCCCAGCCGGGGTGTGCCCTTCTCATCGAGACGATGAGGGCCTCGACCTTCGGAGCGATCTGGTGCGGGCAGCGGTCGGGCTTGCTGCTGCGATCGGCAAGCGCCGACAGGCCCTCGTTCGCGTACCGCACCAGCCAGCGGTGGAGGGTGCGGCGATCGACCCCGTACCTTGCGGCTACGTCGGTCACGGTCGCGCCCGTGTCCAGCACCTCGCGCACCGCCCGGTAGCGCTGCTCAACCATCGAAAGCTCCACCAGCATCCCCTGCTTCTCCTTGGCTCGATTGAGCCCAAGTAAAGGCAGGGTGGGCCGTCAGATTGGTGGAATTGGTGGGACAAACGTACCGGAGCCACTGTCGCCCGGGAGCCGGAGCCGGGTCGGAAAGTGAGACATGGGTACCGAAGCCGATGTGAGACAGAGGTACCGAACTCTCACAAAATAGCAAGCGTGTAATTTGTGGAGCCGAGGGGATTCGAACCCCTGACCTCTGCATTGCGAACGCAGCGCTCTACCGACTGAGCTACGGCCCCGAGACAAGGCAAGTGTATCGGGCAGTGGGATTGCGGAAGGCTGGATTACCAGGACCGGTCGTCGATCAGCGGCCCGTCTCCCACCTGACCACCCGCGGTGCAGTCCGCAGGGAGGAAAGAGCCAGCTTCGGCTAGAGGGTGGACCGTGCCTGCTCTAGGGCGTTCTTGAGGCCTTGCTGGATGATCGTCGTCGAGAGGTCCCCGCGGGTCCGCTCGATGATCGAGCGGGCTACGTCGGTCGTCCGGCGCAGCCCGCCAGTCATCGCGTCGGGGTAGTCCATCGTGATTAGCAGGTAGTAGATGTCGTCCATGGCTTCGAGGAGCTGCTCCGACTTGTCGAGCTCCTCCCGGCGCATCAGGTCCAGCAGATGCCGGCGCATCTCGCCGATAGCCTCGCCCATGCCGTTGAGGTAAGCGGGCGCCTCGACCCCGAGGTCCTGGGGCGAGGGGAGCTCCTCGCCAAATACGAGCGCATGGGTGATGCGCGCTTCGGCATACTCCTTGGCGGCATCGTGGTAGAAGCCCGCATGCTTGACGTCGGGGTGGTCTGACATCGCTGCAGAAGCCTCCTTCAGCAACGACCTCGCTTCATCGAGCAGTGGCTGGGCCTCCTCGTCGTTCCCCCGATGGATCGCACGGATGGCGTTGGCCGAAAGGCGGACGGCCTTGCGGCACAGGGGAAGGGCCCGTTCACGCGCCTCGTACTTGCCGTCGAGGTTTGCGCGAAGAACGTCTCGAATGGCGTCGAGATCCACGGCGGTAAGGGTAGCCCCCGGAGGGGGGACGGTCCACTTTCTTAGAGCCGTGCTCCGCTAGGCGCTAGTCGGCCGAGTGTGCCGAGGCGCCTTCGAGGTCGGTCGGGCTCGGCTAGCCGGGAATCCGCGACTCGTCGTCCGAGAAGCTGCGAATCCGCCAGAACTCCTCGTCCCTGGCCAGGTCGGCCGGCCGGCGCGGCGGCTTCGGGGGGTACTTGACCCGGACTTGGGAGGTAGACGATATGGGCACGACGTTGTTGCTCAAGATGGTCTCGCTGTGCTGGCGCCGGGCTAGAGCCTGTTCGGGAGTCTCTCCGATGAGCCGGAACTTGTCGTACTTCTTTTTGGTGTAGATGAGGTAGGCGACGCAGGCGACGAAGGCGGCCCCGAGGATCCAGGTAACCAACAGGAACATCCGAGACCCGGTTATCAGGTGGATGGCGAGCGTCGCAGCCCCCGAACCTAGCAAGGAGAAGAAGACCTTCCTTCGTTTCTCGACGTCCAGCCTTCGCAGCGGCTCATCCTCGGGTGACATCGGCATGAGCACCCAGCGCCCCCCGATGTGGGGTTGGGCGGAGCCGACGGGCCGCAAGCTTCGGTTGAAGATTCCGGCACTGGACAGGGGGGACACGGGGACGCGGTCCTTCATGAGCACGGGGAGGAGCACCAGCCCCCACAGGCCGACGAGCACCGCTACGAGTATTACGGTCACAGCAACCTCAGTTCTTGCTCAAACCACAACATCTGTGCTCTGCCGCAACATAGCACGGCATATTTTGTGGCCCTCGGATTTCCTTCTCGTTTTTTTGGGCGACTTTTCGCCCGGCCTCGCCAGGAGCGGATCGGGATAAACTGCAAGCCACGCAGCCTCCCCGGCTGCCCTCCTGCAACGAGGTCCACACCATGCCGACGTTCAAGCCCAGCGACGCATCCCCGAGGGAGGTAAGAGCCGATCTGCTGGTGGTCGGCGTGACCAGGAACAACCAGCTCACGGGCGCCTCTGCTGAGGTGGATGCGGCGCTTGACGGAGCGCTCGCACGGCACCTCGCAAGTAACAGGTCATTGGGTTCCGGCTCTCTCAAGTTGTTCGCCGGGGAAGTGGGAGATTCCACTGTGATCCCCACCATGGGTCGGCTGGAGACTCCCTCCGTCATGGTGGTGGGGCTGGGCCCCGGCGGAAATCTAGCACATGAGCAGGTGAGAAAGGCAGCCGGAACTGCCGCAAAAAATGCCCGCGGATACAAAAAAGTTTCACTAGACATAAGCAGGGGAGTCCAGGGGGGCGGTGCGGCCGCGGCCGAGGGCTTCGAGCTCGGCTCCTACCACTTCAGCGAGTACCTCAGCCAGAAGCCCAAGCGCACGGAGGAGGTGGAGATCGTCGGTGCGACGCAACAGGAGCTCGACCGGGCAGCGATCTTCTCGGAAGCGACGAAGTGGGCCCGCGATCTCGTGAACGAGCCTCCAAGCAACCGGGGGCCGGAGGTGGTGGCGAGGATGGCGCGGGAGCGAGCGACTCGAGCAGGGCTCGAGGTTGAAGTCCTGGACGAGAAGGGCCTCGCCGAGACAGGAATGAACGGCATCCTCACCGTCGGTCGAGGCAGCGACTCGCCGCCCCGTTTCGCCGCCGTCACCTACGAGCCCCCCGACGCCCAGGGGTTCGTCGGCCTCGTGGGCAAGGGCATCACATTCGACTCGGGCGGCCTGTCGATCAAGTCGTCGGAAGGCATGGAGACGATGAAGCTCGACTGTTCCGGGGCCGCAGCTGTGTTGGCGGCGGTCACAGCCCTTCCCGCCCTCGGTCCGAAGATCAAGGTGGTCGCCGCGGTTGCCCTTGCCGAGAACATGCCGGGGGGGCGTTCGGCCAAGCCTGGGGATGTCATCCGTCACTACGGAGGTCATACGTCCGAGGTGCTCAACACCGACGCCGAAGGCCGCCTCGTCCTCGCCGACGTCCTGGCGTGGATGTCAGAGAGACAGCCCGACGCGATGGTCGACCTTGCGACGCTGACGGGAGGGGTGAGGGTCGCTCTCGGGACGAAGGTGGCCGGGGTCCTCTCGAACGACAGGGAGCTCTGCCGTGAGCTGCTCGATTCGTCAGAGCGGACCGGGGAGCGGCTGTGGGAGCTCCCGCTTGTCGACGAGTACCGCTCGGATATGTCGAGCTCCGTTGCGGACATCAAGAACATAAGCAAGAGCCGGTACGCGTCGCCGATCATCGGCGGCCTCTTCCTCAAGGATTTCGTGGGCGAGACCAGGTGGGCGCACCTCGACATCGCGGGGCCGGTGTGGGTAGACAAGGACGAGCACTACCTGTCGGCAGGCGCGACGGGCTTCGGGGCTCGCCTGCTCATCGATTGGATCGCGAGGCGTGCCGGAGAGGAGTAAAAGATGGAGCTAGACGGTCACCCCACCCAGGACATGGTCGATGAGCTGCAGCGAAGAGGTGCGGTCCTGCACTCGGGGAACTCCCTCGGCCCGCAGGGAACCCTTTCGGACCGAAACGAGGTCGAGCTCGAGCGAGGGATCTGGCTCTTCCTCCCCGAGCGGGCGTACGAGACCGAGATCGACGAGGCGATGCCCCGGCTATGATCTCGCCCGAGGAGTACCGGGCGGTCATGCGCAACCTGGTCTCGGGCGTGACGGTCGTAACCACGACGGCCGATGGACGGCGGTACGGAATGACCGCCACCTCCTTTACCAGCGTCTCTCTGGATCCCATGCTGGTCCAGGTCTGCCTGCAGAAGAGCTCTCGAACGCACGGCGCTATGAGGCGTTCACGCCGTCTCGGGATAAGCATCCTCGCCGCGGGGCAGGAGGAGGTCGCAAGGCGGTTCTCCTCACATGCTACCGACGCCTTCGAGGGATGCGAGATCGTCCCCGGCGACACCGGACTGCCCCTCATCTCGGGGGCGATCGGCCACCTCGAGGGCCGCGTCGTCCAGGAGTTCGAGGGAGGCGATCACACTATCTTCCTGGCCGAGGTCGAGGCTGGAAGGGCGGCGAACGGACCGCCGCTGATCCACTTTCAGGGTGGTTACAGGGCTATGGGCGACTAGAAAGGGATGAGATGACTAAGTGGGAGTACGCCTCCGTGCCGGTTGTTCCTCACATCGCCAAGGAGATCCTTGATAACTGGGGAGCCGAGGGGTGGGAGCTGGTCACCGTTTTCACTCCTCCCGACGTGGGGGGCGTGGTGGCTTACTTCAAGCGGCCTAAGCCTGAGGAGTAGAGCTTAGAACTCCCTATCCTTGACGACGGCGAGGAGCTCGCCGAGGGCGCTCGAAGGCATTACGCTCGAGCGCGCTTGCAGCAGTTCGGTGCGGCTCAACCCCTTTGCCAGGGGCCGCTTTTTCCCCCGAGCTTCGAGACGAGCTCAACGCCCTCTATTCGAATTCCCTTGTCGACGGCCTTGCACATGTCGTAGACGGTCAGCGCTGCAACCGCCGCCGCCGTAAGAGCCTCCATCTCGACCCCGGTGCGGTCGGCGGTTCTTACCGTGCTCGTGATCCGTACGCCTCCCTCTTCGAGGACGAGGTCCACGTCGATCCCGGTCAGCGCAAGCGGATGGCACAGCGGGATCAAGTCAGCGGTCTTCTTGGCTGCCATGATGCCGGCAATTTTGGCCACGCCCAACGCGTCGCCTTTCGAGAGGCCGCCCTCGCGTACGATCTGGACGGTCTCGGGCGTCATCGACACAAACGCAGCTGCGACGGCCTCCCGCGCCCCGATGTTCTTGGAGGAGACGTCGACCATCTTCGCCTTCCCCTCGGGGGTGACGTGCGAAAGCCGCTTCTCGGGCTCAGACATCCCGGGCCACCGTTTGAAGGTATCGCCGGAAAGGGGGGCCTAGCTCTGGGTGCTCCACTCCCAGGGCCACCGTCGCCTCGAGGTACCCTCGCTTCGTCCCCGCGTCCCACCGTCGGCCCCGGTATCGTTTCGCGACCAGCCCGCCTCTGCGCGCTAGGACCGCCAGAGCGTCGGTTAATTGGATCTCACCGCCACTGCCCGGCTCGAGCTTGGCCAGCACATCGAAGACCTCCGGCTCGAGCACGTACCTGCCGATGACGGCGAGGTTGGACGGCGCCTCGTCTGGATCCGGCTTCTCGACGAGGGAGCTCACGACGATCGTGTCGCGCGACAAGTCGTCGGAGTCGATCGAGCCGTAGCTGCCGATCTCCTCTTTGGAGACCTCGGCTACCGCCACGACGCTCACGTTGCGCTCGTCGAAGGTCGCGACCATCTCCCCCACCAGGTTTTCGGACGGGTCCATGATCTCGTCGGGTAGGAGTACCGCAAACGGTTCGCCTTCTATGTGCTCGCGCGCAACCCAGACTGCATGGCCAAGTCCCAGCGGCTGGTTCTGCATGACTGTGTAGATGTCGGCCATCTCCTCAAGCGCCTTCATCTCTTTCAGCAGAGCATGCTTGCCTCCCGCTTCGAGGGCCGCCTCGAGCTTCGAGTTGCTGCTGAAGTGGTTGGCCAACGCCTCCTTGCCGGGGGAGCTGACGATGCAGATGTTGGTGATCCCGGCCCTACCGAGCTCCTCCACTGCGTACTGGATGATCGGGCGGTCGACGACCGCCACGAGCTCCTTCGGGACGGATTTCGAAGCCGGAAGGAACCGGGTGCCGAGGCCCGCCGCAGGGATCACAGCTCTTCGTACAGGCATCGGGCAATCCTACTGCGCCGCGGACGTGCTCGGTTGATGCACCCGAACCGTGTTCTTGCCGGCGGCCTTGGCCGCGTACATCGCCATGTCGGCCGCCCTGAAGATCGAGGCCCGGTCGAGCCCTGCCTGAGGGTAGGACGCGACCCCAACCGAGACCGTCACCCTGAGCGGCTCCGGCGCAAGGTCGGTGACAAATGGAGTGTCGCCCACCACCGCCCGCAGCTTCTCGGCGGTCTTGAGACCCCCGGCAGCGTCGGTTTCCGAGAGGAGCAGCTCGAACTCCTCCCCGCCGTAGCGGGCGAACATGTCCACATCGCGGATTACCGACTTCACGCGGCGGGCAAGCTCGACAAGGACGAAGTCGCCGACGAGGTGCCCGTACTTGTCGTTGAACGACTTGAAGTCGTCGATGTCCATGAGGATCAGCGAGAAGGGACGGCCGAAGCGCTCGGCCCGGTCGAGCTCCTGTGCGAACTGGATCTTGAACCAGCGATCGTTCCAGATGCCCGTGAGGCCGTCCATGATTGCCATGCGCTGCGCCTCCTGATGCAGCCGTACGTTCTCGATCGCGACCGCCGCCTGGTCCGTGAGCGACACGATGGTCCTCAGGTCGGCCTCCGTGAACGTCTGCCCGTCGCGCTTGTCGTAAAGGTTCAGCACCCCCATTACCCGGTTTTGCGAGAAGAGGGGCACCGAGAGCAGGGTCTTGAAATCAGGCTCCCGCTCGTCACGTTCGAGAGGGCTGTCGCCCGGAACCCGGACGGGGTCTCCTGTGAGGGCGACATGGCCGGCGATGCCTCGTCCCACTGGAAGCTCCAGGCCGTCGACATCGAGGTTGCGTCCCACCGCGGGAGTCATCGAGCCGGCGCCTCTCCTCAATAGCACCAGGCCCCGCTCCGCTCGGACCGTCTCCATTCCCGTATCGAGGGCGATCTCGAGCATGCGCGGCATGTCGTGGGTGGACCGCAAGGCCTCGCCGAACCGGGTATGTGCTCGGTTCAGCGCCTCCTCTGATTGTCGGATCTCGGCAGCCTGATGCTTTAGGCGGCCGGACAGCTCGTTCAACGACGCCACGAGCTCCTCCACCTTGCCCGATCCCCGGGCTTGCAGAGTACGGTCGTAATGGCCCTCTGCTATGGCCTTTACTTCACGCGATAGCTTTCCGACCTCGCCTAGCGTCTTGCGCACGCGATAAAGGGCCACGAGAGCCGCTATCGCCAGCAGCAAGACGGCGCCTACGACGATCCGATTAGCGGCGACGGCTGTGAAAAACGGCCGAATGAACTCCATCAACGCACCGAATCCTTCAACCCTGGACGCTCGTCCCTCGCCTGATTATGTCTCGCCTATGCGGGGAAGGCTGCCATACTTGGCTTGATCGTCGTTCAGACACACCACGAGGTTCCTCTTGCCTATTTACGAATACGCCTGTGTCGACTGCCGCCGACATGTCGAAGTTAGACAGTCGTTTTTCGACGAGCCGCTCACGGTTTGTGAGCACTGCGGGGGCAAGCTCAGAAGGGTGATTCACCCCGTGGGGGTGGTGTTCCGAGGCTCCGGCTTCTACTCCACCGATCACCGCAAGGGGAAGGCCGCCGAGAAAGAGACCGCCTCTGCAGGCGAGAAGGATGGCAAGGGCGGGCCGAAGGCCGAAGCCAAGGCCTCGAAGCCATCGGACGTATCCGGAAGCGGCGACGCCTCGAAGCCAGCCGCAGCCAAGAGCGCGCCGGAGAAATCAGACTAGGCGCCGCCACTTTGGGTGGCTAGAATCTAGTTCCCGCACCGGAACCTGCACTTCCCCGTCTCGATGAAAGGGGAGTGTTATGGCCACCCTGGTGCTGAACCGTTCGCGAGCCTCCATGTGGACGTCGCTTGCTCTAGTCGCGGCGGCCGCGACGGGCTTGTCGGTCTATATCTACCTCTCGTCGCTCAGAGCTCAAGTTCCGATCGCCGGAAAGCTCGTCCCTATCGTCGTCGCGACCACCGACATCGAAGCCGGGACCGTGCTGTCCGCTCCGATGCTCGGCCTGGTCGATCACCCGAGTCGATACCTTCCCGAGGGGGCCCTCACCAGCCCGAAAGCAGCAGCCGGACGCGTCGCGGCCGCGCCCATTCTGAGAGGTGAGCCGGTAACTTCACGAAAGATCGGCAAGACAACGGGTGCCTCGTCGGTGGTCCCGCCTGGCATGCGCGCCTACTCGCTGGGAGCGCACTCCGGTGTGACGATTGCAATGATCCCGAAGCCCGGCGACCGGGTTGACGTAATGGCGACCTTCCCCGCCGAGGTGCTCGGAGAACCGACCACCGCCACGATCCTGAGCTCCGCGAGGGTGGCTTCCGTGAACGAGGGGAAGAAGCCTGCGGGGCCGGTCGCCTCGCAACTCGGGTCACCCGAGGCGGGTGCCAAATGGAGCATCACCTTGTTCGTTACACCCGAGGAGGCAGAGCGGCTTGCCATGGCCGAATCGCTGGGAAGGATCGCCGTGGTATTGGCCCCGTTGGGGGACGATATGACGCCACTGCCGCACCCCGTGACCCCTGCAAACGTCAGATCCTGACGGGCTAGGCGCCCTTCTTACCGAAGCGGCTCATGGTGCCGCGGGAGGCTGAGGCGGCGCCGGGGGAGGCGGCGGTTGGCCCGGCGCTGGAGGAG
>JALZBO010000010.1 GCA_030863545.1 Actinomycetota bacterium
GAGACCCTCGGTATGGTCACGCAGGACGGGCACCTGTTTCACGAGTCGATCCGCGACAACCTGCGCTTCGCCAATCCCGAAGCCAACGAAGAGGAGCTGTGGGAAGCGCTCCGCCAAGCCCGCCTCGACGGCCTGGTCCGCTCACTGCCGGACGGCCTCGACACGGTCGTAGGCGAACGTGGCTACCGGCTTTCGGGTGGCGAGAGGCAGAGGCTCACGATCGCCCGGCTGCTTCTGGCCCGGCCCCGCGTGGTCATCCTCGACGAGGCGACGGCCCACCTCGACTCGACGTCTGAGGCGGAGGTGCAGCAGGCGCTATCGACCGCACTCGAGGGGCGGACGGCGCTCGTAATCGCGCACCGCTTGTCGACCATCAGAAACGCCGACCTGATCCTCGTTCTCGAGGACGGCCGCATCGTGGAGCGGGGGACGCACGAGGAGCTGCTCGCCCGGCGGGGCCGTTACGCGGAGCTTTACGACACCCAATTCGCGAAGGGAGACGAAGAACTCGCGCACATCGCCGGGCTGTCGGACGGAGGGAAGCTGGAAGAGGCGCCTGCTGTGGCAGCGGTGCCGGCGGCGACGGACTTGCAGGCTTCGACGAACAAGGCACCTGCCGGTGCGGCATTGGCTACGGACGAACCGGGACCTCCGGCGCCGGCGGAGGTGGCGTAAAACCTCGGGCAAGCGTTCAAAGAAGCAGAAAGGGCCGCCCGTGGGGGGCGGCCCTTTCTCGTGCTCGGGCTAGGCGGTGGAATTACCCGCAGGGCGCTTCCTGACGGGCTGATTCCTTGAGCAGCTGGGCAACGGCTCTGTCGTCGCTGTCGGTCCACTCCAGGCAAGGCTCTTGCGTACGCTCCTGCCGAGGGTGCGCGAACTGCGGGCTCCTGGCCGCCGTCGCCATCAACCTCACGTACTCCGACCGCGGCACCTGATAGAAGTTGCCGACCCGGCGGGCGCCCCTCGCCTGGTGAGCGCCGATCGTTCGTCCCCAGGTCCGGTCGACCTTCACCAATCCATCCAGGTGGTGCCGGTTGCCTGTGAGCGTCGTAGCCTGCATCCGTTGCCCTCCCTCCTTACTAACAAATCCTTAGCTACTAACTACTTGTTAGGAAGTCTCGTACTCCTACAACGGGGAAAGGGTCGAATTATTCCCGGCTGGGGAGCCGCTTTGGCGATCGGCGGTTGGTGCGGAAAGAAGAGCATGATCGGTGGTTGGGGGCAGGCAAGAAGAGGAATAACTTTCCTGATAAACAGGAGGGAGATCGCCGGCTCATTTGCAGCCTCGGAAGACACCGGCACCCTTGCAGCAGAAAGGTCTGAAGCATGGCCAACTGGAGATGCCCCGAGTGCAACATCGTGATGGACGCCGAGGACGAGGGCCGTTTGGAGGCTTGCCCCTTCTGCGGGCTGGACATGGACCCTGTCGTGCGCGGCGAGCGCGAGGGCATGCCTGCTTGGATAAGCGTCTATGAGTTGCACGAGGAGTTGAACGAGCAGGGACCGGTCTACCCTCCCCACTGATTGAGGTCTAGTCGCCTCCCGGCCCGTTAACCGCACGTTGCCGTCGCGCCTTTCTTGAGGCGTCCCTTCGGCGAGCCTTCAATGCAGGTCCTCGCTCAGCCCTTCGAGCCACGCGAGCAACATCTTCTGGTACTCGATCGCGAACCTCACCACCTGAGCCTTGTAAGGGTTCTCCTCCCGGACGGCGCCGTATATCGCCTCGAATTGGTGCAGCGCCTCCGCGCCCGCTTCCAGCTCGGTCTCGATGATCTCCTCGAGCCTGCCCGGCGGAAGGTGCTCTCCGAAGAACACGGTCAGCAGCAGGGGCATCCTTACGATCATCGAGCCGGGGTGCCGCTGGATGAACCGGGCGAAGGCTTTCCGGCCTGCCTCGGTGATGGCGTAGGGCCGGCGGTCCCGCGGACCGGTATCCAGGGCCTCCACGTACCCAAGCTGCGCCAGCGTCTGAAGCTCCCTGTAGACCTGACTGCGGGTAACGTTCCAGAACTGGCTGATCGTCTGGGCCACCACCGCATCTAGCTCCCACCCGGTCATCGGACCGTCGTGCAGGAAGCCGAGCAGCGAGGCCGCCGTCGCGTTGATCTCCCGCTCGCTTGACATTCTACTTTGGAAGGTGGATTATGGGACCTTCTACGTTCTTATGAGTACGCCCGCTCACCCTAGAAGGTTTCCCAAAGCCGCGCGTTCATCCCCCCCGGGCCCCCCGCGGACCCGCCACCGAGGAGGAACAGATGACGAACCCATTCCCCGCTTATAACACCACCCCGTTCCCTGCTTCCGAGGATCCCCCAGCCGAGGAGATGCTCCGGACAGGAGAGGTGGCCCGGGACGTCGTCGAGGAGATCGCGGGAATGTTGGAGGCGCTGCCGGACACGAATATCCCCGTGCCTCGCTCCGAGTGGACGGTCGGGGAGCATGGCGCCCATCTCGCCTTTGCGAACATTGGATTTGGGATGTTCGCAATGGGGCTCGAATACCCCTACGGAGACGGGACGAAGGCCGGGTTATCGGAAGCTAACGACGCCGCCCTCTACGGCTTTCCCGAGCGCGGCGGGCCCGAGCTTGCGCAGCACCTGGTCACCGCCACCGACAACTTCCTGGCCCAGCTACAGGTCCGCTCACCGGACGACGAGTGCCCCTCCCCCCTAGGGAGGATGCCACTTCGGACTCTCGTCTCCTACTACCTGATCCACAACCTCATGCACGGATGCGCGATCTCGGCCGCACTGGAGCACCCGTTTCCCACCCGGCCGGAGCACCTGCCGCTGGTCTGGCCCCTCATCCTCCACGCCCTCCCCAACTGGGTCAACGAGAGCAGCAAAGGGATCTCCGGATGCGCCCAGATCGAGGTCGGGGGAGTTCTAGGCGCGGCTTTCGAGATGGAGGACTCTCGCCTCTCTATCCTCGACGCGCCGACTCGCCCCGTTGACTGTTACGTCGAGGCCGAGCCGATTCACTTCTTCCTCGTGATGATCAAGCTCTTGACGGTGGACGAGGCAGTCGAGCTCGGGCAGATGAGGGTCTCCGGAAGCGACCCCGGCCTGTTCGCCCGGATCATGAACGCAATCGACGTGCCCTAGGGGCCTCGTCCTCGAGCGGGCCTCGTCCTCGAGCGGGCCTCGTCCTCGAGCCGGTGTCCTCCTCGACGGCGCGTCCTCTTCGAGAGCATGTCGTCCTCGGCGGGGCGTCCTTCCCGAACCCTCAGGGCGGACTAACCGGTCGGCTACAGCAGGTATCTTCCCCCACCCACAGCTCGCGCCCTTCCTTGGCCGCGATCGAGGCAATGACGAGCCCTGCCAAGGGGTCGGCCCACCACCACCCGAGCAGCGAGTTCGCCACCAGCCCACCCAGGAGCACCGCAGAGAGGTAAGCACAGATGTTCGTCTGGGTGGAGTCGGCGTCGAGCGACCTGCTGTCGAGTTGCCTTGCCGCATCCTTCTTCTTGCGGGCAAGGATCGGCATGACGACGAGGGATACAACGGCGAGCCCGATGCCAACAGGGCTGTCATCTGGTCGAGAGCCCAAGGCCAGTACTTGAAGCGCCCGCCACGTGACGTAGAGGGCGAGGGCGAAAAAGGCGAGCGCAAGAGGCTTGAGAACTTTCCGTTCCAGGTCTTCCGCGCCTTTCCCCGCGGTCTCTGACTTGAGGCGCCAGATGAGAATTCCTCCTGACGCGCTCTCGACGACCGAGTCCAAGGCAAAGGCAACCAGGGAAACCGATCCCGATATGACGCCGGCAACCATCCCGATCACGGCCTCGATCAGGTTCCATCCAACGGTGAAGTATTCGAGCCGGAGAGCGTGCGCGAGCTGTTCGCGGCGAGTAGTTAGGCGCATCTCGCGAGTTTAAGAAAAAAATCTTCGCGTTCGTTTTCCAGGGGGTGCGAGCGGGTACTTGTGTCGAGCTGGCTGCCTCGCGAAAGGGGGACCCTATGGAAGGAGCAAGCTCTCACGCAAATCCGGCAATGCTTGCTTGGCATAGGAGCAGGAAGTATGGGCGGCTTCGTCCGAGATTCGAGGGAGAGGCTGTGGCCCCCACCCCTGGCGAGCTGGAGGGGGCCGTCCCAACCCAGGTCCCCCTCGAGGAGACTCGGCAACCCCAGCTCGTCTGACGCGCTCAGCTGCCAGGCGCAGCCCTTCTGAGCCCGCCGTTAGATCCTCGCCAACCGCGTAAGGGCCGCCCGCCTTCGCCTGGGTGCGCACGACCTCATCCAAGACCTATAGAGCCAGAAGGAACCAGCGAGGAACCTCCTTAATCAGCGGCCTGGGCCCAGGGCCGGTCAATCCTCACTTTGCGTCCGCCGCAGCGCGGGCCAGGGGTAACGGGCCCGTGAAGACCCGCATCGTTGGAGCTCGTTGAATCCGCCGACCCCTCTCAGCATCTCGCTCACTAAAGGAGCGACCAAGATGTCCCAGGGCCTCCGCTGCTTTTGCTACGGGTCAGTACTCATCGCGGGAAGGCACGGGGTATTGTCGCGCTCGGCGATGCGCACCAGTTCGAAACTGAACTAGGCCGGCCCCGTGCCGCTCTATAGCTTCGGCGGAAGCGAGGGCGGCAAAGATAGCAAGCGAGTCTTGTGACGACCGCCGTGATGCAGCAAGAGCGAGGGAGAACGGCCGTGGCCAAGATACTCGTGACCGGTGCGACCGGAAAGGTTGGAAGCAGCGCCGTCGCCCACCTCAAGGGCCGGGCGTCGGTGCGTGCGTTCGTCCGCGATCCCGAGAAGGCGGCCCGGATGCTGGGCGACGATGTGGAGCTTGCCGTCGGGGACTTCGAGAACCCGGACTCGGTGAAATCCGCGCTAAAGGGGATGGACGAGTTGCTCCTCTCCTCGGGCGAGGTGCCGGAGAAGCTCGGACACGAAATCGGGGTGATCGACGCGGCGGTTGAAGCGGGGATAGGGCGGATCGTCAAGGTCTCCACGATTCACGCAATGCCGGGATCGCCCCTGCCCCCGCTGGATTGGCATGGGCAGATCGAGGACCACCTGCGGGTTTCGGGAGTTCCGTTCGTGCTGCTCCAATCGAACTTCTATATGACGAACCTGCTGGGCTCGGCGCCTCAGATTCGTGAGGGCATGCTCTTCGCCCCGGCCGGCGACGGCAGGATCGCAATGATCGACCCCCGCGACACGGGGGAGGTAGCGGCAGAGATCCTCGCGGGCGAAGGTCATGAGGGCCGGACCTACATGCTGACCGGCCCGGAACCGGTCGGCTACCGAGATGTCGCTCAGGCGCTGTCTAGCGCCATCGGTCGAGAGGTCCGGTTCATCGACGTGTCCGAGGAGCAGGCCTGGGAATCGTTCGTTCAGGCCGGGATGCCCGATTGGCTAGTCAAGCACCTGATCGAACTCTTTCGAATGGTCAAGAAGGGGGACCTTTCCCACGTCACCGACACCTTTAAAGCTCTTACCGGACACCGGCCGCGCACCTTCGCCGAGTTTGCAAGGGACCGGGCGGCGCTCTTTGCAGGCTCCCCGCTACCTTCGCCGGGGCTTCCCGAGCCCACGTAAGTGTCGACCACGTCGCTCAGCTGCCGCTTTCAGTCGACGTAGCTGCCGAGCACGTCGCTCAGCTGCCGCTCGTGCTCTTGTGTCCGGAAGATGTGCAGCGGGTGGGACGGCAGCAGATGCTCCTCCACCACCTGCGACCGCCTCAAGTAGATCGCAGGATGGATATCGCCGGTGTCATCGGTCTCCACGGCCACGGCGACCGCATCAGGACCGGCGGAGTCGACGAAGTCGGACAGCGGAAGGATCCCTTGGTCGAAGGTGCCGCCCTCGCCGAGCGAGACCACCCTTGCAAGGTAGGAGCGCTGGTTCCACAGCTCGGGCGCCTCGGTGGCCTCCGAGAGCAGGTACGGGACGAGATCGGCTGGCTTTAGCGCTCTAGGAGTGGGGCGGCGGCCAAACCGGGTTGCGGCGATGTGCTCCGCGAGCACCCGCGCGTTGTACCGGAACCCCTGCACCGCGGCGGAGTTGGCCGGGATGCCGTACTTGTTGAGGCCGGCAGCCGCCTGCGTCGTCGAGCCTGCGAAGTAGATTCCCGGGACCGAGACGCTCTCCCAAAAAGGAGTGAGGGCGGGCAGCCGACCCTGGCTGAAGACCGCCACGCCAAGCTTCGGGAGATCGAGAAGAGGCGTCGTGAAACCGGTCGCCGCGATCACCTCGTCGACCTCGAAGGCGCTTGTCTTCTTGCTCTTCGTTCCGGTCGCGGTCACCCGGTAGCCCGACTCGGTCCTCTCGATCAGGTCGATGGCCACGTCGAGCAGTACGTTTCCCCCGCCGAAGACGTGATCCTCGTACGGCTGGAGGTAGCGTGCCCTGGCGCCGATCGGGGCGTGCTCGACTACGGAGATCCGCGCGGGGCTCGGAGACCCCAGGAAGATCCGACGCGCGACCGGGAGGAGGGCGTCGCCCACCTCGAACCCCGAGTTCCGCTTCCCAATGACGAAGACCTCCTTGTTCCGGTACTCCTCGAGAGGCTTGGCCTCCCCGTAGTGCGGAACCAGCTCTAGGCCTGGGGTCGGCGGCCGCCAGGGGGTGGTCGTGCCGATGGCGAAGACGACGATCTCCGTCCGGTACTCACCGTCCGAGGTACTCAGCACGAACGTGCCATCCTCCTCGCGCGTGCTCTCCCACCGGCACTCGTAGCGCACCTCGATCCCCGCCCTCTCGACGAATGCCTCGATCCCCTTCTGCATCTCGGAGCGGGAGGGGAAGTAGGAGCTTCCGTCCATGAAGTCCGCGACCAGGCTCTTGTGGTCGCGCTCCTCGCCCAGCAGGCTGTTGTGGTCGTACCACTCGTAGGCCCGCGACCCTCTTTCGGCAGGGGCGTACGGCTTGGTCCAGGAGATCAAGCGCTGAAAAAGGGGAAACCGCTGGAACATGCCGGCCGGAGCCCAGTCGGCCGACAGCACCGCGTGCGACACGCCCAGGCGGGTCAGGCAGTAGCTGGTCTGAAGCCCTCCCGGACCGCTCCCCACGACGATCAACGGGTATTGGCCGGGAGGGAATGGCTTCAGCTCGCCCCCCGTAGCGTGTTTCTCAGCCGCATCGCCTCCGCCTGAAGCAATCGGTACATCACCTTGGGGTTGGACTCCAGAAAACCCTTTGCCTCGGGGCCGGGCAGCACGAGGCAGCGAAGCGGCCCCAGCGCCACCACGTCGGCCGTCGGCGGCTCGTCGAGCAAGATCGAGATCTCTCCGAAAAAGTCGCCCTTGCCGAGCTTGGCGATCTCCTTCCCGTCGAGCTGCACCATCGCTTCGCCCTCGGCGATCACGTAAAAGCCCGTGCCGGTAAACCCCCTTCTCAGGACGCGCTGCCCCTTCGAGAACCACTCCTCCGAGAAGGTGTGGGCAGCCGCCTCCAGCTCGGGGTGGGAGAGGTCGGCGAACAGCTTAAGGCTGCCGAGCATCTGGGCCAGATCGTGCTGTTCTTCCACCTGCTCCTCGTGACTAATTCGAGATGTTGGATTAGCTAAACGTGCGACTTTACATCCCGCCAGCCGCGCCGGGCACCAACTCTAGCGACTTCCGTTCGGTTATCCCGCCCGCCGCTCGGGCCGCCTCATCCGGGTCGACGCAATCGCCGGGTAGTCGATCGTCATGTGACGGTAGCGGGTGGACATGAGGTTGGACGAGATCAGGAAGTCGGCGGAGGACCGGTTGCAAGCGATCGGGATGTTGTAGACGACGGCGATACGAAGCAGAGCGCGGACGTCCACGTCGTGTGGGTGCGGCGCAAGCGGGTCCCAAAAGAAGATGAGGAAGTCGATTTCCCCATCGGCAATCGCCGCGCCCACCTGCTGATCCCCTCCGAGCGGACCGCTACGGAACAGCGTGACGGGCAGATCGAGCGCTTCGGCAACCATCGTCCCCGTGGTCTCGGTCGCGAAGAGCTCCTGCTCCGCAAGAAGGTCCCGGTTGAACCTGGCCCACTCGAGCATCTCGCCCTTCATGTTGTCGTGAGCGATGAGGGCGATCCTTTTTGTGGGTGGCATCAGAACCTGGTGCGTCAGCATGGCTGTTCCAATCCGTATTTCCTTTCGGGGCTACCAACATGTGGTCGCCGTATCGAGAGCCGCCGCCACCGCGGGGCCTTTACAAAAGACGCGGCCACCACAAGTGGGAGCCTCTTACCGAGAGTAAGGTCGCAACGTTACGAGAACGTGTACGGCGTCAAGCCGCGCTCGCTCCGGTACACGGCGTCAAAGGCCAAGCTACTACTGCTGAGCCGACGCTAGCTCAGGCTCGGAGCGGCCAAAGTCCACCTTCGACAGCGCCAGCGAAAAGACGGCAAACGCGACCGTCAAAAGGATGTTGCCCGGCAGCGTTGCGCCGAATCCCATGAAGGCCGCGATGCCGAGGGTCGGCGCAACGAACGCCCACCAGGGCAGGACGCCGGCCCTCCAGGCGGCCAAAGCGGCCACCGGAAGAGCAAGCAGAAACCCGAGGAGTCCGGGAACCTGAATGACCTTGAACCCCCATCCCTGTTGGGCGAGGTCGCCGACCCTGACCGCGGCCTCGGGGCCGACTATCCGACCCATGGCGGAGTCGACGAAATCGGCGACGAGAAAGCCGGGGATCGTTGAGATGCCTAGGAATGCGAGCGCGCCGGCCACGTTAGCGAGCCAGCCGCCCCTACGCCGGACTACTCCAACCAGGGGGAAGACGGTCACAAGCCACAGGGCGTAGGAGAAGTGGTAGGCAACGGACTTTATCTGAACCCGGTCCGGGTTCTCTGCGTACGCTCGAACGAGCTCTTCTCCGGAAGCCTGTGGGACGGGATCGGCGAGAGTACCGACTACGGCCAGAACCCCAGCCGTCACTGGTGCAAGCACGATCGCCCACTTGCGGACCGCTTGAGCGCTCACAGGAAGGGCACTCAGGGGACCGGGGGGCGGACGAACGCCCCGGACATCAGTCGCAGAACGGGAAGCAGGGCTCGGCCACCTGGGTGGTCTCCTGCGGCCTCTCCTCCTCGGGCTCCGCTCTGGCTGCCCGCGTCTCGCCGTCATCGTCATCGCTCGGGATCCGAGCCACCGCCGGGACGACCGACTCCGGTCGTGACTGCTGGTCTTCCTCGGGGGCTTCGGCAGTGTTTCCGCTACCTTCGCCCGCGGATTCCGCGCCTGGGCTGGGCGAAGGCCCTGGGGAGCTCTCCGCCTCGGCGAGGAGCGACGAGGGCTTCGAGGGCCCGAGGTTCACGATGTCGCCGCCCAAGACGGGCTTGCGGAAGCGGGTCGCCGGGATGCCTTTGAGAGCCTGCGACATGAACTTCCGCCAGATGGTTGCGGGAAACGAGCTGCCCGTGACGGCTTGCCCCCGCACGTTCTCCATCTCGGGGATCGAGCCGTCGGGGCGCGGGGCGTACCCCATCCACACCACTGCGGTGAGCTGCGGCGTGTACCCCGCGAACCAGGCGTTCTGGTTGTTCTGGGTGGTTCCCGTCTTGCCCGCGGCGGGCCGCCCGATGTCCGCGCCCTTGCCGGTGCCGGACCTGATGTTCTGCTCGAGCACGTAGTTGACGGCGTCGGCGACGTTTCGGTCGAGAGCTTGCTGAACGCTCGGGAACCGCTCGGCGACCACATCGCCGCTGGGCCGCGTGATCTTCGTGATGACGAGAGGGTCGGGACGGCTCCCCCGCTGGGCAAAGGTCGTGTAGGCCCGGGCCATCTCCAGGGGGGTGACGTCGGTCGTGCCGAGAGCGAGCGCGCACCCTGCATCCCGGCGCGGGATCTCGATTCCGGCCCTGCTCGCGGTCCGCATGAAGTCGGCCGGGCTGACCACGGTGTTCATGATCTGGGCGTAGACCGTGTTGACCGAGCTCAGGGTCGCCGCGGTGACGTTGACGGGCCCGAACGACGCTTCCTCGAAGTTGGCGACCTTCCAGGGCGTGCCGTCCTCGTTTCGGCATCGCTGGGAGGTGATCTCGATCGGCGACTCCCCCGAGAAGGTCGACTCCAGCGACTTCCCCTTCGACAGAAAAGCGGCAAGCGCAAACGGTTTGAAAGCAGATCCGGCCTGGCGCCCGCCCCCCGACTCGTTCACGTCCGCCGCGAAGTTGAACCCGCGCGCGCGCTCGACGCTGTCCACGTTGCGTCCGCCAACCATCGCCCGGATCTCGCCTTTCGACCCCATTGCGATCAGAGCTGCCTCCGGATCGTCGGGACGGTCGAGGGTCGAGCGCACGGCGGCTTCGGCGGCGTCCTGCATTCGGAGGTCGAGAGTCGTATGGATGCGAAGGCCGCCCCTCAGGATCTGCTGATCGTTGAGGTTGAACTCGGTTTTCAATACGCGCCTCACGTACTCGACGAAGTAGCCGGCTCGGGGCGAGCCCACCTCCAGGGTCTTGCCAGGCTTGAACTGGCCCACAAGGTTCTCGCGCTTTGCGGCCCTCGCCTTCGCCTCGGTTATGAGGCCGCTGCCCTCCATCCCGTCTATGACCGTGTCGCGGAGGCGGACCGCGTCCTTGGGATTCTCGTCGATCTGGAAGCGCTCCGGCGCCCTGATGAGCCCTGCCAGGTAAGCCGACTGGCCGAGGGTGAGCTTGCCGGCCGAGGTCTTGAAGTAAGTCCGGGCCGCGGCCTCAGCACCGTACGCCCCCCGTCCGAAGTAAACGGTGTTGAGGTAGCCCTCCATGATCTCGTGCTTGGGGTAGAAGCGCTCCATCTGGAAGGCCCAGAAAGCCTCCTTGAGCTTGCGGCTGACCCTTCTCTCCCTCCCGATCTCGGGCAGCACGTTGCGCACGTACTGCTGCGTGATCGTAGAGCCCCCCTGCCTGATCCCTCCGCCTATCAGGTTCGCCCCCGCGGCCCGGATCACGCTCCTGAGGCTCATCCCCTTGTGTCGGAAGAAGTTACGGTCCTCCGCCGACAGCACCGCTAGGCGAAGGTTGGGTGAGATCTGGTTGAGGGGAATGATCGTCCGGTTCACCTCCCCGTGGAGCTCGGCGATCACCTGCCCGTCGTGCGCGAGCACTTGTGACGACTGCGCCGCGGGGCCGATCTGCGGAGGCTTCAGCGTCGCAAGGCGAAAGGTCAGGGCGACCGCCGTGATGATGCTGAACACGAGGGCCGCGATAGCCCACGGCCACCTCGCTCCAATTGCCCGAACCACCCGGCCGAAGCTCGACGAGGACAAGATTCCCTTAGGCACAGAGACCGCCCTGCGCAGCTCGCGAGCATAGGGTGACCGCTTCATGCGCTCTCACCCTACCCCGCTGCGGGGGGAGAAAACGAACTTGGCCCAACCTCCCGAGCCTCGCTCACGCTCCGCCTGCGCGCCGGTTCCCTCCCCTTCGGCTGAATCGGGACCCTGCGTGGCTGAGCGGGAGGGATCGGCAGCGTCACCGGCTCGGCCGGCCCCAGTTCGAACGCCTCCCGGTGATGCACCAATGAGATCGGCTCGCCCTCTTTGAGGTAATACGTGGCCGAGTCGCGCGAGACGACCACCTCCAAGCGCCGGCCTCGGTACCGAAGCTTGAACCCGAGGCGGTTGAGGACGTTGGGAAGCCGGGGCGAGAACGCGATCGTTCCCCGCCCAGTCCTCAACCCTCCAAAACCTGCGACGAGGGCGATCCAAGCGCCGGCCAGAGCGGCGATGTGCATGCCGTCACGCGTGTTGCGGTGCAGGTCCGAGAGGTCGGTCAGCGCGGTCTCGGCCAGGTAGTCGTAGGCAAGGTCCAGGTGTCCCAGCTCCGCGGCGAGGACTGCCTGGGTTGGGGCCGACAAGGAGGAGTCCCTGACCGTTACCCGCTCGTAGTAGGCAAAGTTGCGCTCTTTCTGCCCCATGTCGAAGGCAAAGGGGAGCAGCTGCATGGCAAGCACGAGGTCGGCCTGCTTCACGACCTGCTTTCGGTAGAGGTCGAAGTAGGGGAAGTGCAGCAGCAACGGATACTCCGAGGCCTCGGTGGAAGCGAAGTCCCAGGTCTCGTGAAGCGTGTAGGCGTCGGACTGTGGATGGACTCCGAGGCGCTCGTCGTACGGCACGTACATCGCGGCCGCGGCGGCTCGCCAGCTCGACGACTCGTCGTCGTCCACCCCCAGGGTCTGCGCCCGTTCCAGATGCCGTTCGACGACATCGGCCGCCGCCTCGAGGTTGTGCTGCGCCATGAGGTTCGTGTAGACGTTGTTGTCGGCGATCGCGCCGTACTCGTCGGGGCCGGTCACGCCGTCGATTCGAAACTTCCCCTCGCGGTCGTAGTGCCCGAGGCTCACCCAGAGGCGGGCCGTCTGGACGAGCAGATCCAGCCCGAACTCCCGCTCGAACTCGTCGTCTCCCGTCGCATCGATGTATCGGGTGACGGCATAGGCCACTGCGGCATTGATGTGGAAGGCGGCGGTGCCCGCGGGCCAGTAGGCCGAGCACTCCTCGCCGTTGATCGTCCGCCAGGGAAATGCTGCGCCTTTGAGCCCCAGATGCTGAGCTCGGGCGAGAGCCTTCGGAAGCGTGTCGTGGCGCCACCGCAGCGCGTCGGAGGCAGCCCTCGGCAGCGTGTAGGTCAACACCGGGAGGGCGAAGATCTCGCTGTCCCAGAAGCTGTGCCCGTCGTAGCCGATGCCGGTCAGGCCCTTTGCCGGAATCGGACGGTGCTCGGCGCGCGCCCCTGCCTGCAGAACATGGAAGAGGCCAAGCCGCACCGCTTGCTGAATCTCCGGATCCCCGTCCACCTCGACGTCCGCTCCCTCCCAGTAGCTGTCGAGGTACTCCCGCTGCTCTCGAAGAAGCCCCTCCCAGCCCGAGTGCTGGGCCGCCGTGAGCGCGGCCGTGACCTGGTCGAACAGGGCCTGCCTGGACCGGACCTCCGACCAGCCGTACGCGAGGAACTTGACTATCCGCAGGGTGTCGCCCGGCTCGAGCACCGTGGTGACCGTCAGCCGCGCGAGATCGGGCTCGATGTCGACGAACGCCTGGGTTGCCTCGGGCCCCTCCACCACATGGTCCATCGCCGCCGCGACGCCTAGCCGGCTGACCTTCGTTCGGTGGACCAGAGCCGCCCCCAGGTCCCACGCGCTGTGGAGCTCGGCTTCGAGGGGAGATTCGAGGATCGCCGCCACCCGGGGGTCTCGGCGGACGACCGGGAGCGGCTCGTTGGCCACGAGCTCCGACTGGACGACGACCCTAGCCGAATGCTCTAAAGGCTCGACCTCGTAGCTGATCGCTGCGACGGCGCGCTGCGTGAACGAGACGAGCCTGGTCGAGGTGATCCGCGCCTGTTGTCCCGCGGGCGTGACCCACTCGACCTTGCGGCTTAGGTGCCCCGCCTGAAGGTCCAGCACCCGCTCGTGCAGCCGCAGCTGCCCGTACCGGACGTCGAACGGTTCGTCGTCCACGAGCAGGCGGATCAGCTTTCCGTTCGTGACGTTGATGACCGACTGTCCCGACTCCGGATACCCGTACCCGGCTTCGGCGTACGGCAGCGGGCGAAGTTCGTGGACGGAGTTGAGGTAGGTGCCGGGAAGGCCGTAAGGCTCACCCTCGTCGAGGTTTCCCCGTAGTCCGAGATGGCCGTTGGCCAGGGCGAACAGGGACTCGCTCTGGGGCAGCAGTGCGAGATCGAGGCCGTGCTCGGTCACGCGCCACGGCTCTATCGAGTAGCGCCCCTTCTCGTTGATCATGAGGTCTCCATGAGCTGGGCGAGATCCGTCACCACAACGTCCGCCCCAGCTTCGGTGAGCGCCGCGGCCTGCCTGGCCCGGTCGACTCCGACGACGAACCCGAACCCGCCGTCCCGCCCGGCGTGCACGCCTGCGATCGCATCTTCGAAGACCGCCGCCTCACCCGGCTCGACCTCGAGCTCTCGAGCGGCGCGGAGGAAGGTGTCGGGGAACGGCTTGCCCCTCAGTCCCTCTCTGGCCGCCACCAACCCGTCGACTCGTACATCGAACACGTCTTCCAGCCCGGCTGAGCGGAGCACCGCAGCGGTGTTTGCGCTTGCCGACACCACGGCCGTCAGCATTCCCTCCTGCTTTACAGCCTCGAGGTAGCGCCGGCTGCCCTCGAAAGCCGTGACCCCCCTCGTCTCCATGAGCTGCAGCACGAGCTCGTTCTTGCGGTTCCCGAGCCCACCGATCGTCTCGGCCGAGGGGGGATCGTCCCCCGTGCCCTCGGGCAGCGAGATCCCACGGGATTCGAGAAACGACCGGACGCCATCGGCTCGATGCTTGCCGTCGACGTACCTGAGGTAGTCGGCCTGCCGATCGAAGGGGATGAACGGCTCGCCCAACCTCTCTGCCCGCTCCAACAGGTAGCCGTCGAACATCTGCTTCCACGCCTCGGAATGCAGCGCGGCGGTCTGTGTGAGAACCCCGTCGAGGTCGAACAGGCAGGCGCGGATGCCCGGCGGCAGCCCCAGCCTCGTCCGGCCGGCGCGACGTCCGGCTACGACCTCCTTCACGCGTCTCGTCACCCTTTCTCGAAAGCCACCCGGTTGAGCTGCCTGATCTGCAAGGAGGTCCAGATGCCGTTGCGCCAGTAAACGTCGGTCTCGGCGATTCGCCTGGCAGCTCTTTCGCTCTCAACTGCCAGAACGAGCACGGAGGCGCTCAGGTCCGCGAGCGCGCCCGCCACGAGGACGACCCCCTCATCGTAAAGTTTTTGCATCCGGTCCAGGTGTTCCTGGCGGTAAGGGGTGCGCTTCTCGGCGACCCCCTCGACGTACGTCGCTTCGACTATGTGGCAGGTAACGAGCTCAGGCACGCGCCCAGCCTACATTGGGGGGCGGCATACCTAGGTGACGCACTCAAGAAGGAAAGCGGACTTGAGCGACGACTCAGCGGTGGCACGCCTGCAGGACATCGGGATCGGCTACTGGAAGTCGCAGGCCCTGTACGTTGCCGCAAAGCTCGGCATCGCCGATCACCTGAGGGAGCGGCCGAAAACCGCGGACGAGCTCGCGGCCGAGGTGGGGGCGCACTCCCCATCGCTGTTCAGGGTGCTTCGCTTTCTGGCGAGCCTCGGCGTTTTTGACACTGGGCCCGACGGCGCCTTCTCGCTCAACTCTCTGGCCGAGCCGCTGCTCACGACCAGCCAGGGCTCGACGCGGGACTGGGTGATCATGCTGGGGGAGGAGTTCTACCTGGCCTGGGGCATGCTCCTCGATACCGTAAAGGACGGGAAGGACAGCTTTAGGCACACCTTCGGACAGGGGCTTTTCGAGTATCTGGCGCGGCATCCGGAGTACGCAAAGACCTTCGACCGTGCGATGGCGGCAGGTTCCACCTTCTTCGATGCGGTTCCATCCGCCTACGACTTCTCACCCCATCGCACGGTCGCGGACGTCGGCGGCGGGAACGGCGCGATGCTCGCCGCAATCCTCACGGCCAACACGGCGCTAAGAGGAGTCCTCTTCGACGCACCCTCCGTGCTGGAGTCGGCGAGAGCGAACCTGGAGGCGCAAGGCGTCCTCGAAAGGTGCGAGCTCGTGGCCGGCGACTTCTTCGAGAGCATCGTCGGGGGCGGCGACGTCTACATCTTCTCGAGGGTGCTGCACGACTGGACGGACGAGCAGTGCGTGACGATCCTCGAGAATTGCCGCCGGTCGATCTCGCCGGACGGCCGCGTCCTCATCATCGAGCGGCTCATCCCCGGGTCTTACGCGATCGCATCGGACATCAACATGCTTGCCGTGACCGGTGGCCGGGAACGAAGCCGCGAGGAGTTCGCATCGCTGCTGCAAGAGGCCGGGTTCGAGCTGTTGGCCGTGACCCCCCTTCCTCTCGAAGCACACATCGTCGAGGCCGCTCCGAAACGCTAGCGGGTTCGCCCTTTTCAGCCACAACCGGTTGGTGTCGAATAACGAACGGCGGTTCGCCGTCTGGCCACTCGGAGCGGGCGAGGTGACGAAGGTGAGCTTGGCCACCTGGAACAGCATCGAGGAAGACGACTACGAGGAGTTCAGGCTCGCCGTCGTCATGAATGGGGGCGTCAGCCTCGCCATCTGGATCGGCGGGGTGGCGATGGAGATGAACCGGCTCACGAACAGCAGGGCCGGAGACTCGAGCTGTTACGGGGACCTGCTCAACATCACCAAGAGTGCGCCTCGCGTGGACGTCATCGCCGGTACGAGCGCTGGTGGTATCAACGGAGGCTTCCTCGGGCTTGCCGCCGTTTACGGCACCGGCCTCGGCAAGCTGGGAGAGCTCTGGGCCGACCGGGGAGGTCTGCTCGAGCTGCTCCGATCGCCGATGGAAGGGCAGCCGCCGTCGCTCCTCAAGGGAGACGGCTACTTCCTGCCTCAGCTCGGCAACGCGTTCCGGGCGGTCCTTCCCGACGTGCCGCGGCCGGCGAAGTCCCCGACGGAGGCGCCATTGGACCTCACGATCACCACCTCCGTTCTGCAGGGAATGTTGCGCGAGTTCACGGACAGCTTCGGGCAGCCGATTCGCGAGCTCGAGCACCGGGGACGCTTTCACTTCGTCCGGAACGAGCGGACGGACCCCGAGAAGGACGACTTTAACGACCCCGCGATCGCCGACAAGCTCGCGCTCGCCTCCCGGTCAACGGCGTCCTTCCCGTTTGCCTTCGAAGCAAGCTACGTGCCTGTGGCGGCGAAAGGGCCGGACCCCCTCCACCCCCAGATGCAAGGCGCGACGAACTTTCAGTCGGATCGCTTTGTCGTCGACGGAGGCGTATTAGTGAACCAGCCCGTCCGCCCCGCGCTGGAGGCGATCTTCAAGCAGTCGGCCGACCGGCAGGTCAGGAGGGTTCTCGCCTATGTAAACCCCGATCCCGCGTCTCGCATCGAAGCGCCGGCAGACAAGGTCGACAACCCCCCCACCCTCGACGACGTGCTCGTGGCGAGCTTGCTCAAGCTCCCCCAAGCCCAGACGATCATCCGGGACCTCGAGGACCTGCGAGATCACAACCGCGAGGCGCGTGACCGCCGGGAGCTTCAGCCCAATCTGCTCGTCGACCTATCCGAAACGGCCTCCGCTACCGCCGGCGCTCTCTTCGACGCGTACCGGCGCATTAGGCTGCGAAGAGCGGTGCGCGCGATCGCCGAATGGGTCCAGAGGGTCCCCGGGGAAACGGACGCAGGAGTCTGGACCGAGAACGAGTTTATCGAGGCGTTCGAGACCCGGCCTCCCCCCGTCCTGGACTTCATCCCGCAGTCCCTGCGGGTCCCCGAAGTCGAACAGTGGGACTGGGGCCTCGCCCCACTCGAGCGAATGGGCGCCTTCGCCTTGGACCTGCTGAGGACTGCGCTTGGCATAACTCCGTTCGACCAGACCCCGATCAGAGAGGCTCTACGATCGAAGCGAGGCGAGCTCCACGGCTTTCTCACCTCGCTAACCGCCTTGAGAAAGCAGGACGCCATCTTCTGGAAGGCTGGCGAGCAGGCCCCTCCACCTCCTGTGAAGGAGCCGGCAGAACGCCGCCGGCTCTTGCGCGAATGGGCCGAAGGCGTCAGCGACAAGTGGCCGCCGCCCTACGACGAGAAGACGAAACGCGGCTTCGAAAAAAAGGAGCTTGGGTTCATTGCCAATGCGATGGCCCAGCTGTTGATCGACTCGCTTCCGGTGCTCCGGGAGGTCGCGCCGCGAGCAGGCAAGGCGCAATCCGGCGACGTACCGGACCCGTTCGGCAAGGAACGAGAAGGCCTCGAGAAACTGGTGAGTGCCCTCGACGCCGCCCAAGCCACAGACGCCGCAACCGCGGTGGAGCCGGCGGCCGGGAAGGCCGAGAAAATCCTCCGGCGTCTGCTGGAGCTCGAGGTGATCTACGTCGCCTTGACCGGGGGCGTCCCGCCAACGGCACAGGAGATTCAGCTCGTCCAGATCAGCGGGGACACGCCGAACGGCTTCGGGGGACCCGTAACGTCCAAAGACAAGCTGACCGGGGTGCAGCTGAGCCACTTCGGCGCGTTCTACAAGAAGTCCTGGCGGGTAAACGACTGGATCTGGGGAAGGCTCGACGGAGCGACCCGGCTAGCCCAAGCCGTCCTCGGGCCGGCGCGCCTCAGACAGCTTCAGCTCGGGGTGGAGGGTGCGCTGGCCTTGATAGAGGCGGCCTCGTGCGGTCCTGCTCTTGACCAGCCCCCAGGCCCCGGAGCCGAGACGCGCGATGTGCAGCGTGACTACTTGCGACTTCAGTTCGAGAAGGAGAAGTCCGCCATCGAGGAGGAGCTCGCCTTCCTTTCCAAACCCACTGCCCCGCTGCCTCTCAGCCTTCCGATCTCTGCCAGGGCGATAGCGCGCCGCCTCCACGCGGAGATTCTCAACGGGGAGCTCGAGAATCTGGCCCAGGCCGTCGAGAGCGACGCGAAGGCCGGAGGCAGCACGCGCCCCTCGGCTTCCTCGTTCGCCGCCCGCTACCGGGAAGAAAAAGCGGCCTCTCCCGGAGGTGACATCCCCATCGAGAGGCGCTTCGTCCTCTTCGGCCAGTCAAAGGTGTGGCAGGAGCGTCTGCCGGAGGAGGTGGGAACCGACCTCTTCGCCGCGACCACGAGCCGGTCATTCGCCGTCACGGCGTCGGCCCTCGACGTTCCGAAGCTGGGCCCTGCTCGAGCGATCGCCCGCGCTCTCCGTGGCATCGCTCTGACGATCTACGCCCTCATCTACGGCGCGACGGTCGGGAGCCGGTTCGGCAACTGGG
Source organism: Actinomycetota bacterium (assembly GCA_030863545.1). Lineage (GTDB taxonomy): Bacteria > Actinomycetota > CADDZG01 > JAHWKV01 > JAHWKV01 > JALZBO01. The sequence continues at coordinate 18,623 of JALZBO010000010.1, forward strand.
CGATCAACGCCGTCCTGGCCACCGGCGGAGCGCTTCTGGCGATTTCGCTGCTCACCCCCAGGACCCCGACACTCGTAAAGACGGCGGCGGCGTTGATCGTCGTCGCCGGGATCGCGGTTGCAGCAGTCAGGAGCAGGCTGTGGACTTTTGCGCTCGCGCTCGGCGTCCCGCTCGTAGGCGCCGTCGCCTTTGTCGTGGCGAGGGGCCGCTTGGAGCAGCTACAGCAAAGAGCCGGTGCGATCCTCACGGTCATAGGCCTCGTGATAGCCACCGCGCTGCTGGGGACCGTGCGCCAGCCGGCGACGACCCCTCCCCTCACCCACATGCGCAGGGGCGGCCAGATCGCGACCTT
>JALZBO010000018.1 GCA_030863545.1 Actinomycetota bacterium
ACGTCACTGCGTGCGTCGACGGCAAATCCCTGCGCTTGCTCGGGCGAGAAGTAGTTTGCCGTGCCGATGACGGTTCCCGTCTGCGTCACCGTCTGGCCCGCGTCGCTCGCCGCTCGGGCGATTCCGAAGTCCATGACCTTGGTCTGGCCGTTGGTCGTGACCGCGATGTTCGCAGGCTTGATGTCGCGGTGAACGATCCCTTTCTGATGGGCGAGGTGGAGGCCGGCGCAGACGTCGGCGGCGATCTTCACCGCCCGCCCGGGCGGAAGCGGGCCCTCGGTCATGATGATGTCGCGAAGGGTCTTGCCGTCGACGTACTCCATCACGATGTAGTAGGTGCCCTCGTCGGCTCCCCAGTCGAAGATCGAGACGATTCGGGGGTCGTTGAGGCTCGCAGCTGCCTTCGCCTCCCGGCGAAAACGCTCGATGAAGGCCTTGTCTCTGGCGAACTGCGGGTGCATTAGCTTGAGAGCCACGGGCCGGTCGAGGAGCGTGTCCTGCGCCATGAAGACCTCGGCCATTCCGCCGGACGCAATCGAGCGCATCACCTGGTAGCGACCGCCGTAGCGACGGCGCTGGTTAACCGCGCTCACGCTCGCCCCACCAAAGCTACGAGGGTCCACCTAAACGAAGATCCGAACCGGGGAAGGAGGGCTTTTTCGATTAGCACTACCATCGGGCCACGGCCCGGTGGGCTTCGAGCACTGTCTTGACGATGGGGGCCGCGATTCGCCCACCGGTCTCGTTGGCTGCAGATTCGGCGCTCTCGACGGCGACGGCGACGGCGATGCGGGGGCTGTCAGCCGGAGCAAAGGCCACGGTCCACGACAAAGTGTCGTCGCCGGTTGCGCCGGCTTGTGCCGTTCCCGTCTTGGCCGCCACCCTCACTCCCGGGATGGCAGCGCGAGTCGCGGTTCCCCCCTCCACGACCCCGATCATCATCTGTGTCAGGGTCGCTGCTATGTCCGGTGAAATGGCGTCCTTCCAGACCTCTCCCCGGCTTTGCTCCACCACCCCGCCGCGGGCATCCTCGATCTGCCGCACGAGCCGTGGGACGGGGACCTTCCCGCCGTTGGCGATGCCTGCCGCCACCAGCGCCATCTGAAGTGGCGCGGCGGCGACGTTGAACTGCCCGATTGAGCTAAGGGCTGCAAATGCGGGAGAGGCGAGCTGCTCGGAGGTAGGCAGCTTGCTGGCTGAGGCCCTGATGTCGAGTGGCGGCGGCTCCGTGAAACCGAACGCTTTTGCCGTCTCCTCCAACGCTCCTCTTGGAAGCTCAGCCCCGAGGCGCGCGAAGTAGGCGTTGCACGAGACCGTCATCGCCTCGACCATGTCGCCGCCGCAGGTTCCGCCCCCGAAGTTGCGGATGACGCGGTCCGTTTGTGGCGCCTGATACCCGGCGGAGGCCGGAAAGCTGGTGTTGGTCGACATGCCGCTTCTTAGGGCTGCAGCCGCCGTGATGAGCTTGAACGTCGAGCCGGGCGGGTAGGTAGCGTTCGTCGCTCGGTTCAACATCGGACGGTTGGGGTCGTTTTGGAGCCTCGTCCACGCCTCCTCCTGGCCTCTCGACGAGTGCTGCGAGAGGGGGTTGGGGTCGAATGAAGGCTGAGCTGCCATTGCTAGGATCTGCCCGGTCGAAGGCTCCAGAGCTACGACGGCGCCCTTCCTTCCGCCCAGGGCGTCCATCGCGGCCCGCTGCACCCGGGAGTCGATCGAAAGGACGAGCGTATCGCCCTTCTGGCCCTCCCCGAGTAAACGGTCGCCGAGGTCCTGCATCGTCACGACCCCCCCGCGCCCGGTGAGCTGCCTGTTGTAGGTCCGCTCCAGCCCATCGCGTCCGAAGCGAAGAGAGTAGTAGCCAACTTCGTGCCCAAAGAGCTCTCGGGTGGGGTACGTCCGTAGAGACTTGAGCGTCTCGTTGGGAGTGGGAATGCTTTGGGCAAGGATCTGCCTCTCTGCGGAGAGGATCGCTCCGCGCTCGAGCGCGTACTCCTTGAGGAGCAGCCTTGTGTTGCGCGGGTGATTCGCGAGGCTCTCCGCTCGGACGAGCTGAATCCAGTTGAGGTTCAGGAACACCGCGCCGAACATCAACAGCAAAGTGAACGCGACTGCTCGGATCTGCTTGTTCAACGACCGCCCCCTGCAGGCATGTTCAGCTCCGTGGCGGGTGCTTCGCCCGATTGCCGCTCCACCTCGTCCGAGGCCCTGATCAGGAGGGCGATCAGCATGAGGTTGGAGAGGAGGCTGGAACCCCCGTAGCTCATGAAGGGCAGCGTCACGCCGGTGAGGGGAATGAGGTTGGTGACGCCGGCGATGATGATGACGGTCTGGAAGCTGAGGGTGAACGTGAGGCCTGCGGTAAGGAGCTTGGAGAAGTCGTCTCGGCACCTGGTCGCAAGTGCGAATCCTCTTGCCGTCAGCAGGGCGTAAGCCGTGATGGCGGCCGTCCCCCCTACCAGGCCCAACTCCTCGCCGAGCGCAGCGAAGATGAAGTCGGTGTGGACGCTGAAGCGGATGAGGTCTGGGCGCCCCAGGCCGAGGCCGGTCCCCCAGGCTCCGCCGGTCGCAAGCGCGAAGAGGGACTGAACGACTTGGTAACCCCTCCCTTCGATGTAGTCGAACGGATCCCTCCACACCAGGATCCGGCTGTTCACGTGCGAGAACAGAAGGGTCGCGAGATAGGCGCCTAGCACGAAGAGCGTGACTCCGAGAATGAGGTAGACGGGCCGGCCCGTGGCCATCCACAGCATGGCCACGAAGATCGCGAAGAACAGCAGGGACGATCCGAGGTCCTTCTGGTTGACCATCACGAGGAGCGAAACCCCCCACGCCAGGAGAACGGGACCAAAGTGCCTGGGGTCGGGAATCCCTATGGGGCCGATGCGGCGAGTCGCGATGGCGAGAAGTTCCCGACGCTCCGCGAGGTACCCCGCGAAGAAGACCACGAGCGCGAGCTTGGCGAGCTCGGACGGCTGGAAGTTCAGTGGGCCGATCCTCACCCAGAGGCGCGCTCCGTTCACCTCGCGGCCGATCAAAGGCAGCATGGGCAGGAGCAGAAGCACCAGCCCGGCGAAGGCAAATGAGTACCGAAAGCGGGCAAGCTCCCTTACATCCTTCACGTACCACAGCGTGAGGATGAAAACTGCGACGCCGAGAACCAACCACCGCGCCTGGGCCGCGGCGAGCCCGGGGCTTTCGATCACCCCCTCGAGGCGGTAGATGAGCACAAAGCCGAGAGCGTTCAGCATGAGGGCGATCGGAAGCAGGAGCGGATCGGCCCTCGGTGCGAGCTTTCGAACTGCGATGTGGGCAGCCGCGTAGAGGGCGGCAAAGACGATTCCGTATCCGATGATCCCGGCCGGCACCGTTGGCGATCGGGCAAGCGCGGCCAGCCAGTAGCCACCTACTGCGATCACGAGCGTGATGAACAGGAGGGAGGCTTCAGTGTTGCGGCGCACGCTTGTTTGAATCATGGCGCCGGGGTCTGATCGACGGGGGGCGGACTTTCAGCAGGAGGAGAGGGCTCCTCAGGGGCCGGCCTTGAAAGCGCCTCCAGGTCTCGGACGATCGAGCGCGCGTCCTGGAGGCTCCTCGCGGGTATCCCCTCCTCCAGGCGGCCTCGGTACAGCTCGGGAAGGCTCGCCGTTGGTATGTCGGTCCTCGTCTCGACGTGGGAGAGCTTTAGACCCCCGATCGAACCGCTCACGCCGTTGAAGATCGCAACGCGACCGTCGTCGCTGCCGACGTACCACGACCGGGTTATGGACATGAACGCCAGCAGGCCGGCAGCCGCCAGCAATGCCACGATCGCCACCGCCGTCAGAAAAGGGCGCCGCCGCTTTGGTGGTTTCACTACCGGCGGCTCCTCGGGTGAGGGTCGGCGCGAGGCGGGATCGAAGGTGCGGGTCGCCCGCTCGGGAGCGATCGTCGAGCTCGAGCTTCGCGCGCTGGCGAAGGACCCGACCCCGTGCCGTCCGCTGGACCCGAATTGCCGGCTCGAGATCGGGGTGGAGAAGATCTCCGTCGGTTCGTCGGGGTAGTCGACGATCACGGCGGTGACGTTGTCGGTGCCCCCCGCCTCCACGGCCGCCCGGCACAGCCCCTCCGCAGCCTTCTGAGGATCGCTGTACTTCTTCAGCACCCCGAGGATCTGGTCGTCGTCGATCATTCCGTGTAGCCCGTCGCTGCACAGCAAGATGCGGTCCCCCGGCATCGTCTCGAGGACGTGGACGTCCACCTCGACGTGCGGGTCGACCCCCAGGGCTCGCTCGAGGTAGGAGCGCTGCGGATGCCTGTCGGCGTCCTCCGGTGAGATCCGGCCCTGCTGCACGAGGCGGCCCACCACCGTGTGATCCTGGGTGATCCGAGAAAGCTCGCCTCTGCGGAGCAGGTAAGCGCGAGAGTCTCCCACGTGGACTATCTGCGCCGAGTCCTTGTTCGCGTACATGGCGGTGATCGTCGTTCCCATGCCGGAGAGATCCGGGTCGGAGGAAGCCTTCTCGTAAATCGCCCTGTTGGCGGTGCGGACGGCGGCGGTCAGAGCCTCCGAATCCTTCAGCTGCTGGTCGAGCAGCTTGATAGCCATTGCGGAGGCGACGTCACCGGCGGAATGGCCTCCCATCCCGTCGGCAACCGCGAAAACCGGTGGGTGGTGGATCTCCGCATCCTCGTTGACCTCCCGGACGAGGCCCACGTCCGTGCAAGCGCCGTACCTCAGTCCGGTCGTCATCGCCTGAACTCCAGCTGGGTCTTTCCGATTCGCGCCGTGTCTCCGCGACTCACCATGATCGGAGCGGTCACCTTCTTGCGGTTCAAATAAGTACCGTTCGTGGAGCCCATGTCCTCGATGTAAACACCGTCCTGCTTCCTGAAGACTCTTGCATGAACCTGGCTTGCGTAGGAGTCAGGGATCACCACGTGGCACTTGTCGCCGCGGCCGATGATCAGCTCGTCGCCAAGGTCAAAGGTTCGCGGCTTGGCCCCTGGCGCAACCACGGCTACCTTATCCGGCGGCTTGCTCCCTGCCCCGCGGCCGTCGATGGACGCCGGGCGAGCGACGGGGGCAGCGCGCGCGGCTCTAGGCCCCCCGATGTCCAGGTACATCGCCTTTACCGCCCGGGCGAGGAAAAGGAAGATGAGAAACAGGAAGAAGTATTTGAGGATGTCCAGAACGACTTCTGGCATTACTCGAGGGTAGCAGTCTTCCCGGGCGAGGCGAGCGTGCTGACCTCGTGGCGACGGTTGGCGCTGCTAGCGGGCCTCCGGTACGCAGCCATTAGCCTCTGACGCTCCCCGAGCCGACTTCCTGGAACTCCAGCTCCGTGGCTCCGAGCTTGATCCGATCGCCGGGGACGAGCCGGCGCTCCTTTATGAGCATCCCATTCACGAGCGTCCCGTTGGTCGAGCCGAGGTCTATCACCCACCACTCGTCGTCCCGTAGGACCACCTGAGCGTGGGAACGTGAAACGTTGGGGTCGTTGATGACCACCTCGTTCGAAGATGATCGTCCCAGCGTCACCCCTTCCCGATCGAGCCTCCACTCTTTACCCTCCCCGTCTCCGAGCAGGACTAACTTGTGTTCGGCGCCGAGATCTTCCTCAACGGCCCCTGCCACATGAAGCGCCGTCACGTCGAACTTGCCCACTGAAGCGCTTTCATCAACCGCAAACCTGACGTCAACAGGCCCCGGAAGCCTCCACCTGCGCTCCCGCGCGTTTTGCTTGAGGAGGTCCCTGAACTCGCTTCGAAGAGTCGGCATGAGGCCCTCGAGGCGGTCATGGTCCTCTCTGGAGAGCGAAATCACGTAATCGTTTGGGACATAGACTGCGCCAACGCTCACACTCTTGCCCTCCTCCATCGTCCGGAGGAGGCGGCGCCCGATCTCTGCGGGCTCTACTTCCGAGCGAAACGCCTTGGAAAAGACCCCTTCCACTACCCTCTCTAGGCGGCGCTCAAACTCGTCGGCCAGGCCCACGGGATTCTCCTGATGTCGAATCGGATGACAGCGATAAATATAGTTGGCTATCGCCGCCGTTCTTGCCTGGGTTCCTTGGCATGATCAACGCGAGCTAAACTGAGAACGCCCCGGGCGAATGGCGGAACGGTAGACGCGCTGGCTTCAGGTGCCAGTGAGCGCAAGCTCGTGGAGGTTCAAATCCTCTTTCGCCCACTGATCTTTGGGCTTCAGCTCACCCGATTGCTAGCTCGCCGCGGGGCGAAGCTCGTATCCTAATGGCACCCATACCACCGGGAGCTATCTTGGATCAGCAGACCCTGCTTACGTTTGCCGCACTCTCCGTCGGGTTCATCGCGCTCATCACTGCACTGCTCGCCCACACGAGCCTCGCATCCCAGCGGCGGTCGTTGACGCTGCTGAAGGGGAACTCCGACGGGAAGACGCTAATCGACGTCGTGTCTGGCCTGGCTGGCGAGGTGGGGGCGTTCGAGCACAAGCTCAATATGCAAGCGAAGCGGCAGGAGGAGCTTTTTGCCCTGCTGGGCACGTCGGCGCGGAACCTGGGAGTCGTCAGGTACGACGCGTTCGAGGACATGGGTGGGCGCCTATCCTTCTCGGCGGCTCTGCTCGACGACCACGGAAATGGCCTCGTGATCACTTCCATCAACGCCCGGTCGGAGTCGCGCGTCTACGCGAAGAGCGTCAGAGCTGGAGATTCCGAGCACAACCTGTCTATCGAGGAGCAGCAGGCCATCGCCGAGGCGCTGGGCACGAAGCAAAGGGTCAAGGGATAACGATAGACCTGCGCCTCCTGCGTTCGGACCCGGAGCGGGTCCGGGAGGCATACAAACTCCGCGGCGTAGAGGTCGACCTGGACGCCCTTGCCGAGCTCGACGCGCGGCGGCGACGGCTGATCGCCGAGGTCGACGAGCTCCGAGCCGAACACAACCGCGCAAACAAGGCTATCGGCGAGACGCCCAAGGCAGAGCGCGCCGGCGCGATCGCAAAGGCCCGGGAGATAGCTACCAGGTTGGAAGCCCTCGAGGCCGAGCGAGCGCGGGCCGAGCAAGAGCTCGAGGAAGCTCAGAAGTCCCTGCCCAACCTCGTCCACCCCGATGCGCCTCCCGGCCATGGCGACGAGTCGAACGTCGTCGTTCGAAC
>JALZBO010000057.1 GCA_030863545.1 Actinomycetota bacterium
GGAAGAGGGTGCCGAACAAGCGCTCGTACTCGAAAGCTATGTCGGCGAAGGCGGCCGCGAAGAGGTCCCGGATCTTCTCGTCGACCGTGTGGACCACCTTTAACAAGTCGCGGCGGCTGCGGCGCACATCCTCGATCTGTGAAGCCAAGAACTCCTCCCTTTCGGCAAGCGACTCCGCTTCCCTCGCCGCAAGCGGGTTCACGCTCCCCAGCGCATCCAACTGCCGCTGTAGCTTTAGCTGTCGCGCCTCCAGCGCGGCGTCGTCCAGCGACCGAAGATCTTCGGAGCCCCCCTCTTCACGGACCGCCTCGTCCGGAACGGGACCCCATATCTCGGCAAGCGTTTTGGGCTCGAGCCCCCACTGCTCCCTTATCCGCTCTTCTAGGATCCTCCGCCTGACCGTCAGCTCGCTGCGGGCCAAGTCCTCGTTTCGCGCGCGAGCTCTCATCTTCTCCAAATCGGCGCTCAAGTCGTCGCGAAGCACCCGCGTCGTCTCCGTGCGTTCCTCGACGACGGCAAGGGCGGCATGGGCTTCCAAATGCTTGTCGCTGGCCTCCCTTGCCCAACTCGCAACCCCGCCGCTCAACGCGCGGGCGAGAGCCCCTATCGCCTCCGCCCTCCTTCGAGCTTCCTCCAGACGCTCTTTCCGCTCGTCCAGCCCGGTCAGGCCGGAAGACGCGGCAGCCACCCTCTCCTCGAGGGCGGCCACTCGTTCCTCGAGCATCGTCCGGCGCTCCGACGCCTTGCTTGCTGCAATCCGAGCGGAATCCCAGTGCTCTGTAGCCTCGTCTAATCTCCTGACGCAGGCGTCCCGCTCCTCGATCAGCCCTCGGAGCGTAGCCTCCGAGCGAGCTTTCAGATCCTCGATCTCGGACAACCGAGTCCTGATCGACTCTGCTCTTGCCGACACCAAAGCTATCGACTCCTCCGCGTCGACGATGCGTGACTCGGTATGTTCGATGTGCCCGTTGAGCGCGCTCACCTCGAGCTCGTCCAGCCGGTTCTGCTGGGTCGCCTGAGTGAGCTCACCTTCGAGGCGGTTCGACTCCGCACGGTGCCGGCTCATCTCCTCCTCGAGCACCGCCATCTTTCCCTCTACCGCTCTGAGCTCCGATCTCAGCGATCCGGCCCTCTCATGTAGCTCGTCGAGGGCGGCATCGAGATCGGAGGGGTTCCTGAGGACAAATCCGCCCAAAGCGACCGCTCCCCCCGGCGACAGAAAGATCGCGTCTCGGTGGCGGCCCGCCAGCTCGATGGCCCGCTCCAGGGAGTCGGCAAGGTAGACGCGGCCCAGAGCTGCGGCAGCCGGGGGCGCGGCGTCGATCTTCGCGGCAAGGGGCTCCGCCCCCTCAACCTCGTCGCCACCACCATCGGCAACGAGCATCGTCAAGGAATCGAGGGGGTCTGTCGCTGCGGAGACATCGGCTGCTGCCCTCCTGTCAGTGGCGACGACGACGCCTTCCAGAGGGCCTACCAACGCCTCGAGAGCCCTCCGCTCGCGGTCGGGGAGCTCCACCACTTCGGAGAGAACCGAAGCTGTCCCCGGGGGAGCTTTGCGCACCACACGTTGGGCCGCCAAGGAGTGAGAAGCGGAGAGCCTCGCTTCCTGCCGTGCGCGGAAGATCGCCGCCTGCTGCTCGCAGTCTCTCAGGTCCTCGAGCAGGCTCTCCCTCGCCGCTCTCAGCCGGTTCATCGTTTCCTGGGCGCGGGCGCCAACCTTGACCAGCGTCTTTCGGCGAACGAGCAGGACGTCGACGACATCCTGCATCCGGGCAAGCCTTGACTCCAGCACGCCTCGTTTCTCGACGTCGCGTTCTCTGCGGTCCTTCAGCCGGTCTCGCTCCTCGGCGGCTGACTTCTTCGTCGACTCGATGGACGCGAGCTCGGCTTTCATCGTGGCGAGCTCCCACCCAAGAGCGCCGCCCGCCTCCCGCGCCTCGGCAAGACGCCCTTCCGCTTCGGCACTCTCGCTTCGCGCAAAGCTCAACCGGTGAACGGCGCCCTCAACCGCCTCTTGGTGCTCCAGCTCTGCCTCGGCTGCCGGCCCTCGCGCGGCCTTCGCCTCCTCGAGCTGCCGCATGAGCTCTCCCACGTGAGCACGGCGCGCTGCCTCGTGATCGGCGGAGAGCTCTGCGGAAATCGTCCTCGACCTCTCCGCGGCGAGGCGCTGCAAGGCTCGGAGGCGATCCGAGTTCGTCGCAAGGCGCCACTGCAACTCTTTGTGCGTGGACTCGACCGCCCGCAGCGCACCTGCCTCGTCGCCGAGCGCCGATAGCTCCTGATCAACCCTCACCAGGCGCGCCTGCATCTCGTCGATCTGGGCTTCAAGGCCGTCGTCGGGCGGCCCTAGGAGGCTTTCGATCCGGGACAGATGCCTCGCATCGAGAGCCATTCGTACTTCTCGGAGCGCTTCACTTGCCTGACGGTGGCGCTCCGCCATCTCCGCCTGCTGACGGAGGGGTCTCAGCTGCCGCCTTATCTCGGCGAGGAGGTCCTGAAGGTGGAGGAGGTTCGATTCCGCGGCCGCGATCTTCCGCAGCGCCCGCTCCTTCCGCCGGCGATGCTTACCGACTCCCGCCGCCTCTTCGATGATCGTCCGCATCTCTTGCGGGTCGGCTTTGAGAATCTCGTCGAGCCTTCCCTGGCCAACGATGATGTGCTGCTCCCGGCCGACTCCGGCGTCCGAAAGCAGCTCCTGGATGTCGAGCAGACGGCAGGTGGTCCCGTTGATCCTGTACTCACTGTCTCCGGACCGAAAGAGCGTCCGCGAGATGGTGACCTCGTTGAACTCGACCGGGAGAAGGCGGGCCGAGTTGTCTATCGTGAGCTGGACCTCGGCCATCCCGAGTGGAGGCTTCGTACCCGATCCCGCAAAGATGACGTCTTCCATCCTTCCGCCCCTGAGGGCAGCAGGCCCCTGCTCGCCGAGGACCCACACGATCGCGTCGACGACGTTGGACTTTCCGCTGCCGTTGGGCCCCACCACGACGCTGATCCCGGGCTGAAAAGAGAGTGGGGTTCTCTCCGCAAACGACTTGAAGCCGCGCATTACCAGCGATTTCAGAAACATTGCTGGACCTGGATGTTAGCAGCCACCGCGAGGTGGGCCGGGATTCGGCCCGAGCCGTGAAAATACGGCGTAACGAGATCTTTACGAGACGTCGAGGACGGCGGACTTTCGGAAACATATAGTTTTCCGACCATGGACGAGATAGTTCCCACCCTGGTTCGCGAGAACCCCGCCAAGATCGTTCTGGTCGTGATGGACGGCCTCGGCGGGTTTCGCAGCTCCCAGCGAAGGTCTGAGCTGTCGGAGGCGAAAACGCCGAACCTAGACCAGCTGGCGGCAGAGGGCTCCTCCGGCCTCAGCACGATCGTCGCTCCCGGAATCACGCCCGGAAGCGGGGCCGGACACCTGGCCCTCTTCGGCTACGACCCGCTCGTCTACACGCTGGGACGGGGCGCGCTCTCGGCGGCGGGCGTCGGCTTTGACCTCCAGCCAGGAGATGTCGCCGCGAGGGTGAACTTCTGCACGATCGACTTTGCAGGCCGCGTTATCGACCGCAGGGCGGGGCGCATAACCACGGAGGTGAACAAACGCCTCTGCGCCAAGGTCCTCCAGAACGTGCACCTGGAAGATGCGGAGGTGCTGCTGCTTACGGAACGGGAGCATCGAGCAGTGCTGATCCTGAGGGGAGAGGGGCTGTCCGCTCAGGTCGCCGACACCGATCCTCAGATCCTTGGACTACTCCCCCATGCGCCGGCGCCGCTGGTCGAGGAGGCCAAAAGGACGTCTGACATCCTCGAAAGCTTCCTCTCCCAGGTGAGGATCATTCTGGCCGACGAACCCGCCAACTTCGTGTTGCTCAGAGGGTTTGACAGCGAGAGGGGGTTGCCGAAGTTTCCCGAGAGGTACCGGCTGCGAGCGAAGGCGATCGCCAGCTACCCGATGTACCTCGGTATCTCCCGAATCCTCGGCCTCGACACTCCCCTCGCGCCGCGGGCGGGGTGGATGGATGTGCTCGAGGACCTCAAGAACTCCTGGCCCGACTACGACTTCTTTTACCTCCACCTGAAGGGGACGGACTCAGCCGGCGAGGACGGGGACTTCGAGCGCAAATGCCTCGAGATCGAGCGGGTCGACGCAACCATCCCGGTCATCAAGGCTCTTCGGCCGGAGGTCCTCTGCGTTACCGGCGACCATTCCACTCCCAGCCAATTGATGCGCCACTCCTGGCATCCGGTGCCGTTCGTCATGTGGGGTTCGGCGGTTGGCGTAGACGGCGTCAAGGAGTTCAACGAGGAAGCGGCGCTGAGCGGTGCATTCGGGCATCGGATGGCCAAGGACCTGATGGCTCTCATGCTCGCCGGCGCAGGGCGGCTCATGACGTACGGGGCGTAGCTCCCTCCACGTGGCGAAGCCACTCGACGATCTCAGGGAGCAGAGTTCGGACGACGGACTCCTCGGACGCCGCCTTTCCGTCCGGCGAGTGCGATGAGGCAACGCTCAAGCTATGGTCTCCTCCCTCGACGGTGCGGAGTGTCGGCCGGCTCCCCAGAGACTCGAGGTTTCGCTCCAGCAGCCTCAGATCGCAGAACGGGTCTCGGGTTCCTTGTAGGAAGAGGCAGGGCACCTTGATCGCCGGCCAGTGGTCCACTCTTGGGTTCTGGGGGCTACCCGGGCGGTGCAGGGGGTACGAGTACAGGATGAGTCCGGCGGCGTCGAGGCCCGCAGCCACCGCCAGCGACGCGACCCTACCTCCGTAAGACCTTCCTCCTACTATCCAGACCTCGCCGCGCCCCACCTGCTGCCTGGCCTCCATGACCAGGTGCTTGAACCCCTCGACGCTTTTCTCGGCGGGAGGCGGGCTTCGCCGTCCGGCTGCCCGGTAGGGCAGGTCGGCGCGAACGACAGGGTGGCCTGCGGACGCAACACCCAACGCCATAGCCCTCAGTCCCGGGGTTGAGCGGTCGCCTCCTGCTCCGTGCGTAAGCAAGACGAATGGGGACTTCGGACGCTCCGGCATCTCTAGTTCAGCCGAGACGCGTACACGTCCGGCGTCAAGGGTCAGCTCATGTGTCTCGATGCCCATGGTCAAGCCTGACACAGGGGGCAGTAGTAGGTGGATCTGCCGCTCCACCTCGCGCGCGCGATCGGCGTTCCGCACCGCGAACACGGCTGTCCCTCGCGTTGATAGACCTTCAACAGGTGTTGAAACCCTCCGACCGATCCGTAGAGGTCCCGGTACTGCTCGTCCTCAATGGACGTGCCGCGATGCCGGATTGCGTCATTCAGGACCTGTCCGATGGCCTCGTAGAGCCGCCGAACCTCATCGGCGGACAAAGTGTTGGAGAGGCGGTCGTGCCTCAGGCGCGCTCGAAACAGGATCTCGTCCGAGTAGATGTTGCCCAGCCCGCAAACGAACCGTTGATCCATCAGCAGGCTCTTGAGCTTGGTCCTGCGCACCGCAAGGCTGTCGGAGAAGTCGCGCCGGGGAAAGGGCTCCTGAAGAGCATCGAACCCTAGCCTCTGAAGCTCTCGGATCCCGCCGCCATCCCCAGCCGTAGCCACGAACATCTCCCCAAACGTGCGGGGATCGACATACCGGAGCTCACCTCCGGACGTGAACTCGAGAACGATGTGAGTGTGCTTGGGCATCGGAAGCAAGCAAGGTGCCAGGATGAGCTGACCGGACATGCCGAGGTGCGCTATTAGGCTGGACCCGTTGTCGAGCCGAAACACAAGGTATTTCCCCTGCCGATCGATGCGAACGATCGTCCTTGCGACAAGAGCCTCGACGAACTTGCTGGGCCGCGGGTTACGCCGGATCACGCGCAGAGCATTCGGCGTGCTTGCGACGGCCACGGATCGAATCGTTCTTCCAAGGATCTCTTTCTCGAGGTCCCGGCGGATGACCTCGACTTCCGGCAGCTCGGGCAAGTACCCGTTAGGTCTGGTCGAGCTGGAGCAGCGCCTGCTCAGCGGCTGCCTGTTCGGCTTCCTTCTTCGACCTCCCGTTTCCCGTCCCCAGCTCGGTTCCGCGTACGAGGACGGTGGCCCTGAAAGTCTTGGCGTGGTCTGGCCCCGATGAAGAGACCCGGTACTCGGGAAGGGCCCCTTCCAACTGCACCAGGACCTCCTGGAGGTTCGTCTTGAAGTCGCGGACCACGCCCTGCTCGACGTGCTCTCGGATTCGGCCGGCGAATAGGCGCTCGACCAACTCGTAGGCCTTCTCCCATCCACAGTCGAGGTAGACGGCCCCAACCACCGCTTCAAACGCGTCGGCGAGGATCGACGGCTTGTCCCGACCCCCGGAAAGCTCCTCTCCTCGTCCCAGGCGGAGCTGTAGCCCGAGCTCGATGCTTCGGGCCGACTCCGCGAGGGCGGCCATGTTGACGGTGCTCGAACGCAGCTTCGCCATCTCCCCTTCGGGAAGGTCGGGGAACCAGCGGTATATGAGGTCGGTGACGGCTAGCCCGAGGACGGCATCCCCCAGAAACTCCAGCCTCTCGTTGTGCTCTACGTCCCGGCGCTCGAACGCGTAGGACCTGTGGGTAAGCGCCACCTCGAGAAGATCGGGAGAGCACTCGATGCCGAGGCGCGACTTGAACGTCGGCCAGAGGTCGTTGCCGGACCCCCGCTCACCTTCCAACCCTTACTCGACCTCGACCACCTCGCGTCCGGCGTAGTAACCGCATCTTCCGCAGACGCGATGAGGAGCCTTGGGCGCGTGGCACTGCGGGCATGTCGACTTGCCGGGAACGGTCAGCTTCCACTGCGACCTGCGGTGCCGCGTCGCGGATCTCGACTGCTTTCGTTTGGGTACGGGCATCGGCTCCTCCGAACTCCCCTCAGGCCTCCTGGCTTCTCTCCAACAAATCTCTGAGCGGCCCCCACCGGGGATCGCTCTGCTCGTGGCGGTGCTCTCCTTCCGCCGAGTTTAGGTCTACTCCGCACACCGGGCACAGCCCCCTGCAGTCGGGCTTGTGCAGCGGTTTGGCCGGAATATCGAGCACTATCGCGTCTCGCAGCATCGGCTCCAGATCAATGACGCTCCCCTGGACCTCATATCCCTCCCTCTGCTCGGCGACGGACGCGTCGAAGTAGAAGGTCTCGTTGAGCCTTCGCTCAAAGGTTTCCTCGAACTCGACCAAACAGCGGGAGCAATGCAGGTGGAGCAGGCCGCGGGCGTTGCCGGTCACGTCTATTCCTTCATTGAAGCTCTCGAAGGTTAGATTCACCCTGACCGGATCCTCATCCTCGACCCACCCCAAACCTCCGCGCAGGCCTTCGATTGGTCCTGATGCGGAGAGGTTCTGCGTTGCCCCGGGCTTGTTCGCCAGTCCCGAGACGTCAATAAGAAGCCAGTACATGTTGGAGGGCGCGCGAATCGGGCGCGAGACCATGATAACAAAGCGCCTTTGCTACCTGGTCCTGTGGTCCGAGAAGAAGCCGCCGGGTCGGGTTACCTTCTAACGGCCCCGCGGTGGGATGGAAGCACGAGCTCTCCCGAGTCGTCGACCGGCTGGCCCGCCACATCCAAACGGCCGCTCAGGGCGTCACGACCGCGCGTGACCGCCCGGAGGGTCTTTTGCAGGACCGCCTCGAAGTTTGCAAGCTTCCCATCAACGTAGTCGTCGGCTTCCATCCTGATCTGACGCGCCTGGTTCCTGGCCTCGTCGATGATGTTGTCGGCTTCGCGCCGGGCCGCAGCAACCACCTCCGTCCGCGCGACGAGGCGGTCTCTCTCGGCCTGAGCGTCAGCTCGCATCTTCTCGATCTCGGCCTGAGCTTCGCTCAGAAGGCCCTCGCGGTCCTGCACGACGTATCGCGCCTGCCTGAGCTCCTCAGGACACGACCGGCGGATCCGCTCGAGCTTCGCGAGCAGGCTCTTCTTGTTGATCATGGCGGAGGCCGAGAGCGGAACCGGCTTCGCCTCACGCACCTCTCGGATGATTGCGTCGATCTCTTCGAGAAGACCCACGGCTACAGCCTAGTCGACGAGGCGGGCGCCTGCCATGGCGGGAGCGTCCGTTTACTGCGAATTTCCCGAACTTAAGCGTTCTTTCAATGCCTGCACAACGTCGGGGGGGACAACGCTCGAGACGTCGCCCCCGTAGCCGGCCACCTCCTTAACGAGGCTGGACGAAACGAAGCTCCACCTTGGATCGGTGGTGATGAACATCGTGTCGACCCCGCTCAACAGGCCCGCGTTCATCTGCGCCATCTGGAGCTCCCGCTCCACGTCCGAGAGCGCTCTCAGCCCCTTGACGATCACGCTGGCTCCCTTCGCCCTCACGAAATCTGTCAAAAGACCCCGGTAGCTCTCGACCGACACATTGGAGAGGTGGCCAAGAGAGGTCTTCAGCAGCTGAACGCGCTCCTCGGGGGAGAACAGTGGAACCTTCGAGGGGTTCTCCACCACCGAGACGACGACCAGGTCGAAGTGGCGAGTGGCCCTTTCTATGACGTCGAGGTGGCCGTTGGTGGGGGGATCGAAGGACCCCGGGCAAACTGCGACTCGCATCACCCCGACCCCTCCTTGACCTTCAGGTACAGCAGCGCGGAATCGCCATAACGCCTCTCGGCCTCCAGGCGGTATTCGTCCGGCATCGTCTTTTCGACAAGCCTGGAGGAGGCCTCCAGCACCACGAGGGACCCCTCATCGACCAACTTCCTCGCGGCCATCTTCTCGAGCAGCTCCCGCGGGACCCCAAGCGCGTAGGGGGGGTCGATGAACACGAGGTCGAAGGGTCCGGCGCCATCGCCGGCCACGAACTCCTCGGCGCTCGACCGGACGACGGTCGCGTTGTCGGACAGACCCGTCGATTGCAGGTTTTGCTCGATCATCGCCGCCGCCTCAGGGTAGCTTTCCACAAAGGTGGCGTGGGCCGCCCCCCTCGAGAGGGCCTCGATCCCGAGAGCCCCGGATCCGGCATAAAGGTCGAGCACCGTCTTGCCCTCGATCCCCGGTCCCAACGTGGAGAAGAGCGCCTCCTTCAGCCGGTCACCGCTCGGCCTCACCCTCCTCGAGGGGGCCGATCTGAGCCTCCGCCCCTTGGCCGCGCCCGCAATCACCCTCACAGCCCGGTTGCCCTTCTAGGACCGCAGCAGCCAGTCGAGGCGATCGGCAAACCTGCCCTCCATCTCCAGGCGGATCTGCGGGTGCGACTCGAGGTTCGGGTCCACGTCGATGAGGCCGAACGCCTCCCCCCGCGCGTGGGTCAGTATCTCAATGTCCCTCAAGAGATGGGTGAGCTTCAGGTCCGAGAAGCCCGACTGCCTTTCGCCGAGAATCGTTCCCGTTCCCCGCAACTCCAGATCCTTGTTCGCGAGCTCGAAGCCGTCGTTCGTCGACGCCACAGCCTTGAGCCTCACCGCCGCCAACTGCTCCTCTTCGCCTTCGGCCTCGAGGACCTTGCTGAGAAGGATGCAGGTCGACGCCTCGCTTCCCCTGCCGATGCGCCCGCGTAGCTGGTGAAGCTGCGAGAGGCCGAACCTGTCTGCATCCTCGATGAGCATGACGGTGGCGTTGGGAACGTCGACGCCGACCTCCACCACCGTCGTCGAGATCAAGACATCGATCTCCCCGGCTCGGAATCTCTGCATCGTCGACTCCTTGACCGCGGGCCGCATCCGACCATGGAGAAGGCCGACGTTCAAATCCGGAAAGACCTCGGTGGCCAGCCGTTCCGCCTCCTTCTCGGCAGAGCGGACCTCCAGCTTGTCGGACTCCTCGATGAGAGGGGTGATGACATACGCCTGCCGTCCCTTCGCAACCTCGTCCCTCACGATCCGGTAGGCGCCTTCCCGGCGGCTCTCATCAACGAGCAGCGTCTTGACCGGCCGGCGGTCTCGCGGGAGCTCATCGAGGACGCTGACGTCGAGGTCGCCGTAGAGAGTGAACGACAGCGTACGCGGAATCGGGGTGGCGGTCATGATGAGCACGTCGGGCGTACGCGCCCCCGCCGTCTTCTCCTTGAGGGCGACCCTCTGGCGCACTCCGAACCGGTGCTGCTCGTCGACGACTACAAGCCCTAGGTTGGCGAACTCCACGCCTTCTTGAATGAGGGCGTGCGTTCCGACGACGATTCCCGCCGACCCCCTCGCGATCGCCTCGAGCGCCTTCCTCCGCCGGGCTGCGCCGACCGACCCGGTCAGAAGAACGGCCTCGGGTGTGCCGAACAGGTCGAGCTGGCCCGGAGACTGGAACTCCGCAGCCCCCGCCAGGGGCTCGAGCAGCTTCGAGATCGTCAGGTAGTGCTGGTTTGCGAGGACCTCCGTCGGAGCCATGATCGCCGCCTGGTATCCCCCCTGGACCGCGACGAGCGCGGCGTAGAGGGCCACCACCGTCTTGCCCGACCCAACCTCGCCCTGCAGCAGGCGGTGCATCGGTATCGACCGGCCCAGGTCCTTCTCTACCTCCTCGATCGCACGGATCTGGGCTCTCGTGAGCTCGAACGGCAGGGCATCGAGGAAGCGCCGGGCGAGGTCGGCTTCCACCTTGTGCGAGATCCCGATCGTCTCCGCCTCGATCCTGTGTTTCCTGAACGCGAGTCCCAGCTGCAGGGTGAATAGCTCGTCGAAGACGAGCCGCTTTCTCGCCACGAGCTTCTCGCTCATCTGAGAAGGAAAGTGATAGCCGGCGAGCGCCTTGGTGCGGGCGATGAGCCCATATCGGTCGAGGACTGGACGGGGGACGGGGTCGGCAAGCGGGCTGTACTGGTCGAGCGCGGCGCGGATGATGCGCCTGAGCCAAGCCGTGTGGATTTCAGCAGTCGCCGGATACTGCGGGACGATCTTCACGACCTCGCCGGGGTCGGTGATCACGTCGACCAGGGGGGCCGTCATCTGACGGGAGCCGCGAAAGACCGAGACCTTTCCCTTGGCAGCTACCTTCGTTCCGACACGCAGATACCGGGCCCGCCAGGGCTGGTTGAAGAAGACCAGCCAGAGGTGAGACGTACCGTCGTAAACGGCCACCTTCAAGGGAAGCTTGGGACGCGACGGTGGGGGTGCCTGCACCTTTCGAACCTCGCCGATGACGGTTATCTCGTCCCCCACTCGCGCGCTGTAGATGGACTTCGTGTCCGAAAAATCGAGATGCCTTCGTGGGTAGTGCTGGAGGAGGTCCTGCACGGACCGAATCTCGAAGCGCGAGGCGGCGAGCAGCTCGGCCTGCTTGAGACCGACCCCTCTAACCCGGCTTACGGGCACCTGAAGATGAGGAGGTGCGTAGAGCAGCAATGAGTCCCTCGTCATGCCGGTATTGTCGCCGATAGCTGCGAGACCGACCGGATTACGCGCGGCGCGCCTGGCCGCACGCCTTTGGCCCTCGTTAAGGCCGCCCTCCCAAGTCTGCTACGAAGGCTCGGTCAGGTTGGCGAGCTGGCGAGGCCGGGGACGTAGCGGCCGACCTTGTTCAGAGTCTCGACGAGGTCCGCCTGGCAGGGGTCCCCAACCATTGGGCGTACGAAGAAGGGCAGGCGGGACACCATCGTGTTCAGCGCTCTCACCGCTTCGGGATCTGCGCAGAGGGAGCGCACGATCTGCTGGGCCTCCGCTGCGCACAGGTTCTTCCCGCGGGCGCCCACGAGCGCCGACTCGATCTTGCTCGCGCCGAGTGCTACCTCCGGGTGCTCCACCCTCGTTTTGCCTACCTGCTCGAGCAGCCAATCGATCTTCGCGTCGTCCAGCCTGTTGCACTTGATCGCCGGTGCCGAATTCACCGGCTGAGGGGGCGCCAGCGCAACCGGGAGTTGGGTGGTGCGAACAGTTCGGGGCCCCTTACGGGTCACCTTCTGAGAGGAGGGAGCAGCCGACTGCACCGCTGGCTGCACCGGAACCTCCACTACGATGGGTGTGAGCGGTTCCGAAAGAGCCGGCATGAGGCTCGAGCGCGTGACGACCTTCGAGGGCGGAGTGGGCTCCCCGTTCAGCGCCGAGACGAAGGCCGAGGTCCCCAGCCCGACGGAGAAGGTGACCAGCAGCACCACCAGGTGCTTCACGACTCCCGAGATGGGGGAACCTAAGTCGAGGGGGGCCTTGGCACGGCGAATTTCCATTTGGTTGGTAAACGCCGTGCGGCGCGCAATCGATACCGCCTAATCCCCGCTGGTATAGGAGCATCTTTCGAAAGTGCCCTACTTCGTTTAGTGTTTTAGTAACTGACTTCTTGGAGAAGAAGTGTCTCAAGTCTGCGACGTATGCGGGCGAACGCCCCAGTTCGGCAAGTCCATAAGCCACTCCCACCGCCGCACGAACCGGAGGTGGAGGCCTAACATCCAGACGGTCCGGACGGTCATAGGAGGAACACCCACGAAGCTACGCGTCTGCACCTCCTGCATCAGGGCGAACAAGGCGCCCAAAGTGATCTAGCGGAAAATCAGCCCTGGATGCGGAGGAGCCCCGGGAATCCTTCGTCGAGTCCATCGACTCGCTAAAGGACAGCGCCCGCACGGCGGGCGACCTCACGGCCGGGATAACGCAGGACTTGTCCAAGCTCATTCGCTTGGAGATTCAACTCGCCAAACAAGAGCTGTTGGAGATCGCGAGGCAGAAAGCGATCGCCGCCGGGATGGCGGCGCTGGGCGCGGTCCTCGCGATCTTCCTGGTTCCCTTCTTCCTGTTGACCATCTTCGAGATCCTTGCCGTGTGGATCCCCCGATGGAGCTCGGCGCTCATCGTCACGGTCCTCGTGGCGGCTGCGTGCGCGGCGATATTCCTGTTCGCGAAATCCAAGTTCGAGGACAACGTCAAGCCGGAGCGGACCCTCCAGTCACTCAGGGACACTCTCACATGGGCAAAACGCCTGGGGAGGCGACATGGGCGAAAGCCATGAAGACGTCGAGTTGGAGATAAAGAGAACGCGGGAGGCTCTGGCCGAGAAAGTAGATGCGCTGCTCGACGAGGTCTCGCAGGGTGCCGAGGAGGTCCGCCAGGGGGCGGAAAAAGTCAAGGAAGGGGTTGATAGCGCCCGAAAGGCGGGCGTTCAGATCGCGGTCGTAGTGTTCGTGGGGATCATGGGGGCGTTGCTGGTGCGCCGACTGATCGTCAAGAGCCGGGCTCGGAAGAGGGCCGAATAGTCGACGCCCACCCGTGGTTGGTGGGCCCAAACCCCTTTCCGACCGCGAGTCCGTACCGGATCGCTCCGGTGACGTAATCCTTCGCCAGCGTCACCGCCCGGATCAGCTCCTCCCCTCTCGCAAGGTATGCAGCGATGGCCGCCGAGTAGGTGCAGCCCGTTCCGTGCGTATTCGTGGAATCGACCCGCTCCGTCCGGATCTCGGAAAAATCGCGTCCGTCGTAGAAGAGGTCGACCGCATCCCCCTCGAGATGGCCGCCCTTAACGATCACCGATCGCGGCCCCATGTCCTTTAGGGCCCGGGCTGCCTCTCTCATTTCCTCGAGGTCGCTCACCTGCCTGCCGGTCAGCTTCGCCGCCTCGTGAAGGTTCGGGGTGATGACCGACGCCAGCGGAAAGAGGTCGCTCACGAGAGTCGCGATCGAATCCTCCGAAAGCAGGATGTCCTGGTTCTTCGACACAAAGACCGGATCTACAACGAGGTTCGACAGCTCGAACTTCCGCACCGAGTCTGCGACGGAGGCGACGATGTCGGGGTTGGAAAGCATTCCCGTCTTGGTAGCGTCGACCGAGAAGTCGGTGGCGACCTGTGAGATTTGCTCCGCGACGAAGTCCGGAGGCACATCGTGGACAGCCGTCACCCCCTTGGTGTTCTGGGCGGTGAGCGCACAGATGGCGCTCATCCCGTGGACTCCGAGGGCGAGGAACGTCTTGAGGTCGGCCTGAATGCCGGCGCCGCCCCCCGAATCCGACCCCGCTATCGTGAGCGCGGTCGGCACCTCCATCAGCTGGGCGTCAACCGCGAAGCCGTCGCCGCCGGTCAGACGCGTAGGTGATCCCACCCTGGCGCCTCCAGCGGCCTTTCGTCCGTGTCGAGCAGGAGCACTCTTCCCCGCTTTGCGTCGACTACCTCCCCTACCTTGGTCACCGGCGTGCCGGTCGCCTCGATCACAGCCGAGATGGCGGCTTCGCACCGCTGCTCGGGAATCGTGAAGCAAAGCTCGTAGTCCTCCCCGCCGCTCAGGGCAAGCTGGAGGGCGCTCCTGCTCAGCTCCAAGCCGGAGAGGTCGGCCAGTGGCAGGGCGCCGGCGTTTACGACGACTCCCACTCCAGAGTCCTCGCAGATATGGCCGAGGTCGACGGCAAACCCGTCGGATATGTCGATCATCGCAGTTGGGAGGTGGCGCCTCAGAACCTCTGCCTCCCGCACGCGTGCCTTCGGCCGCAGGTGCGCTTCGACGAGGTCGGGCCTGCTCTCGTTGCCCATCCTGAGGAGGGCCAATCCCGCTGCTCCCGCTCCGAGCGTCCCGGTCACGCAGACGATATCTCCCACGCGAGCCCCGCTTCTCGGCACGACAAGCCTTCCGGCCGGGTTTCCAATCAGGGAAACCGATATGACGAGGACTTCACTCCTCGAGAGATCACCGCCCACGACCGCCATGTCGAGCTCCTCGCAGCAGCTCCGCATTCCCGCGTAGAGCGACTCAACCCACTCCAGCTCCAGCCCCCGACGAAGGCCCAGGCCGACCACCGCCCTCCTCGGGACTCCACCCATGGCGGCAACGTCGCTCGCATTGACGGCGATCGCCTTGTAACCAAGATCCTCCGGGCCCGTCAGGGTGAGGTCGAAGTGCACCTTCTCGATGAGGAGGTCCGTCGTGAAGAGGATCGTACCCGCCGGAGCGCGCAAGACCGCCGCATCGTCGCCGATCCAGACTTCACCCTCAGCCGGTTCGCCGACGAGGGTTCGCAGCCGGTCGATGAGACCGAACTCGCCGATCTCGGATAGATGGGTCGAGGTGGTCAGCGGCTCGAATCCATCTTCCGCTCTCCGGCTCCGTACGGCTTCTCCTCTCGGCGGTTGGCGAAGAATTCTTCGATTTCCCGCTCGGCCTCCACCTCGTCGAGACCGCGCCTTCGGTCGCTCTCGACTTTCTCGGGTGGCGGCAGGGGTTTGCGGATTCGGGCGTAGTCCTCCCTGAGGTTGCCTCCGCGGCGCTTGCTTCCAGCCATGCCCGATTATAGGTCGGCCTCCCGCCGGGACGGGAGGCGGCATTGGTTAGGATAGGCGCCCATCGAGTCAGGGGGTGAGCGTCGTGGCAGTGCAGGCGTACGTTCTGATCCAAACCGAGGTTGGCAAGGCTGCCAAGGTGGCGAATGAGGTCCGGGACATCCAAGGGGTAAAGTCGGCCGAGGACGTTACAGGACCGTACGACGTGATCGTGCAGGCGGAAGCGAACTCCGTTGACGACCTGGGCAAGCTCGTCGTCGCAAAGATCCAAGCGGTGGAGGGCATAACCAGAACGCTGACCTGCCCGGTCGTCCACCTTTGAGGCGTTAGCGGCTCGATCAGAGCGCGCCAGGTCCCGCTACCTTCGGCCTGGGCTTCGAGGCGTAGCGCTCGAGGGCAAGCTCCAGGAGCTTGTCGATGAGGGTCGCATAAGGGATCCCCGTCGCTTCCCAGAGCTTGGGAAACATCGAGATCTCGGTAAAGCCGGGCATCGTATTGATCTCGTTTACCACCACGCCCCTGCCTCCCGCGTCGTAGAAGAAATCGACTCGGGAAAGCCCGGCAGCCTCCACGGCCCGGAAGGCCGCAAGGGAGTGCCTTCGTATCTCCTCCGAAACCGCTCGCGGGAGATCCGCCGGCACGACGGTTCTCGAGGACGGGTCCAGATACTTGGCCGTGTAGTCGTAGAACTCCCGGCCGGGAAGGATCTCTCCGCATACGCTTGCCTCGGGTGAGTCGTTTCCCAAGACCGCGCACTCGATCTCCCGCCCGGAAATACCCTCCTCGACGACTACTTTCCGATCGAACTCGAAAGCGAGCTCGATTCCACGAGCAAGCGAATGGCGGTCGGTGCAGCGCGTTATCCCGACGGACGAGCCAAGGTTCGCAGGCTTCGTGAAGCTGGGAAAGCCTAGCGACACCGCGGCTTCGAGCAAACGCCCTCGTTCTCGTTGCCACTCCTGCTGTCGCAAGACGACGAACTGCGCCGTCGGGAGTTCGGCGGCCCGGAACGCCACCTTCATCATCACCTTGTCCATTGCGACTGCGGAGCCGAGAACTCCCGAGCCGACGTAGGGGACATCGGCGAGCTCGAGCAGGCCTTGAACCGTGCCGTCCTCTCCGTAGGGCCCGTGCAAGACCGGGAAGACGACGTCGGGAGCGATTCCGGTAAGTGACATCGCCCCCTCGTCCGAGAAGCGGCCCAAGGGAGTGATCGGGCTTCCCTCGGCCTCGAAAGTCTCTTCCGGGACCTTCAGCGGCCCGCCGTCCAGGACGGTGCGGGCAACGTCGGGAAGAACCCAACGCCCGTCTTTCGTGATCCCGACGGGCACGACTTCGTACTTGCTCGGCTCGATTGCAGCGGCGACGTGCCGCGCTGAGACGCAGGAAACCTCGTGCTCCGCGGACCGCCCCCCGTAAAGGAGCGCCACCCGGGTCTTAGTGCTTTGAGGCAGAGTTCTGGCTAACTCGATGCTTCCTTCGGGGCGGAGCCATCAGAGCTAGCGTCCTTGGAGGCGGAGCCGCTCGGGGTAGCTTCCTTTGAAGCGGAACCGTTCGCGCTTCCCTCGCTGGATGCGGAGCCGTTCGACTTGGGAAGGTGCTCCTCGACGTACTCCCTCTGCACCCTTGCAAGGACTTCTCGGACGGGCCAACGAGTGGCGGCGTGGGACTCCCAAGGACCGACGCGACGCCTCTGCTTCTTGGCGAGAGCGTCGAGGACTCGAAGCCCGTGCGGGTCCTCCTGGGTGTCCTTCGTCTCGACTACCCCTGCTTCCACGGCCCGCTGCCACACCTGCTGGCCGTATTCGGTGCGGACGATGCACATCGTCCACCCCTTTAGCCCGATGCCGCCAAAAGATATGTCGGCGTGCTCGGCGGCGAAGTCGGGGCAGTGGTTGCACCACTCGTTCGCGTAGACCTTGCACTCGTCGAGGGGGATCTCTATGTCGGTTCCGTCGTCGAGAGTCACGAAGACGTTGCCTTTGACGTTGATCTTGACGACCCGGTCGAGATCAGCTCCGTACCTCCCGACCACGATCTCGTGGATGAACGGCTCGTACCTGAAGGTCTCGTTGCACATGAGCCCGGCCACGAACTTCGTCATCCGGCTCCAGCGCTTTATTCCTTCGAACTGCATCTCGCGCATCGCGGTGGACTCGCACGAGACACCGACCACGGCAAGGTTCTTGAGCTTTTGCTCGGCGGCCTTCTTGAGCGCCAGGGGCGTCGAGCAGTAGGTGTAGCGCGATCCGGCCCCATTGAGGAGGTCTTCTCGGCTCCGCGCCACGAACGGCTCGTCGAACCAGGGCTTGTCCTTCATCGGCTTGGCGAGACAAGCGCCGTCGATCTCGCCGTTGTCGAGCATCCACGCAAGCAGCGCCGTGACGACCGCCCCGTCCTGACCCTTTGCACGGATCTCGGGGTCGGTCGCGCGCCCCAGCCACATCTCTCGCTTCATGCCCCACGGCTCGCTCGGGTGCTTTCTGCGCCTGCCGAACAGGGTCTTCTCTATCGCCTCAACCGCAGGCTCCAGCCGGAGGCACGCCATCGCACAAAGCGAGCAGCTCTGCTCCCCATGCGCGCAGTTGAACGGCCCGAGCTCCGGCTTGCCCCCTCCTAGCTCCACCATCTGCGGGCGGAAATCTTCCATGTCGATGACGTGATGGGGGCACGCAACAACGCAGGCGGAGCAGCCCACACAAACGTCCGTCGCTACGATCTCGGCGTGTAGATGCTTCCAGTGTTTGCGCTCGGGCCCTGCGTTCCAGTGCCGCTTGCGCCCACCCGAGGCGGGAGCGTTTCCTCCCGTAGTTTGGGCCATTGCAAGAGTATAAGCTGCCGAGAGGTGGACTCAATCCTCATCCCGGTCAAGCGACTCGATCGGTCCAAGCTCCGGCTCGCCCCTGCGATCTCCCCCGAGGGCCGCCGGGCCCTGAGCCTAGCCATGCTCGCCGACGTCCTCGAGGCAACGAGCCGTTGGCCGAGCCGGTTCATCGTGACCTCCGATCCAGCAGCAGGGGCGTTGGGAGAGAGGTTCTCGTGCCGGCTTGTGCCGGACCCCGGAAACGGCCTGAACGAGGCGATCCGGGCAGGAACCGAGGCAGCATTGATGGAGGGGTGTGGACGGCTTCTGGTCCTCGCGGCAGACCTCCCGATGGTCACGACGAAGGCGATCGAGAAGCTTCTCTCCTACCGCGAGGAGGTCGTGATCGCTCCCTCCCACGACGGCGGAACGAACGCGCTGGCTCGCCGGCCCCCGGACGCCATCCCTGCCTCTTATGGCCCGGCAAGCGCAAAGGCGCACCTCGAGCTTGCTCACTCAGCAGGTCTCACCGCTAGGACGGTCCAATTGCCGCCGATCATGCTGGACGTAGACCAGCCCGACGACCTGACGAGCGTGACCGCGCTCGCGAACGGAAGCCGGAGCGCAAGGCTCGCGAGAGATCTCTTGGGAACAGCCTAGCCCACGAGGCTCCGAACTAGGGGTGGGCCGTTCCCCCTGCCCCTACCTGGATCGTCCCCCCCGGGCCCATAAAGGGTACTTCAACGAAGCGAGGAGAGGTCGATCGACTCGTTGGCCCCGGAGAAGGCAAAACCGGGCCGCGGTCCGCCGGCAATCACGTAGACGACCTCGCCCAGGGCGGCGACTCCGAGCCCATGGCGTGCAGTGGGCAGCCCCGGGAGACGGAGCCAGCGGCCGGCATCCACGTCGAAGGCTTCCGCCTCGTCGAAGGTGTCCTCGGCGGTCTCGCCACCAACGGCGACTATGAACCCGTTGGACGTGCCCGCGGCTGCAAGCCCTCCGCGAGCAGTTGGAAGATTGGGGATCTCAGACCACACTCCCGTGGAAGGATCCAAGACCTCGGCGGCGTCGAGGTTCTGCGGTCTCCGCCCACCTACGGCGTAGAGACGCCTCCCGTCAGTTGCAATCCCGAGATGCTCGCGCGGGGTCCTCAGCCCGGGTGCAACCGACCACGCGCCGGAAGCAACGTCGAGAACCATCGTGGACGTCGCAAGCCCCGCCGCCCCTACCCCACCCGCGACGTACACCTTGCCGCCGATCGCTGCGGCACCGGCAGCGGCTCGAACCTCCGGCATGCGGGGGATCTCCTCCCAACGGCCTGCCCTCAGTGCAAAGGCACGATCCGTCGGCGCCGACAGTCCTTCCCGATAGCCGCCGAAGACATAGAGGGTGTCGCCGTGGGAGGCAGCCATCGCGTGGTTCACGGCGAGGGGCAGGTCGGGGCCTCGTGAGAAGCGATCCTGCTGAGGGTCATAAATCTCGAGGGTCGGCACTGTCGAGCCGTCTTCGGCAAACCCGCCAATGACGTATATCCGGCCCCCGAGCGCGACTGCCGCTACCTCGGTCCGCGGAGTAGGCGCGCTTGCGTGACGCCTCCACTCCAACCCTTCACGGCTTGGGGGCTTTGGTTGGCTCTCTTCGCGGGGCTCATTCGGCTGCCGCTCACCCCCGTCGTCCCCGACGGGGCCACACGCGGACAGCATCACGGTGAGGAAGGCAGCGACGGCCCGCCGCAACTTCATTCGAGGGATGGTGGCTCGGGGCCCCGAACCGTTCTCAGCCCCATCCATAGGGCGGCACCCAGCGAGAAGAGGGCCGCACCTGCG